>NZ_CP042823.1:4185000-4485000 GCF_008000895.1 Methylobacterium sp. WL1 | reverse complement strand
TGTCGGTGGAGAGCCGGCTCACCGAGATCGTCGGCCCGGCCGCCGGGCGCCTGCACACCGCGCGCTCGCGCAACGACCAGGTCGCCACCGACATGAAGCTGTGGGTGCGCGACACCCTCGACTCCCTCGACCAGCAGGCCGCCGACCTGCAGCGGGCGCTGGCGGACACGGCGCTCAAGCACGCCGGCACGGTGATGCCGGGCTTCACCCATCTCCAGTCGGCCCAGCCGGTCACCTTCGGCCATCATTGCCTGGCCTATGTCGAGATGCTGGCCCGGGACCGCGGCCGGTTCCGCGACGCGCGGGCACGGCTCAACGAGTGCCCGCTCGGCGCCGCGGCGCTCGCCGGCACGTCCTTCCCGATCGACCGGCACGCCACCGCGTCCGCGTTGGGATTCGACCGGCCCACCGCCAACTCCCTGGATTCGGTCGCCGACCGCGACTTCGCCCTGGAATCGCTCGCCGCCGCCTCGATCTGCGCCGTGCATCTCTCGCGCTTCGCCGAGGAGCTGGTGATCTGGACCTCGGCGCAGTTCAACTTCGTCAAGCTGTCGGACGGCTACACCACCGGCTCGTCGATCATGCCGCAGAAGCGCAACCCCGACGCGGCCGAGCTGGTGCGGGCCAAGTCCGGCCGGATCATCGGCGCGCTCACCGGCCTGCTGGTCGTGATGAAGGGCCTGCCGCTCGCCTATTCGAAGGACATGCAAGAGGACAAGGAGGGCACGTTCGACGCCCTCCAGGCGCTCTCCCTGTGCCTGGCCGCCATGACCGGCATGGTGAAGGACCTGGAGCCCAACGCCGCGGTGCTCGCCCGAGCCGCCGGTTCCGGCTACGCCACCGCCACCGATCTCGCCGACTGGCTGGTGCGCGAGCTCGGCCTGCCGTTCCGCCAGGCCCATCACGTCACCGGCCGCCTGGTCGGCGCCGCCTCGGCCAAGGGGGTGGGACTGGAGGACCTGTCGCTGCCCGAGATGCAGGAGGCCGAGCCGCGCATCACCGACGCGGTCTACGCCGTGCTCGGGGTCGAGAACTCGGTGGCCAGCCGGACCAGCTACGGCGGCACCGCGCCGGACAACGTCCGGACGCAGGCGCAGGGCTGGATCGAACGGCTCGGCTGACGGCGCACCCGCAGCGGGGGCGGGAGATCGGGGCTGCGCCGCCGAACCGGTATCCACTTCGGCGGCGAGCGCTCTGGGCCGGTGTCCCGCCGGCTCGGCCGGATCGGCCAGGGGGCCTCAGGACGATGAGGTCTTGAGTTCGGCCTCGCTCCGGTTCGCATGCAGCGAGGCCTGAAAGTTCAGGTGCGCCTGCGACGGCCGGCTGTCGATTGCCTTTCTGGCCTGCTCGTCGCGCTCCAGCTTGGCGTCCCGGACCTTGTTCTCGGCCGCCTGCTTGTCGATCCTGTCGGTCGCGCTGGATTGCTGCGCGCGGTGCGCTTCTGCGGCGTGCTGCTCGGCGGGCCGGGCTGTCGTCGCGTTGACCTTGTCCATGGCGAGAGATCCTGTGGTTTCGGTGCGCGCGTCAGAAGACGCGAGGCCAGATGCCGCTCGGGCGGGCGCCCGAGGCGGCGATATCGGTCTGGATCGCGGGATCGATCCGCGCGGGCGCGGCCGATTGGCGGGCCATGACCCGCCGCATCGTCCGCTTCAGCGCCAGGGCCTCGTCCAGCATCGCGTGCGCGTCGGCCTGGACGCCGCCGTCGTCGATCCGATCGTCCGATTCGTGCCGGAGCAACGCGCCGGGATAAGGTGCGTCCTCCAGCGGGGATCGCGGCAGATCGGACGTGTCGGCGGCGGCCGGATGCGGGGAGGCCGCGCCCGGATCGTCCGCCGCCACGGCGTTCAGGCCCATCGCCGTGTTCAACACGTCCGCGAAAAGGCCCGCCGCAGCCCGCGGCATGTCGGAGCTTCCTGCGTCCCGCTCGGGCGCCGCGCCGACATCGATCGCCGCCGCAGCCTCGGCGAGCGTCGCCTGTGTGAGGGCCCCGTCCCCGCCGGCGGCGGCGTAGTCCCGGGCGGCATCGGCGATCTCCCGGGCCACCTCGGTCAACGCCTCGGCGATGCGGGCCGCCGCCTTGGTGTCCCCGGAGCCCGCGGCCGCCAGGGCCTCCGCCTTGAGCCGCCGGAGCTTCTGGCCGGCCGCCTGAAGCGTGGAGGCGGCGACGTCCCGTCCGCTGGTCCGGGCCGACGCCAGGGACAGGAGGACGCCGCTGATCTGGGACAGCTTGGCGTAGCCCAGCCGTTCCGCGGCGGCCAGCGGCGACCCCGCCTGGGGCTCCGGCCCGGGACCGGTCGCCGGCGCGGCATCGCCGGGATTCCCGACGAGGCCCGGATGCTCCGCCCTGTGCGTCCCCGGCCATTGTGCCCGTTCGGGCGCCGCCACCCTGTTCACAGATCCAACCATGGCCATCCTGCCCTGCGGAACTGTCGTGCGCCGGCGGACTCAAGTCATGCCGGCCCACATCATGTGCGCTTTGTTTGAGGATTTTGCAAACGCGACGCTGATTTTACAGGTGTCGTCTAAAAAAATCTTTTGCGGAGATCTATTTTAGCCTCGATGGTCATCATAACAAACAGAGCGAGGTCTTATTACCTCTCGTCGGGGGATACTGGCAAAAACCGAAACGCTCGGGCTCAGGGACCTCGGATCTGACATCCCCGGCGCCCCCTGGTCTCGCCCGCCGGGATCTGTCAGATGCCGCCCATGACCTTGTCGATTCACCGCGCGGCCGCTGCGATCCGCAGCCGCATTAACGGCCCGGCCTGATCCGTCAGGCCGGGTCTGCCCGCCCGTGAACACTCTGGCGCCCGGTGCGCCGTGCCCAAGGTCGACCGTCATGCCTGCCCAACAAGCGACGCTGCATCTCGTCTGCGGTAAGATCGCCGCCGGCAAATCGACGCTCACCGCCCGCCTCGGCGCGGCGCCCGGCACCATCGTGGTGGCCGAGGATCGCTGGCTCGCCCGGCTGTATCCCGACGAACAGGCCACCCCGGCCGATTATGTCCGCCATTCGACCCGTCTGCGCGGCGTGATGGGCCCGCACGTGGTCGACCTGCTCCGGGCCGGGCTCTCGGTGGTGCTGGATTTCCCCGCCAACACGCGCGCCAGCCGGGACTGGTTGCGCACCCTGTTCGAGGAAGCCGGCGCAGCCCACCGGCTCCACTATCTCGATGTGGCCGATGACGTGTGTAGGGCGCGCCTGCGGACGCGGAATGCGGCCGGCACGCATGAGTTCACCGTTACCGACGCGCAATTCGCGCTGTTTACACAATACTTCGTGGCGCCGACCCAGGACGAGGGCTTCGACCTGGTCGTCCATCGCCCGTGAGCTCGAACGCGAGGCGTGGCGCCGCTGGCTCCGGAGCGGTTGCACGACAGCCGGGGGATCATCCGGTCGGCCCTTCATTGAGCCTCCGATCCCGCGCCCTGTGAACGCTGCGCCGGATCACCGCGCTGTCCGGCCCGCGGTCGGCTCCGGCCTATCCGGGATGATATACGGCACCCGGATCAGGGACTTCTCAGAAGTCCCGCTCGCGCGCCCGGGACGCCCCGTCGCAGCGTTGCCCAGCCTCGGCCGGCGCGCCGTCGTGGGCTACGACGCGACCGTGCTGCGCGTCGGCCATGGCGGGCTTGATGCCGTCGATGATCGCAACCTCGCGCGCGACCTACGCGGACACAGCCTCGGCCGCGAGGCAGGATTGGCTGCGCCGGGTATCGGTCCCTGCGCCTCCCTCCGCCCGCTCCGACCCGGCGGGGGCGATGCTCCACACCAACCCACAGGCCCGGCGGAAATTTGTGCATCGCAACCTTCCGCCGGCCCGCGCGTTCACCCTCTGGCTAAGTGTGGTCCGTTAGAAGCTCGGCTGTGTGGATCGGAGATCGCATGATGCCTGTCGAGAGTTGGCTGAAGCCGGACGAGGTGCCAGACCTCGCGGCACGGGCCACCGCCATGATCGATGCCGCCCTGACGGGCTCGGGCCTGACCCGGGAAACCTACTGGTCGGCCGTCCGCAAGGGCTACAACACCCCCTACAACGATCCGCCCCGCAAGCGCGCCGCGATCACCGCCGCGCGCAGGGCCGCCATCGCTTCGGCCGACCGCGAATCGCGGTGACCGAAGATCCCGGCCGCGATGAAGACCTTGGCCGCCATCTTGCCGACTTCTTACGCGAGCTTCACTATTCCCGATCCCCGGTCCGGCCCCGCGCATGGGGCCGCCCGTCGTCAGGAAGTGAAGATGGTCCGCGTCCCCCGCCTGCTCCCGGTCGGAGCCCTCGCCCTGCTCGCATCCGGTCTCGTCACCGGCCTCGTCGGCGCCGTTGTCGGGAGCGTCGGCCTGTCCGCGTCGGTCGCCCAGGCCCAGGAGGCGCAGCCGGACGGCTTCACGGATGCCGCCCCCGCCCGGCGCGGGCGCCGCTCGCGCCGGGAGCGGACGCCGCGGGCCGAAAAGAAGGCCGCGACCCCACCCGGGATGCAGCAGGCCACCCCGGTGGCGATCTTCGGCGACTGGAACGTGTTCGTGAACGGCGATGGCCGCGCCAAGCTCTGCTACGCCATCGCGCAGCCGCAGGCCCGCTCGCCCAAGACCCTGAAGCGCGACACCGCCTACCTGTTCGTGAGCGTGCGCAAGGGCGAGAACGTCCAGAACGAGGTCGCGGTGATGTTGGGCTTCCCGTCAAAGCCCGCGGCCTCCCAGGTCAAGCCGGGCTCCGCCGCGGCCCCGACGGACCCGAGCCTCAACCTCGGCGCCGGCCGCTACGGCCTCGTCGTGAAGGACGGGAATGCCTGGCTGCAGAACCCCGCCGAGGAGGCCCGGGTGGTCTCCGAGATGAGCGCGCGCAACCCGAAGCTGGTGATCAAGACCACCTCGCTGCGCGGCAACCCGACGAGCGACGAATATGCGCTCGCCGGGTTCGCGGAGGCGATGAAGCGCACCCGGGACGAGTGCGCGCGGTAGAGCGCGCCCCGTCAGGCCCGGCGGCGCCGGAGCTCCGCAGCCGCAGCCTCACCGCCACGGGCGGCTGAGCGGCGGCCTGCAATCCGCTCGCGGGCGGCACGGGCCGCCTGCTCGGCGTTGCGGAACACCGCGCCGTCGAGCCCGTCGAAATCCCGCGCCGACGAGAAGAACCGCACGCCGCGCCCCTCCGGCACGGCGATGCCGGCGGTGATCTCGCCGATCTCGATCACCCGCGGCGGCTCGGTCCGCTCCGGGCGGGCCAGATCGTCAGGCGCAAAGGTGCCGTCAGGTGGAAGCGTGTCGGGGAGGTCGGGACGGTCTGTCGGCGTGAACGCGATGTCGAGACTGGGCATGGGACGGAATCCTGCGATGGCCGGCGCCAGGGCCGTGCCGGAATGCGGGTGATGGTTTGAATCGTCGAAGGGCTCGGGGCTCGCCGATCGGCGCGCGCGCGTCTCTTGCGCCCCCGATGTGACGGATGCGCTGCCGCCGGACCGACGCTCGGTCGGTTCAGGCTCGGGCGCGCATCCCGGGTTTTGCCGTGAGACCCACGCGGCATCGACAGCGCCACCGATGGGCCGGGGCGCCGGATACGGAACGGAGCGGGCGTCGAAGGGAGACGGTTCGGATCGACATCGACTGTCCTCCAGACTGAAGGACCGCGCGGCGCGGGCGCCGTCGCAGTGCTTTAGCGTTTGATGACGCGGCGCAAGCTACGCTTCTCAAATCACCGCGGCCGTCGGAGGTCGCGAAACGTCCGGTTCGGCGACGATCAAGATGGGCGCCGGCCGCCGGTCCGTCAACGGAATGGGGTTCCGATTTTCGGGGCCGGCCTGGCAGGAAGCCGGTCCGGTTCGGGCCTCCGGGAGATGCGATCGGTCAGGCGGCGGCGATCACCGCGGCGAGGTCGGAGAAATCCGAGAAGACCTGGTCGGCGCCGGCCGTCATCAGGTCCGCGCCCGCGGGGTCGTGCCCCCAATGGCCGCCGCCGGTGAAGCCGGCGACCCGCATGCCGGCGCTTCGGGCCGCCGTGACCCCGGGCACGCTGTCCTCGATCACCAGGCAGGCGTCCGGCCCCGCGCCCATGCGGGCGGCCGCGAACAGGAACAGGTCCGGGAAGGGCTTGCCCCGGGCGACCTGCGCCGAGGAGAAGACGCGCTCGCCGAACAGCGGCAGGAGCCCGGTCAGGCTGAGGGAATGGCGCAGCCGCACCGGGTCGCTGCTCGACGCGACACAGGACGGCAGGCCCAGGGCCGCGACCGCCTCGGCGACGCCCCGCATCGCTCGCAGCTCGGCATCGAACAGCGCCAGCGTCTCGGCCTTGACCGCCTCCACGAAGCCCGGGGGCGCGGTGACGCCGTAATCGCGCGCGACGTGGTCCATGATCGACACCATGGAGGTGCCGGTGAAGCGCGCCCGCACCGTCTCGAAGGTGATCGCGACCCCGATCCGGTTCAGGCCGGCGGTGAGGCAGGCGAGGCTCAGGGGCTCGCTGTCCACGAGGACGCCGTCGCAATCGAAGATCACCAGGCCGAGTGTGTTCACGCGCGCATCCAAGGTCGACCGGTCCTCCGGGGGAAATCCTCACGGCAAGCCCCCGCCGGGCGACCCTGTGGCATGGCCCCCCGGGGCCGGCAACCGCTCGCAGGCCGCGCGCAGCATGCCGCCGCTTGCACCCGGCGGCCCGGCCCCATACTCCCGGGGCGGGCGTCCCTCCCGGCGCCAGACATGGCTCAGAAGACCCCGCGATGTTCCGCTTCCTGGCCCGCGTCCTGGGCTTCCTGCTGATGGCCGGCGGCTTCGTCGCCCTGGTCTATGACGGCGCCCGCTCGATCGCCAACAACGGCCTGCGGGTGACGCCGCTCTCGGACGTGATCGCGACCCTGTCCAAGGACAAGGCCGGCACCCTGCAGGGCAGCATCGAGGGGGCGGCGCCCTGGCTCTGGCACCTCCTGGGCCTGCCGCTCACCCTGGCCCCGGCCTCGCTGATCGGCCTGGGGCTCGGCGCGGTGCTGCTCTGGCTCGGCCAGCCGGGCCGGGAGCCGATCGGGTTCCTGACGAAGCCCTGATCGGCGGTCCTACCGCCCCGCGAGCTGGGCCCGCGCCGCGGCGAGCTCCTCCGTCAGCCGCGCGATCTCGGCGGTGAGCGCGTAGTGCTCGCTCACGTCGATCTGGGACGCGAAATAGTAGACGACCGTCCCGGCCGCATCCCGCACCGGCCCGACATACAGCGCGTTCTGGAAGACCGAGCCGTCCTTGCGGTAGTTCAGGAGGTCGATCTTGATGTCGTCCTCCCGCCGGACCGCGGCGCGCAGGCGGTCGATCGCGGCCGGGTCGGTCTCCGGCCCCTGCAGGAAGCGGCAATTGCGCCCGGTCACCTCCAGCCGCGAATAACCGGTGAGCGTCAGGAAGGCGTCGTTCGCGAACACGATCGGGTTGTCGTGTTGCCGGGGATCGGTGACGATCATCGGCATCCGGGTCGCCCGCACGGCCGCGGCGAACGGGTCGCCCCGGTTCGATTCCGCCCTGAGATTGTCCAGCACGTGGCTCGTGGCGGTCCAGCCCGTCTCCATCCGGCTTCAGCCCCTCACGCCGCGACCTGTGCGGGCGGCTCCCTTGCGCCTACAAGCCGGAATTCGCGGGCCCGGTCCAGTCCTCCGGCCGGGATTAGCCACGGTCGCACGGGTTTCCAGCAGGCTGTACGCTCTTGCAGACGGCCAAAGCTGTCATGCCCAGCGTCTCGGCTGCTTTCCCGCCCGCTTCTTTGGCGTCCGGGCCGGCCCCATATTCCGATCGAGCCCTGAGCCCCGGAAGGCGAGAGACAATGTTCCTGTTCCGCAAGCGCCCCGAGATGCCGAGCCCCGCCGCGGCTCTGCCGGGCCGCCCGAATCCCGTCCCGACCACCGAGACCCATTTCGTCAACGGCAACCCGCTCAAGGGCCCCTATCCCCCGGGGATCGAGACGATCGTGCTCGGGCTCGGCTGCTTCTGGGGGGCCGAGCGCCGGTTCTGGCAGCTGCCGAAGGGCGTGTTCGTCACGGCGGTCGGCTATGCCGGGGGCTACACCCCGAACCCGACCTACGAGGAGGTCTGCACCGGCAAGACCGGTCACAACGAGGTCGTGCTGGTGGCCTTCGATCCCGCGGTTCTGCCCCGCGACGCCCTGCTGCGGACGTTCTTCGAGAGCCACAACCCGACGCAGGGCATGCGCCAGGGCAACGATGTCGGCACGCAGTACCGCTCGGGCATCTACACCACCGGCCCGGAGCAGGAGGCGACCGCCAAGGCCGTGCGCGCGGCCTACGCCGAGGCCCTGCGGGCGCGCGACTTCCCCGACATCACCACCGAGATCGTGCCGCTGCAGCACTTCTACTTCGCGGAAGGCTACCACCAGCAATACCTCGCCAAGAACCCGGCGGGCTATTGCGGGCTCGGCGGCACCGGCGTGAGCTGCCCGGTGGGGACCGGGATCGCCGCCTGAGCCGTTACGGGTTGCCGCCCGGCCGCGTCGGCGCAGCCGGCACCGCCGGCGCGGTGACGGCGCCCGCTTCGGGCTGGGGGGTGCTCCGCGGGCTGCGCAGCACGATGAGCACCCCGCCCACGACCGAGAGGGCGAGGGCGGTGACGAGGATGAGGAAAAGCCAGCGGGGCATTTGGTGGCCCTAGCACGTCGCGCCGGGTTCGGCGATCAGCGCGGCACGAACACGCCCGGGACGACCTTGCCGGTGCGGCCGAACATCTCGTCCGCGCGGGCACAGCTGGTCGGCACGTCCTTCTCGTAGACGGCGAGGTAGGCGCGCGCCTGCAGCAGCAGGGTGTCGCGCTCGAGGTCCGCCGGATCGACGCCCATCGCCTGGACCACGCTCTTGAAGCGGTCGCCGTCGGTCCGCAGCGCCTGGCAATGGACGTTCACGAAGCCGGCCAGCCCGGCGAGCTTTGCGGCCTTCAGGGCGTTGGCCGGCGGTTCTGCCGGCGGCTCTTTCGGCGCCTGGCCCAGGGCCGGCGCCGCGAGGACGGCCAACACGAGCGTCGTCGGCAACAGGCTGCGGATTCGCATGCGGGAACACTCCATCAGGGACGCCGGTGCCGTGTGGCGATCCCGACAGCCGATCCGGCGGGCGCGTCCGGCGCGGATCTGGGATCGGGCCTGGATATCACCGGTCGATACAGTTCTCCACGAACATCGCCCGCGCGCGCTCCAGTCTCGTGAAGTCGGCCGCGCTCCCGGGATTGCGCAGTTCGGCGCCCTCCGGCAGCCGCCCGGCGAACCCGGCACCGAGATCGGCTACGAAGGGGCGCGGGCCCGTGTAGGTTCCCATGCGGTTCCTGACCTCGACCGTCCCGCAGATCCCCCCGGCGCGGCCCCGCCGGAGGCCGGCCAGCCGGGCGTCTGTGCTTCGCAGGTCCCGTTCGATGAGGGCGAGCACCGCCTGCGCGTCGTCCGGACCGATCGCCGCGCCGGGGCGGTCGGGCAGGCCCTGGGCGGGCCGCCGGTCGCCGCGGCTGCGAGCAGGGTGAGGCCGAGCGCCGCGCCGGCGATCCGCCTGCCGGCCCGGCGGATCACGCCCGGCACCGGGCGCTCATTCCGGATCCTTCGCGTCCCGGGCGTGCAGCGACAGGCAGGTGCGCACCATGTCGTTCAGCGTCAGGTCCTTGGTGTCGCCGATATTCGCCGTCTCCTCCAGGCAGTGCATGAAGTAGCGGCTGTCGAGATCGGGCGAGAGCGTGCGCATCGCCTTGCCCATCCGGTCGGTGAAATCGACCTTGTCGGCCCTGGAGGCGCGCGGCCAGAGCGACGCCTTGTCGTCCACCCCGAGGCGCGCCCACGCCGGCGCGCTCATCAGCGTGGTGGAGATCATCACGGCCGTCAGCCATCGGGTCACGCTGCGATCTCCTCGTCCGCGCCCGCACGGGCACGCCGCCCGTTCCATACGGGTTCGTCCCGGGAAACAAGTGAGCCGTAAGCCGACAGGAAAAAATAAGACTCCGGCCTCATAGAAGGCGCATATTATTATTGACCGGCGCCGTTATAGCCTGCCGAAACATCCCGTGAGGCTCTGTCGGTGGGCGATGACGTCATGGATAGTGCTGCAATCGGTCCGGAGTGGCTTCGAAATCCGGATCGAACGCTTTCCCGCTGGCCTCGCACCCCGTAGCGTGGCGCGTCTGGAGCCTCGTCCCGAATGTCGGCCGCCGGCTCTCGGAAGAAGACGATGCGCGAGGAGCGCAGGCAGCACCGCATGATCCGAGCCGTATCCGCCCTGCTCTGCCTCGCGATGGCCGCCGCCGCGACGGGAGCCCGCGCCCAGACGGTGGACGACGGCTCCGGCGCCGCCCTGGGACCGGCGGACACCCGCGCGGTCCTCGACCTGATCGGGCGGCACCTGAACAGCCCGGACGCGAAGGTCACCGTGCTGCGCCGCAGCGGCGGGTCGATCATCTGCGGCTCGGTCAACGTGAAGAACCGGGACGGGCTGTACACGGGCGAGCGCGCCTTCGTGGTCGATCTCCCCCGGTCGTTCTTCGGCCGCGTCCCCGACGGCCCGGAGCTCATGACCTTCAGGCCGGGGGAGGCGTATCAGGCCATGGAGCGGATCCGGCAGCTCTACTTCGCGCGCTGCCTGGACTGAGCCGCCGCGATCCCGGTCCCGGCGAGGCTACGGCGCCTTGAGCACCGCCCGGCAGGCGGACGGCAGGGCCGCCATGGTCATGGTGGGCTTGGCCTTCGGCGGCACCTTGGGCGGCTTCGGATGCAGCACCGCGTCCGAGAACCAGTAGCTCAGGTCGTCGCAGCCATCCCCGGCCGGGGGCGCCCCCTGGGGCTGGCAATCGTCCTGGCCGGCCGGGCAGGAGAGCCGGATATGGTAGTGGTAATTGTGCCCGTACATCGGGCGCACCTTCGACATCCAGCGGCTGCCCGCGGCGTCCCGGCACAGGGCCTTCTTGATCGCCGCGTTGACGAAGATGCGCTCCACCTCCGGCTGCTCGGCGGTGAGCTTGATCAGCTGCAGGTGCGTCGGGGTCCAGACCTCGGGGTCGATGTCGAGGCGGTCCCGGCGGACCATGTCGGTGGCCGAGGTCTCCTCGCGCTCCGCCCGGCTCATGCGGTGGTCGGGCATCGGGGTCAGCCAGATGTCGGCGTCGATGCCGATCTGGTGCGAGGCGTGGCCGGTGATCATCGGGCCGCCGCGGGGCTGGGCCATGTCGCCGACGAGCAGCCCCGGCCAGCCGACCCGGGCGGCCTTCTGCGACAGGCGCTCGACGAAATCGATCAGGACCGGCGTGCCCCACATCCGGTTGCGGGACGGGCGCATCACCTGCCAGTTCGGCCCGTCCATCGCCAGCGCCTCGCCGCCGGCGAAGCAGCCCTTGGCGTAGAACCCGTAGATGTGGGCCGGCCCGCCGGAGGCCCGGGTGACGCGGCCGAACAGGGCCTTGGCCGGGGTCGAGGGCGCGTCCGGATGCTCGAGCGGCGGCAGCGGCTTCGGGTTGACGCTGCCGCGGTCCTGGGCGTGCCCGCCGGTCACGGACAGGACCAGGGCGGCGAGCGCGAGGCCGGGCTTCAGGCCGAAGCCCAAGCGAGGGCCGAAACCTGGGGCGGTGAACGGGTTCTGCATGCGGGAGCTGTTCGTCCGTCGGAGGGGGCGGGCGCAGGCCCGGACCGGAACGTCGCGCACGGGCCGGGCGTTTTTCAGGCAACGCATTTTTTCAGGCAACGACCGAAACGCGACGCGCGATCCCGGAGGCGACCATGGCGGACCATCCCCACCCCGCGGAGCGGCAGCCCCACCCGCGCGGCGGCATCCCCGCAGCCTGATCGCCAGCGATCGGGTCATCGGCACCGACGTGCGCCGGCCGGACGGCAGCAAGGTCGGCCGGATCGAGCGGCTGATGCTCGACAAGGTCTCCGGCCGGGTCGCCTACGCGGTGATGAGCTTCGGCGGCTTCCTGGGCCTCGGCGAGGATTTCTACACGCTGCCCTGGACGGTGCTGCGCTTCGCGCCCGAGCAGGACGCCTACATGCTCGACATCACCGAGCAGCAGCTGCGCGCCGCCCCCGCCCGTACCCCGGAGGGCACCGACCCGGCCGAGGACGGCGCCTGGGAGGAGCAGATCCACCGGTATTACGACGCCGCGCCCTACTGGGGGATCTGACGCGCGCCGACCCCGGGCCCCCCGCCCAGGCGGGATCCGCGACACGATCCAGCGCCGTGCGGGGCCGCCGGATCGTGTCGCGGCGGGCCGAGCCTCAGCGCTCCAGGCGCGCCACCAGGCTCGACGTGTCCCAGCGGTTGCCGCCCATGGACTGCACCTCGGCGTAGAACTGGTCGACCAGGGCCGAGACCGGGAGCTTGGCGCCGTTGCGGCGGGCCTCGTCCAGCAGGATGCCCAGGTCCTTGCGCATCCAGTCGACCGCGAAGCCGAACTCGAACTGGCCCTGGTTCATGGTCTTGCCGCGGTTCTCCATCTGCCAGGAGCCGGCGGCGCCCTTGGAGATCACGTCGAGCACGGCCTCCACGTCGAGGCCGGCGCGCTTGGCGAAGTGGACGCCCTCGGACAGCCCCTGGACCAGGCCGGCGATGCAGATCTGGTTGACCATCTTGGTGAGCTGGCCGGAACCCACCGGGCCCATCAGCCGGCAGGCGCGGGCGAAGGACCCGATCGCCGCCTCGACCTTGGCGTAGGTCGCCGGCTCGCCGCCGCACATCACGGTGAGCACGCCGTTCTCGGCGCCGGCCTGGCCGCCGGAGACCGGCGCGTCGATGAAGCCAAGCCCCTTGGCCTGGGCGACCTCGGCGAGTTCCCGGGCGACCTCGGCCGACGCGGTGGTGTGGTCGACGAACACCGCACCGGACGCCATGCCGGCGAGCGCGCCGTCGTCGCCCAGCACGACGCTGCGCAGGTCGTCGTCGTTGCCCACGCAGGCGAACACGATCTCGGCGCCCGCGACGGCCTCCCGGGGCGTCGCCGCGAAGGCGCCGCCATGGGCCTTCACCCAGGCCTCGGCCTTGGGGGTGGTCCGGTTGTAGACGGTGACGTCGTGGCCCTTCTTGGCGAGGTGTCCGGCCATCGGGCCGCCCATCACGCCGAGACCCAGGAATGCGACCTTCGCCATTGTTGTCCGCTCCTCGCGGGGCCGGATCGCGCCGGCGCCCTTCCTTCGCTCACGGCAGGCGGGGACGGGGTTCGGCAGCCGGCCCGTGAAGGCGCTGTCGCCGTGCCGAAGTCCCGATGTGACAGATTGGGCGTCGTGCCGCCGCCAAAGCTGCATCACAGCTCGGATCGCTTGCGTCAACGGCGGACGAATAGGATAAACCGCCCCTGTAGCCCGGGACCCGCGAGTCCCAGCCGGCGGCCCCCGCGGCCCCGAGCGCGAGGCGGTCGGTCAGGGAGCGGGACGGATGGGTACGGCGATCGGCAGGCAGGTTCGCGACCACGGGCCCTGGGCCCTCGTGGGAGCGCTCGGCGCCGCGGCGCTGGCGATCGTGGCCACCCAGCGCGGCGAGACGATCAACGCCCTCTGGATCGTGGTCGCGGCGGTCTGCGTCTACCTGATCGCCTACCGCTACTACTCGAAATTCATCTCCGAGAAGGTGATGCGCCTCGATCCGAAGCGCCTCACGCCCGCGGTCCGGCACAATGACGGGCTCGACTACGTCCCCACCAACCGCAGCGTCCTGTTCGGCCACCATTTCGCGGCGATCGCGGGGGCGGGCCCGCTGGTCGGCCCGGTGCTCGCCGCCCAGATGGGCTACCTGCCCGGCATGCTGTGGATCCTGGCCGGCGTGGTGCTGGCGGGCGCGGTGCAGGACTTCATGGTCCTGTTCGTGTCGATGCGCCGGGACGGCCGGTCGCTCGGCGAGCTGATCCGGGCCGAGCTCGGCACCGTGCCGGGCATCATCGCGCTGTTCGGCACCTTCCTGATCATGGTGATCCTGCTGGCCGTGCTGGCGCTGATCGTGGTCAAGGCCCTGGCCGAGAGCCCGTGGGGCACCTTCACGGTGATGTCGACGATCCCGATCGCCATGCTGATGGGCGTCTACGCGCGCTACATCCGCCCGGGCCGGATCGGCGAGGTCTCGATCCTCGGCTTCGTCCTGCTGATGCTGGCGATCCTGGGCGGCGGCTCGGTGGCCGCCAGCCCGGTCTGGGGCCCGGCCTTCACCTTCACGGGCCCGCAACTGTGCTGGATGCTGATCGGCTACGGCTTCGTGGCCTCGATCCTGCCGGTCTGGCTGCTGCTAGCGCCGCGGGACTACCTCTCGACCTTCCTCAAGATCGGCACCATCGTCGGGCTGGCGCTCGGCATCGCGGTCGTCGCCCCGCACGTCCAGATGCCGGCGGTGACGAAGTTCGTGGACGGGACCGGCCCGGTCTGGGCGGGCAGCCTGTTCCCGTTCCTGTTCATCACCATCGCGTGCGGCGCGGTCTCCGGCTTCCACGCCCTGATCTCGTCGGGCACCACGCCCAAGCTCATCGCCAGCGAGGCGGATGCCCGCTTCATCGGCTACGGCGGCATGCTCATGGAATCGTTCGTGGCGATCATGGCGCTGGTCTCGGCCTGCGTGATCGACCCGGGCGTCTACTTCACCATGAACTCGCCCGCGGCGCTCGTCGGCACCACGCCCGAGACCGCCGCCGCGGCCGTGACCAAGCTCGGCTTCGCGACCACCCCCGAGGTGATCACCCAGACTGCCGCGGATGTCGGCGAGCACACGATCATCTCGCGCGCCGGCGGCGCCCCGACGCTCGCGGTCGGCATGGCCCACATCATCTCCTCGGCCATCGGCGGCAAGGCGATGATGGCCTTCTGGTACCATTTCGCGATCCTGTTCGAGGCCCTGTTCATCCTCACGGCCGTGGACGCGGGCACCCGGGCCTGCCGGTTCATGGTGCAGGACCTCGTCGGGCTGGCGGTGCCGTCGTTCCGGAACACCACGTCCTGGGGGCCGAGCATCGCGGCCACCGCCATCGCGGTCGGCGCCTGGGGCTACTTCCTGTACCAGGGCGTGACCGACCCGCTCGGCGGCATCAACACCCTGTGGCCGCTGTTCGGCATCTCCAACCAGATGCTGGCCGCGGTGGCGCTGACGCTCTGCACGGTGGTGATCTTCAAGATGAAGCGCGAGCGCTACGCGTTCGTGACCATCATCCCGACCGCGTGGCTGTGCCTGTGCACCCTCACGGCCGGCTGGCAGAAGCTGTTCTCCGCCGACCCGAAGATCGGGTTCCTGGCCCATGCCGAGCGCTACGCGACGGCGGCCGCCGAGGGCAAGCTCCTGGCGCCGGCCAAGAACGCCGACCAGATGGCGCAGATCATCCTCAACGACCGGATCGACGCCGTGCTGGCGGCCCTGTTCATCGGCCTCGTGGTCGCCATCGCGGGCTTCGGCATCGCCGCCTGCCTGAAGGCCTGGCGGGCCGACCGCTGGACCGCCCTCGAGACCGAGCCGCACCTGGCGCCGGCGGAGTAGGGACCGTCATGGAACCACAGCAGAGCCTGCGCCGCCGCCTCCAGGTGCTGTCCAAATGCGTCTGCGACGGCGCCCGGCTGATGGTGGGGCAGGGGGATTACACGGCCTACGCCGCGCATATCCGCCGCACCCATCCCGACCAGACCCCGATGACCGAGCTGGAGTTCTTCCGCAACCGCGAGAACGCCCGGTTCGGCGTGGGCAACATCTCGGGGTTCCGCTGCTGCTGAGCGGGGGCGATGCCGTCGTACGGTGCGGGGCTCGTCGTCCCGCACCGTACGACGGCGGGTGCGCGCCTGCCCTCGGAGACCGGATTCGGCGCCTGCGCCGCGCCCGCCCGTGAAACCATAATCCGTGCGCGCGAGATCGGTCCCCGGTGCAAGCGCGGCCGGATCTTGACTCGGCCGCCACAATATCCGCCATCTCCGACCGCACGGGAGCTCGGCATGAGCATTTTCCAGGACGCCATCCTTCGGTTCGGCCGCACGATCATGTCGTATGCGGGCGATGCCGTCTTCCTCCAGGCGGCGGTGTCGGCCGCGGCCAACGTCATCGTGGCCGACGGCGACGTCGCCGAGGAGGAGATCGAGTCGGCGATCGCCGGCATCCGCGCCAACCCGATCCTCGAGAAGTCCTACGACACGCTGCGGGTCGAGCAGGAGCTCTACGAGGCCATCGCCCGAGCCAAGACCCGGGCCGGCCGCCAGGAGAACCTGCGCCTGATGGGCGCCATTGCGGAACGGCCGATCGACCAGCGCCAGGACGTCTTCCTGATCGGCGCCGACGTGGCCGATTTCGGCGGCATCAGCGAAGTCGAGCACAAGGCGCTCGACGAGATCGGCGCGGCGCTCCACGTGGACAAGTCGGCGCTGCTGCGCTGAGGCGGACGCCAAACCTTCCCTCCCGCGAAGGGGGGAAGGCCGTGCCGGTTCGGCCGCCCATCCGTCGATGCCGAAGAGTCATCGCCGTCCGGAGCGACCCGCCCTGCGGCGTCGCGGCCTGCCTCTTGCCTGCCCGGACATGTTAGCGAAACCGAACGGGTATTTGGTACGCCAACACGCGACGTGAACAGGCCGGCCCTGCGCCGGCCGGCGGAGACCGCATGGGACTCGTCCTCTACGCGCTCAAGTTCCGGATCACGACCTACGTGCTCGCCGTGCTGATGATGCTCGGCGGCGTCGGCGCGCTGATCGTCACGCCCAAGGACGTGCTGCCGGTCGTCGACATCCCGGTCGTCGTCGTGGTCTGGACCTATACCGGCCTGTCCACGCCGGAGATGGAACAGCGCATCACGACCTATGCCGAGTACGGCATCTCCAACAACGTCAACAACATCCGCCGGATGGAGTCGACCACGCTGCAGGGCACGGCGGTGCAGCGGATCTACTTCGATCCCGCGGTCAGCATCGACCTGGCCATCGCCCAGGTCGTGTCCTCCACCAACTCGATCCGGGCCGCGATGCCGGCCGGCACCCAGCCGCCGATCATCGTGCGCTACTCGGCCTCCTCGGTGCCGGTGATCCAGCTGGCGCTGACCTCCGCCAAGGACAGCCTCAACCAGGTCTACGACTACGCCCAGTACCGGATCCGGCAGACCCTGGCGCAGGTGCCGGGCTCGACCCTGCCGGCGCCGTTCGGCGGGGCGCCCCGGCAGATCATGGTCGATCTCGACCTCAACGCCCTCCAGGCGCTCGGCCTGACGCCGCTCGACGTCACCAACGCCATGACGGCCCAGAACCTGACGGTGCCGTCCGGCCTCGCCAAGATCGGCGAGCAGCAATACCCGATCCAGCTCAACGCCACGCCGCCCTCGATCGAGACCCTCAACCTCGCGCCGATCAAGGTGGTGGCCGGCCAGCCGGTGCTGATGCGCGACGTCGCCTATGTCCGCGACGGCGGGCCGCCGCAGATCAACGTGGTCCGGGCCGATGGCGGCCAGGCCGTGCTGATGCAGGTGATCAAGAACGGCACCGCCTCGACGCTGAACGTCGTCAACAACGTCAAGGCGGCGATGCCGACGATCCGGGCCGCCGCCCCCGAGGGGCTGACGATCAAGCCGCTGTTCGACCAGTCGGTGTTCGTCTCGAACGCCATCGAGGGCGTGCTGCACGAGGCCGCCATCGCGGCGGCGCTCACGGGACTGGCGATCCTGCTGTTCCTGGGCTCGTGGCGCTCGACCCTGATCGTGCTGATCTCGATCCCGCTCTGCGTGATGACCTCGCTGGCCGTGCTGGCCGCACTCGGCGAGACCATCAATGTGATGACCCTGGGCGGCCTCGCGCTCGCGGTCGGCATCCTGGTGGACGACGCCACGGTGGCGATCGAGAACACCTACCGGCTGTTCGAGGAGGGCGAGGAGTTCCGCGAGAGCGTGGTCCACGGCGCCGCCGGCATCGCCAAGCCGGCGCTGATCTCGACGCTGTCGATCTGCGCAGCGTTCACGGCGGTGTTCGCGCTTGCCGACACGCCGAAATACCTGTTCACCCCGCAGGCGCTCGCGGTCGTGTTCGCGATGCTGACCTCCTACCTGCTGTCGCGCACCCTGGTGCCGCTGCTGATCGACGTGATCGTGGCGCCGGAATACGCCCAGAAGCACGCCAAACACCGGAATGCGGCCGATCCGCCCCGCCGGGGCCGGATTGCCCGGGCGTTCGGCCTCGTCTCGGGACCCGTGTTCCGCCTCGCCGGGCGCGCCCACGGGGCGTTCGAGCGCGGCTTCAGCCGGTTCCACCGGGGCTATATCGGGCTGCTGCACGCGGTGCTGGCCCGCCGGATCGCCACGTTGGCCGTGGTTGGGCTCGTGTTCGGGACGACCGGCGTGCTGTTCGTCTTCGTCGGGCAGGATTACTTCCCGCAGATCGAGGCGAGCCAGATGACCCTGCACCTGCGCACCCGCACGGGTATGCGCATCGAGACCACCCAGCAGGTCTTCGCGGAGGTCGAGGACACGGTCCGGGAGGTGATCCCGCCGGGCGAGATCGAGCAGATCCTCGACAACATCGGCCTGCCCTCGACCAACTACAACTTCGCCTTCTCGGACGGCTCGTTCGTCTCCTACAACGACGGCCAGATGCTGATCAGCCTGAAGGAGGGCCACGGCTCGGTCGCCGGCTACATGAAGCGCCTGCGCGCGGTGCTGATGCAGCGTTTCCCCGACCTGATCGCCTATTTCCAGCCCGCCGACATGATCACCCAGATCCTGAACTTCGGCGTCATCACGCCGATCGACGTGCAGGTCTCCGGCCGGAACAAGGAGAAGGACCTGGAGGTCGCCCAGCGCATCGTCCAGCGGCTCAAGCACACCAAGGGCCTGGTCGACGTCCACCTGCAGCAGATCGTCAACGAGCCGCAATTCTACGTGGACGTCGACCGGCGCCTCGCCTCCGAACTCGGGCTCACCGAGCAGCAGGTGGCGCAGAACATGAACATCTCGCTGTCGGGCAGCTACCAGGTGACGCCGAACTTCTGGCCCGATCCCAAGACCGGCATCCCCTACCAGCTCTGGGTGCAGACGCCGGAATACCGCAACGCGTCGCTGGCCGACCTGCGCAACACGCCGATGTTCGTGCGCGCGGCCGCGACCGCGGGCACCGGCCCCGGCGTGCTGACCCTGCTGTCGAGCCTCGCCGAGCTGCGCCGGGTGCCGACCCAGACGGTGATCAACCACGTCAACATCCAGCCGACCTTCGACGTCTTCGCCTCGGTCCAGGACCGCGACCTCGGCTCCGTCGCCCGCGAGATCGACGCGATCGTCCAGGACGAGCAGAAGAACCTTCAGGCGCCCGACAAGATCGCGGTGCGCGGCCAGATCGAGAACATGCGCAGCGCGTTCTTCCGCCTGGAGATCGGGCTCGGGATCGCGCTGATCGCCGTCTACCTGCTGATGGCGGTGAACTACCAGAGCTGGGGCGACCCGTTCGTGGTGATCGCAGCCCTGCCGATGGCGTTCTGCGGCATCACCTTCGCGCTGTTCATCACCGGCACGACCTTCTCGATCCCGTCGATCTTCGGGGCGATCATGTCGGTGGGCATCGCCTCGGCGAACTCGATCCTGCTCGTCACCTTCGCCAAGGAGCACCGGGAAGCCACCGGCTGCAGCGCCCTCGAGGCGGCGATCACGGCCGGCGAGACCCGGCTCAGGCCCGTGCTGATGACCGCCTCGGCGATGTTCTTCGGCCTCATCCCGATGGCGCTTGGCACCGGCGAGGGCGGCGAGCAGAACGCCGCGCTCGCCCGCGCCGTGATGGGCGGCATCGCCTTCGCCACCCCGGCGACCCTGCTGCTGGTGCCGTTCCTCTACGTGCTGCTGCGCAGCGGGCCCGCGCAGCCGGTTCAGGATTATCTGGGGGCGGAGGGCGCGCAGGCGGCCTGAGGGATCTTGTTATCCGCCGCCGCCTCGGGCGCGTCTCAGGTGCGTCTCGGCCCTGCGATCCCGAGCCCGCGATTTATGCCCGCGATTCCAGGCCTTCCCGCAGCGTGTCTCACCCGCGTCGGCCGGGAAACTCCTTGGCGAGCCTGCGCCGCAGCTGCTCCATGAGGGCGCGCAGCTGTGGCGAACCGGTCCTTGCGATGAGGGCGTTCAGCGCGGCGATCGTCTCGTCGAGCTTCTTGAGGTTTTCGTCGGCCATGTCCGGGCTCGGGAGGAATCGCGCCCGAACACCTACGTAAGAACGGCCCGTTCCGTTTCCCCCGAATGGGGGACGGACGCATGCGACTTTCGTCCCGGGTCACCCGGTCCGGCGCGCACCGGATCTCCGGGCGCCGCCCCTCACCCGGCCGGCGGGACGGCCACGAAGGTGACCACCACGCCCGCGATCGCGCCCGTCTGGACCCGGTAGGGCACGATCCGCACGAGGTGGTGCTGGCTCGGCGTCTCGCCGGAGGGCTCGATCCGGCGCTCGATGTCCTGCCCGGCGGACAGCACGCTCCGCAGGTCCTCGGCGAGGTCCGGATAGGCCGGTCGCAGGGCGAAGTCGGTGAGCGGCCGGCCGCGGTCGCCCTCCTGGATCGGGACGAACTGCGCCACCGCCGGCGTGAACGTCCGGATGACGAGGTTGCGGTCGAGGAACACGGTGGCCAGGCCGCTGGCGTTGAACAGGTTGCGCAGGTCGCCGTTCGCCCGGTCGAGGTCGTCGATCTTGCCGCTCAGCTCGCTGTTGACCGTCTGCAGCTCCTCGTTGAGCGACTGCAGCTCCTCCTTGGACGCTTCGAGCTCCTCGTTGGTCGATTGCAGCTCCTCGTTCACCGAGATCAGCTCCTCGTTGGACGATTTCAGCTCCTCCAGCGCGGTCTCGTATTCCTCGATCATGGTCTGCAGCCGCTCGCGGGTGTCGCGCAGCTCGCGCTCCAGTTGCAGCACATCCGTATCCGGTCGCAGCTGCGTGTCGCGCGCCTCGTCCGCCGCCCGGCTGAGGGATGGGCCCTGGTCGTGGAACAGCACGAGCAGCAGCGGCTCGGCGCCGTCGCCCTGCATCAGCGGCTCCACCGTGACGGAGGCCAGCTGCACGCGCCCCTCCTCGCCCTCGATCGCGAGGTTGTCGCGCCGGGCCGGCCGGCGCGTCTCGATCGCCTCGCGCAGGGCCGAGCGCAGATCCAGGCGCAGCCCCCGCCGCGCCAGCGTCAGAAGCTGACAGCTCGGCAGCCCGACCGGGGCCTCCAGGTACTTGCCGGTCCGCGGCGAGTAGTGGACGATGTCGCCATCCCGGTCGACCACCACGTGCGGCGACGCGAAGCGCTCGATGACGTGGCTCTCGACCAGCTGGCGCAGGGGCGGCCCGGCCTGGTGCATCGGCGAGGCCGACCGGAGGCCGCGGTTGAACGCGGCGGTGCGGCCGAACGGGGCCGGCTGCGTGCCGGTGACGGTCAGCGGCAGCCGCGCGGCGTACCCGTCGGTCTCCCGGGCCTGGAAGATGCGGTGCTTCCGTTCGACCGTCGTGAACAGGTCGGTGAACTGGCTGATGTTCTCCGCCGTGCCCAGGAACAGGTAGCCGCGCGGGCGCAGGGCGTAGTGGAAGATCGGGATGACCTGCGCCTGCACGGCCTGGCCGAAATAGATCAGCAGGTTGCGGCACGAGACGAGGTCGATCCGGGAGAATGGCGGGTCGCGGATCACGCTGTGGGGCGAGAACACGCACAGTTCGCGCACCTCCTTGGTGATCACGTAGGAGCCGCCGTCGCTCGTGAAGAAGCGCTTGCGACGCTCGGGGGAGACGGTGTCGAGCAGCGCCTCCGGGTAGCGGCCGGCTCGGGCCACGCCCAGGGCCAGGTCGTCGATGTCGGTGGCGAAGATCTGCACCCGGGGCACGGAGCGCATCCCATCCATGAGCTCGCGCATCAGCATGGCGAGGGAATAGACCTCCTCGCCGGTGGCGCAGCCGGGCACCCAGGCCCGGATGGTGTCGCCAGCTCCGCGGCCCTCGAACAGGCGCGGCAGCACCTGGGCCTTGAGCACCTCGAACGCGCTGGAATCGCGGAAGAAGTTGGTGACGTTGATCAGCAGGTCGCGGAACAGGGCCGTGACCTCGTCGCCGTCCTGGCGCAGGCGCTCGACATAGTCCTCGACCCGCGCGAGGCGGGCGATCTGCATGCGCCGCTGCACCCTCCGGATGAAGGTCCGGGGCTTGTAGCCGGAGAAGTCGTGGCCGATCTGCTCGCGCAGCAGCCCGTAGATCTCCGCGGTCGCCGCCTTGGCGGCCGCCCCCTGCAGATCCTCGATCACGCCGAAGCTGCGGGCATACTCGAGGAGCTTGGCCGCGATCTCGTCGGCCGGGAGCGCGAAGTCGATCAGGCCGGTGGCGATGGCGCTGGCCGGCATGTCGGGGTGGCGCGGGGCGGTGCCGTCGGCGACCTGGGCGAAGGTCAGGCCGCCACGCTCCTTGATCGCCTTGATACCGAGCGTGCCGTCGGTGCCCCCGCCCGACAGGATGATGCCGATCGCGTACTCGCCGCACGCCTTGGCGAGGTCGCTGAAGAACAGGTCGATCGGGTTGCGCTCGCGCCGGACCGGATCCTGCTCGCGGATCGTCAGGCATCCATCCTGGAGCCCGAGGATGGCGCGGGCGGGCAGCACGTAGATATGCCCGGGCTCGACCCGCATCCCATGTGCCGCCACCATCACCGGCATCGGCGTCAGGCGGGCCAGCACCTCGTGCAGCAGGCTCTCGCGGTCCGCACTGATATGGGTGACGACGACGTAGGCGAGGCCGCCGTCGAGACCGAGGCCGGCGAACAGCGTGTCGAGGGCCTCGATGCCCCCCGCGGAGGCGCCGATGCCGACGATGGGGAAGGGCGCTGCGTCGTCAGCCATCGGCAGGATCCACGGGACCGGGGAGTGGAGCCCGTCGGCGCTGCGGACGGCGTCGGCATGGTCCGGGGCGGCGGGAACGGGGTCTCACGGAGAGATGTCGTGGCCCGCGTCCGTCACCGGGTCAAGCCGCGCCCGTGATGTCCCACCTCACGATGTCCCGCGCGCGCGGGCCAGAATCTCGCGGGACCGCTGCGTGGTCGCCCGCGCCGCGCCGATCGCGTCCGCGATTTCCTGCGACAGCCGGCGCGCCCGGGTGGTCTGCTTCGGCCTGATCTGCCGCTGCGGGTCGCGCAGCCGCTCGGCGAAGGGGATCTCCATCAGGATCTCGCCGGCCTCGTTCGTGATCACGAACGCATACGGCATCGGGCTCAAGCCCTCGCGGATGAGGTCGATCGCCATGTCGGGAATCGACGCGCAGGCTTCGAGATAGGCGGTCTCGATATTCGGCATCGTCAGCCCGTCTTCGTCCGGGTCGAGGCCGGTGGGCGTACGCAAATGAAAGTAGAACAGGGGCACGGGCGCCTCACGAATGCGGCCGCGCCGTTCGGGTGGACCATCGCGTTCATAACGCCGGACGATACAATCCGGTCTCACATGCGTTAAGAGCGATTTGAACTGCGTCCATTGGCGCGGGTTGACCTGTGATGCGGAGGCTGCCGATGCTCAACCCTCTCATCGCAAAGCTCGAGCAGTTCACCCACCTGTCGGACATCGACCGGGCGGGGCTGCAGAACCTGGTCGCCGAACCGTTACGCTGCTACCGGCCGGGCACCGACATCGTGTCCGAGGGTGACGACCCGAAGGTCGTGCGCCTCGTCCTGGCCGGCTGGGCCTACCGCTACAAGCAGTTGCCGGACGGGCGCCGCCAGGTGGTGGCGCTGTTCCTGCCCGGCGACCTGTGCGACCACACCGTCTTCGTGCTGTCCGAGATGGATCATTCCATCGGCGCGCTCAGTGCCGTGACCCTGGTCGAGATCCAGCCCGCGACCTTCGAGACGTTGATGGCCGAGCATCCGCGCGTGACGCGGGCGCTGTGGTGGGAAGGGCTGGTGAGCGCCGCGGTACAGCGCGAGTGGATGCTGAACCTCGGCCGCCGCAGCGCCGGCGAGCGGCTGGCCCACGTGTTCTGCGAGGTGTTCTACCGCCTGCGCGGCATCGGGCTGACCCAGGGCACCACCTGCGACATGCCCCTGACGCAGACCGACCTCGCCGACCTGATCGGCATGACGCCGGTGCACGTCAACCGCGTGTTGCAGATGCTGCGCCGGCAGAGGCTGGTCGAGCTGAAGAGCCGTCGCCTGACCATCCCGGACCTGCCGACCCTGGAGAAGGCCGCGCTGTTCAACCCGAACTACCTGCACCTCGACCATGTCGGCGCCCGCTTCGACGCCGTGGGAGAGCACCCGGCCGCCGTCGCACGGTACGGGGCCTGACCGGCGGGCGGTCTCCGTGCTTGGCGGCCGGTGCGCGCGCTCCGTTGCCTGAGAGCGCTCGCCGCCGACGTGGAGACCGGTTCGGCGGCGAGCGCGCTGGATCACGGACCGGGAGCCGCTCCCGATCGCACTGTGATCGGGAGCGGCTCCGGGATGTGGCGATCTTCGGGAGGGGCGCCGCTCAGCCCTCCTTGAACCCGTATTCCGGCGTGTCGTCGTCGTTGCCGTAATACTTGTACGGCAGGAACTTGCCCGACATCGTCAGCTTCACCCGGTCGCCTTTGTTGTTGGCCTCCCGGGCCATCTCCATGTTGAAGTCGATCGCCGACATGATGCCGTCGCCGAACTCCTCCTGGATCAGCTCCTTGAAGGTCGTGCCGTAGACCATCACCAGCTCGTAGAAGCGGTAGATCAGCGGGTCGGTGGGCGGCATCGCCGGGATCGAGCCCCGGTAGGGCGCTTCGTTGAGCATCCGCTCCTCGGCGACCGTCAGGCCGAACAGCTCGGCCGCCCGCTTGGCCTGGGCCTTGGGCAGCTTCATCTGGCCCATGCAGGCCGCCGTGATCAGGAACGGCGAGAGGCCGCCGATCGCCTCGTGGATATGGGCCCAGCTCCAGCCCTTCTCGCGTTTGATGTCGAGGAGCTTCTCGGTCAGGTCGGCGCGCTTCATGTCGGCTCCGTGTTCATGCGTTTGGCTGGTCCGGGTGAGGCCGCCGGTGAAGTGCGGCCTCACCCCACCCCAAGCGGGGTGCGTACCCAACCCGGAACCGATGAGGGGGGATTCGGTCGGGGTCGGACGCGGGACGCGGTCCGCGGCTTCGGCTGGGCCTGAACGCTGCGGAACCCGCGCAATAGCAAGACATGCGCCAGCCAATTCTTCGCGGATACCGCACAGCGCGGCGCGCCGGATCGCCGGGACGCGACGCGTCGGGCAAGCGTGGTTTCGATGCACCGGCCAGGCCGGAAGCGCGCCACGGGAGCCGGAAACGCTTGCATCCGCGGCCTGTTTTCGGACCATGCGCCCTTGGGTCTCGGAGGCGGGCTTTGGACGGGGACGATCGGGACGGACAGACGGCGGGCGCATCGGCGCCGCCGGCCCCCTGGGAATTCGTGCTGCCGGAGGAGACGGCCACGGAGGATCTCGGCCTGTTCCTGTCCGAGCTGTTGTGCCCCGGCGACGTCGTGGCGCTCTCGGGCGGCCTGGGCGGCGGCAAGACCACCCTGGCCCGGGCGGTGATCCGCGAGCTCGCCGGCGACCCGCGCCTGGAGGTGCCGAGCCCGACCTTCACGCTGATCCAGCCCTACGCCGCCCGCGACGGCCGGGCGATCGTCCACGCCGACCTCTACCGCCTGCGTGACCCCGACGAGCTGGTGGAGCTCGGCTTCGACGAGATGGCCGAGGACGCCATCACGCTGGTCGAGTGGCCCGACCGGATGCCCCCCCGCGACGGGCCGGTGCTCACCGTCGACCTGTCGCTCCGGGCCGAGTTCGGGCCCGAGGCCCGCCTGGCCCGGATCGACGGCAGCGGCGGCATGCGCGCCCGGCTCGACCGGGCCCGGGCGGTGCGCCGGCTCCTCGACCGCAGCGGCTGGGACCTGGCCGAGCGCACCCTGATGCAGGGCGACGCCTCGTCCCGCGCCTACGAGCGCCTGACCAAGCCCGACGGCACCAGCGCCGTGCTGATGATCGCCCCGCCCCGTCCCGACGGCCCCGCGGTGCGCGACGGAAAACCCTACAGCGCGATCGTGCACCTGGCCGAGAGCGTCCACGCCTTCGTGGCCCTCGACCGCGGCCTGCGGGCCCTGGGCTTCTCGGCGCCCAAGATCTACGGCGAGGACCTGGCCGAGGGCCTGCTGATCCTCGAGGATCTCGGCAGCGAGCCGGTGGTCGAGGCCGGGGCGCCGCGGCCCGAGCGCTACGCCGAGGCGGTGCGCCTGCTCGCCAAGCTCCACGCCACGCCGCTGCCGGCGGTGCTGCCGGTGGCGGACGGCATCGAGCACGTCCTGCCGTCCTACGACGAGGCGGCCCTGCTGTTCGAGGCGGAGCTGATGCCCGAATGGTACGTCCCGGCGATCCGGAACGCCGCGCTCTCGGAGGACGCCCGGGCCGAGTTCGTGGCCCTGTGGCGCGCGGCCCTGCAGAACGCGCGACCCGACCGCGCCACCTGGACCCTGCGCGACTACCACTCGCCGAACCTGATCTGGCTGCCCGAGCGCGATGGGCTGGAGCGGGTCGGGCTGATCGACTTCCAGGACGCCGTGATGGGCCATCCGGCCTACGACGTCGCCTCGTTGCTGCAGGATGCCCGGGTCGACACCAGCGCCGAGTTCGAGCTGCGGCTTCTGGGCCTCTACGCCCGCGAGCGCCGGGGCCGCGACCCGGCCTTCGATGTCGGGGCCTTCGCCACGGCGTACGCGCTGCTGGCCGCCCAGCGCGCCACCAAGATCCTCGGGATCTTCGCCCGGCTCGACCGGCGCGACGGCAAGCCCGGCTACCTCGCCCACCTGCCGCGGATCGAGGGCTATCTCACCCGCAACCTCGCCCACCCGGCGCTCGCCGAGTTGCGGGCCTGGCACGCGGCGCACCTGCCAGGCCTGGTCCCATCCGAGGAGGAGGCCTGAGCCCGCAGGGCTCCGCCCCGCACCCGCAAAAGGTCCAAGACCTTTTGAAGCCATGCCTTTTGAAACCATGACTTGCAACGCCTGATCCGGATCCCCGCATGAGCGAGCCCGCCCCCGCCGTCACCCGTGCGTTCGTGCTGGCCGCGGGCCTGGGCAAGCGCATGCGGCCGGTCACCGCCACGGTCCCGAAACCCCTGGTGGCGGTGGCCGGCAAGGCGCTCCTCGACCACGCCCTCGACCGCGCCGCCGAGGCCGGGATCGAGACCGCGATCGTCAACGTCCACTACCTGCCCGACCTGATCGAGGGGCACCTCGCCCGGCGCACCCAAGGGCCCGCCATCCAGGTCTCGGACGAGCGCGCCGCG
Source organism: Methylobacterium sp. WL1 (assembly GCF_008000895.1). Classification (NCBI taxonomy): domain Bacteria; kingdom Pseudomonadati; phylum Pseudomonadota; class Alphaproteobacteria; order Hyphomicrobiales; family Methylobacteriaceae; genus Methylobacterium; species Methylobacterium sp. WL1. The sequence goes on along the minus strand of NZ_CP042823.1, from coordinate 4,457,839 downwards.
CTGCTGGAGACCGGCGGCGGCATCCGCAAGGCGCTGCCGCTGCTGGGCGCCGCGCCGTTCGTGGTGCTGAACTCGGATTCGTTCTGGCTCGAGGGTCCGGCGCCCAACCTCCGCCGCCTGATCGACGCCTGGGACCCGCAGCGCATGGATGCCCTGCTGCTGGTCGCCCCCACCGCCACCAGCCTGGGCTACGACGGCGCCGGGGATTTCGTCATGGACGCGGACGACCGCCTGGAGCGCCGCGGCGCGCGCGCGGTCGCCCCGTTCATCTACGCGGGCGTGGCGATCCTGCAGCCCGGTCTCTTCGCCGACACCCCCGAGGGCGCCTTCTCGCTCAACCTGCTGTTCGACCGCGCGATCGCGGCCGGACGCCTGTCCGGCATGCGCCTCGACGGCCAGTGGCTCCATGTCGGCACCCCGGATGCGATCCGCGCCGCCGAGGAGCGCGTCCGGGCGAGCGCCGGCACCCCGTAGCGCCGGCCGTTCCGCATTCGGCAGATCGGTCGCGTTGAACGGTGTCGCCAAACGGTCTTGCCAAACGGTCTTGCCAAGCCCGATCCGAGCCTCTAGAAGCCCCTTCACGCCGGCGGGCCAAGCCCCCGCCGCCGTGACAGGCGCCCGTAGCTCAGCTGGATAGAGCACCAGACTACGAATCTGGGGGTCAGAGGTTCGAATCCTTTCGGGCGCGCCATTCCATCAGCAATCGCAATGAGTTAGCGCCGGGAGGCGACGCGGTATTCTAGTACCGCGGCTCGATATCGTCTCGGGGTACGGCTTCGGGTACGGCATTCGCGACGTTGCTAAGTCTTCTCAACCGTCCCGCCGTTCGCCCCGTGCGACCACGATCAGCGCCCCATCGGCAAGCGGTCGCTGAAGCTCCTTCGCCTTGGGCTACGGCGCCGAAAGCCACGTCGCCCATTCCTTCGGATTCGTGAGGATCACCGGCATCGCCTTCGGGTGAACCGTGCCGACCTCGGCGTTCGCCTCGGTCGTCAGGTCGGTACAAAAGATACTAAAGTTCTTGGGGGCCGAGCAGGACCGCCAGGACGGTGGTCAAGCCTTGGAGGCGGCGAGGGGAGCGGCGGAAGTCTCGCGCCCGTCCTGAGCAGGCTCGGCGGCCGTGCGGGCCTCATACTTGTCGGCGACGCTCACGATCATCCGTAAGGCGTTTAGGTGCGAGGTCGTGTCGAACTTCGTCGATGCAAACGCCGGGGTCTTGTCGGCCTCGAAGAGCTTCCATTGCGACCGAGGGCCGCTCGGCCTTATGTCGATAGCGTAGGCGAGCAGCCGGTCGCCGCGGGTCGCACGAATAACTTGGCCGAGTGGGACTGAAGGTCGTCTTGATCGGGGGCTTGCTCAATGCGGTTTACTCTCTCAAACGCCGGGCGATGACTCAACCCAAAAGTGGGGAAAATACGAGATTTACAACCCACTGGGGCAGGGCGGCGATCGTCAGGCCGACCGGGCTCGCGACGAGCATCATTAGCGCCGCCGGGATCGCGCGAGGGGCGACGAGCGGGAATGCGAGCACGGCCTTGCCGAAGCCGAGCGGCGAGGCGCCAATCGCCCCCAAGACGGCCCGAGAGCCGCCGACGGCCCCGAGAGCGGAACGGCCCGTGGCCATGGCGCGAAGCTGCCCCACGGGGCTCTAATTGACGGCTAAACGTATCCGGCTGTTTGGAGCACGCCCCCGGCGGATAGCGATACCCGAACGCGCCCTGACCCCAGTTCTGCCGGCCCTGAGCCAACCCTTCTGCCGCTCGCCCCACGAGCACGATCGGGGGGGGGCGTCCGCAAGCGGGCGCTGAAGTGTCTTTGCCTCAGGTCATGGCGCCGACAATGGCGCCTCGCGGTCCGCATAGCTCTTCAGGATCACCGGCGTTGCCCTCGGCTCAACTTCCACGGCCTCGGTATCCCGCGACAGGCCGGCACCCAATTGGATCGCGACAGAGTCGCGCGGAAGCCTCAGCCGCCCATAATCGTTCGCGAGAGGGCCGAAGCCCTCTCCTTGGTCGAGCATGCGATCTAAGAGTCTTTTTACGAGGCCTAAGAACCGAGCAAGGGTCCACTGTGGCGACAGCGAGCGAAACCGAAACAGTCATCAAAAAAATCATTCCGTACCTGACGCGGCGCGGTTTCGACGTACAGACGGATTTCACCTTCAAGTACCCAACCGGCGGATCGGTTAGGGCGAACCTAGTGCACTGACGCGGTCAGAGGATTCACGCAGGGGGTGATGCATGCGAGTCTGGGCGATGGCTCAGACCGTCTGCGTGCTCCTCGACGACGCCACCAAGTTGGCGTTGTCCACGATCGCCGGAGACCGATCCCGCCCGCTCAAGCACATCCTGCGGGCGCGCATCGTCCTGCTCTCGTTCGAACGCTTGAGCGTGCAGGACGTGGCTCGGCAGGCCGGCGTCAGCCGGCCCGCAGTCTGGCGCTGGCAGCAGCGCTTTGCCGAGGAGGGCGTCGAGGGCCTGCTGCGGGACAAGACCCGCCCACCCGGCACCCCGCCGCATTCCACCCGCACCGTGGCGACGGTGCTGGCGCTGACGTGTTCGGAACCGCCGGACGAGGTCACGCACTGGACCGGCCGCGCCGTCGCTGCGCGGACCGGCATCTCACTCCGCTCCGTGCAGCGGATCTGGCAGGAGCACCGCCTGCAACCGCATCGGGTGCGGACCTTCAAGCGCTCCCACGACCCGGCCTTCGCCGAGAAGGTCGAGGATGTGGTCGGTCTCTATATGCAACCGCCCGCCCACGCCGTCGTGCTGTCCATCGACGGTCCTTCGACACGCTCAGGATGAGGAGTCCCAGATCCAGGCCCTGGAGCGAACCCGTCCCGACCAGCCGCTCGGGCCCGGGCATCCCGCCGCTCAGACGCACGACGACACCCGCCACGGCACCACGACCTTGTTTGCCGCCCTCGACGTCCTGGAAGGCACGGTGCTCGGCCGCTGCATGCAGCGCCATCGCCACGGTGAGGTCATCCGTTTCCTCAACACCGTCGAGGCGGCAGTCCCAGCGGGCAAGGCGATCCACGTGGTGCTCGACAACTACGGCAGCCACAAGCACCCGAAGGTGCGCGCCTGGCTCACCCGCCACCCGCGATGGACGTTCCACGTCACACCGACTTCGGCTTCCTGGCTCAATGCCGTCGAGGGCTTCTTCTCCACGCTGACGCGCCGTCGCCTCCGGCGAGGCACCTTCACCGGCATCGTCGACCTGCAGGCCGCCATCAAACGCTACATCGGTGAGCACAACCAAAGCCCACGACCCTTCGTCTGGACCAAGCCCGCCGCCGCCATCTTCGACGCCCTCAATCGAGCCCCTGAACCATCCGTCTGAGTCAGTGCACTAGGTATCGTCGATATTCTCGTCCGCCATTCGGGGAAAATCGCTTTCCTCGTTGAGGCGAAACGCATCGCGAAGACCCTTTCCCAAAAAGACCGTGACCAAGCCGTCGCCTACGGCGCTGACGTGAAAGCTCCTTTTGTCGTCCTGACGAATGGCACTCAGTTCGAGAGCTACAATTCCGCGTCCGGGAAGCGCATCCGCTGGAACGGCAAGCTAAGCGATAAAATTCCTAGCAAGAAAGAACTTCCGGACGCCCTGAAGGCGCTTCGAAAAGACCCGACACTTACCGAGGTGCCGCCGGCGAAAGATTCGTCGCTGCCGTTCAGGCCCGGCCTGCCCCTAAAACAGCTTAACGCTCTTTTTGCCCGCTGCCTTAACACCATTCGGAAAATCGAGCGGAACGAAGATCGCGCGTTTACCGACTTCGCGAAGATCATTCTTCTCAAACTGCTCGAAGAAAAAGCGGACAGCGAAGGCGCGACCCTCACGTACACGTATCGCTTTCACGAGTTGGCCGAAAAACCTGACGTCCAAGCCGATCAATTGAAGACGGCGGCGGTCTCGATGCTCGACGACGTCAAGAAAAAGACCCCTTACGGCGACGTTATTCGAGAAGATTTCTATCTAAAGAATGCCAAGACCTTCCAGAAGATCGTTCAAGAGCTTGCCGCCGTATCGTTCCGCGACAGCCGTGCTGATACGAAGGGACACCTCGAAGAACCCTATAATTGCGGGGTTTACCCGTCGATTTGACGCCACTCGCAGCTTTGGCGTGATTGGACTGGCGTTCTGGTAATCTGGCGGTGGTCGTGAACGAGCTCAGGGGGCTATCCCGAGCGTCCCTCAGGCCGCCACCGGCCGGGTTTCGATCCAAAGGAAGCGCTTGAGGTTGTAGGCGAGATTGGCGAGCCCGATCTTGGTCCGGGCTCGGGCCAAACCGATCGTGCGTACGAACAGGCCGAAGCGGTGCTTCTGCCCGGCGAACACCGTCTCATCCTGAGCCTGTCGAAGGATCGACGGCCGAGCGGACCTTGGAGCGGGCGCGGTTGGCCTTGCGCTGCGTCGGCGTCAGATCGAGGCCGGGCTGCCGCCGGAAGTGGACCTTCGAGCGCCGGCCATTCTTGGCGAGATGCGCTTCGTTAGTCTTCGAGCGGTCGGCGGTATCGGCCCATACGTCGCTCGCCGTGTTGGTCGCGTCGAGGACGTTGGCTAGTTGTGCCCCGTCGTGGGCGGCCGCGCTGGTCACGGTGAAGCGGCGGACGAACCCGTGCCTGCGGTCGATCGAGACGTGGGTCTTGTAGCCGAACATCGGAACGGCGATCTCAACCTTGGCCTTGGTGCCGTCCGCCTTTGCGGGCCGCGCCTTGGCCCGCTTCAAGGTCCAGCAGGCATCGCGATCTCATCTCGCGCCAGCTTCTTCGGTTTGGCCGCCCACGCGTCAGGGATCTTGCCCTCCCTGAGGGCCGCCTTCTCCGCATCGGTGTTGCGCTGACGCGGAGCCGCGATGATCGAGGCATCGATGATCTGGCCCGACATCGCGAGGTAACCCTTGCCCTTCAACCAGGCGTCGAAGGCTGCAAACAGCTCGTCGATCGCGCCGGCCCGGGTCAGGTGCCTCCGGAACAGCCACACCGTCTTGGCGTCGGGCACGCCATCCTCGAAGCCGAGACCGAGGAAGCGCATGAACGAGAGCCGATCCCGGATCTGGAACTCGGTGGCGTCGTCCGAGAGCGTGTAGAGTGTCTGAAGGACCAGGATCTTGAACATCAGGACCGGGTCGTAGGGCGGGCGGCCCCCCTTCGACCCATCGGACCGCTTCAGTGCGGTGGCCAACTTCGGGCGGAAAGCCTCGAAGTCGATCAAGGCCGCGAGCTTCACCAGCGGGTCGCCGTTCTCCGACAGACGCTGATAGCGCTCATCCAGATCGAAGAACCCTGGCTGACCCATCCGAGCCTCCCCAACGCCGACAGCATCAGGGAATCACGACACCGCACCGTACGGAAGGGGGTATTTCGAGGTGTCCGATCGAAGTCGAGAGACTCTCGCCGATGCGGATCGAAATAAATAACGCAGTCGAGGCTACTGCGGCCTGGTGTGACAACAAGCTGATCGTCGATCAGGTCGTACTGCTCCCAGGGCCGCAGATCACATACATCGTCATTGGACGCTGTATTGCTGCGAAATGCCACAGGGATACCTTTTTGCTTAGGAAATGACTTTACCGGTTTGTCTGCCCAAGGCGGGCTCGAACCGACGCGAGTTCGGTATCGGTCAGCTCCGGATCCGCCGTCCGGTCGGATCGCTCCGAGCGTCGCTGGCCCGGAGGTTCGACGCCTCCGGCCTCTGTCGGCTCAGAAGGCGCCACCGCGGATCGTTCAACGAAGCCCGCGCTCGGAAGACGCCTCGTTGCCCAAACCTGGGCCTCAGCCCTCTCGGCAGGTACCGTTTGAACGCGAAGGCGATGACGAGCAGCCCGCGAATAGCTCGCGCGGAGCTGATCGGCCGAGATGGCACCTCCGTCCGGGCGTCGTGCCCCTGCTTCGGCGAGAAGCCTCGTGAGGCTTGTCCAGCGTAGCCGCGCCGCGCGCGCTTCGCTGAGTAGCGGCAGATGACGCGCGACCACGGCATCGAGCGCGATCGGCTCTCCTGCCAAGTTCAGGTCCGAGGCAAGTCGTGCCAAGCCCGATCGAAGGTGGTCCGTGTCCATGCCCCAGGATCTAAAACGCAGCTATTGTGATCCTCTCACGGAAAACGGAGCATTCCGAAACCGTTCGAAACGCTGCAAAATGCTTCATAAAGATTCATTTTTCATGCACACCTGCACACCTGTGATGCGAGGACCAGTGTCTCTGACATGTCCGCTATCGGGATGCCGTCATAGGCCGCCGAATAGCCGGAATGGGCGCACTGCCGAACGTCGGCTTTCTGGCAGCGACCCAACGGTGACTCACGACCGGGAGCGGACCTTGACGGCTGTCACCGACAGAGGCCCATAAAGGCTTCGCGCCTACGGCCTGAGGGCATCGGCCTTGGAACCACGACTGAGCCTCATCACACTCGGCGTCGCCGATCTCGGTCGAGCGACTGCCTTCTACGAAGGGTTGGGATGGCCCCGGCGCGTGCGGTTGGCGCAGGGTGTCGCCTTCTTTCAAATCGGCGGCTTGGGCCTGTCGCTGTATCCGCGTGCCGACCTCGCCGAGGACACTGGCGTGCCCTTGGAGAACCGGCCCTCTCAGGGCTTCACGCTCGCCTACAACACACGCAGCCGTGACGAGGTGGGCAGGGTGCTCGCGCAGGTGGAAGCTCTCGGTGGACAGATCACGCGACACGCGCAAGATGCAGTCTGGGGCGGCCATCACGGGCATTTCTGCGATCTGGACGGTTTCCTGTGGGAGGTCGCTTGGAACCCGGATTTCATCCTCGCTGACGATGGCTGTCTCGTCCTGCCCGCGTAGTCTCCCTGCGCGCGAAGGCCATGTCCGATTGCAACCCTTCTCCCAAATTCAGAGGGGCCGCTTGCGGATAGCTTGATCCAACTCTGTGATCGATACTGCCTGGCTTGACCACGTCCTCACGATTCTGCCGTGCCCCCGCGTCATCGTTGCCCTAAACCCTCCGAACCGTGCCACTCCGACGACGATCTCTGGCGGGAGCTGCCTCCTCCCATTCACGATCTTGGTCCGCCAGCAATGCGGCACGACGGGCCTCGATGGTCTCCATTTCCGCTGACAGCGCTTCCCGGGCCCCGTCGCCGGGGCAACGAGCGGTCGTTTTGCACGCTCCCAGAAAACGGGCGAGCGTCATGATGAAATGATCTACCTCGATGGGCGTCACAATTCCTGTGCCGAGGAGGTTGAGGCGCGAACGGCCGGCCATATCCGCACAAGAGCCGCCAGCGAACCCGAGCGCTGCGATTGTGTCGGCGTCCAGTGCCAGACGTTCGATTTGCGTTTCGCGCAGCAGCTCGAGCCTGCGTTCCCGGGTAGCCGCGACTGCGTGCGTCTGACGTGCGCTCGGCAGCCAATGTGCAATCTCACCGAGGATGAACGTCCGAATAAGCTCGACCCGGACCGGTCCAAACTTCCTGACTCGAGCAATCTCTTCCGGGGAAGACTGAGCCAAATGAGATAGGTCGCGAAATCCTGCTTTGCGCAGGCGGGCTCGGAGGGAGGCCGTCAGGAAACCGCGACCGAATCCCAAGGCTGAGAGATGCTGAATGTTGTCGACCGAGAGGCCCTCGAACAGCGGGAGCCGCAAGCTGACCTCGTCAAAGAGGCTATCGTACCGGATGGTGCGCGTTGATCGCCTGGGCATCGCCATCGCGCATACGGCGATTTCCGGATGTCCACAACGGTCGGTCGCCGCTGGCATTCGGAAGCTCTGCTTGCCTGCGATCTGATCGCGTTAGAAAGGGCCAGATTGGCCGATTGCGGTCTGTCCGCTTCGGGGCAAGGCTGCCGGGAAAGCAAACGATCTCCTACCGACCCGATCTTGCCGTTCAGACCATTCCACTGCCTGCCGAGAAAGGAAATGTTGGATCAGGGCCACGCGTCATCTTTCGCCGCCGTACAGGGTTCGCCCAAAGAGCGCGAGCATTGCGCTCCAGCCACGCTCGGCAGCGGCATGATCGTAGACTGGAAAGTCCGGCATCATCCAACCGTGCGCGGCTGGATACGTTTGCGATGTATAGCGTACGCAGGCCTCCGTCAGAGATCGCTGCAGCCGCTCGGCCATCGCAGGCGGGTAGCTGCCGTCGTTCTCGGCAGCGCCAATATAGACCTCCGCCCTCAGCTTCGGCGCGAACAGGTGGGGGCTCGTGGGCGCATCGGTCGCGAGATTGCCCCCGTGAAAGCTTGCGGCTGCAGCGAACCGCTCGGGGTAGGTTCCCGCTGTGGCTAAGGCCATGCCGCCGCCCATGCAGAAGCCCACCACCCCGACCGCCCGACCTTTGACGTCGTCGCGCGTGTCGAGATAAGCGAGCATGGCCTCTGCATCTTCCGCGGCCTTGAGGGGACTGGTTGTAGCCATGAGCGGCCCGAGGACGGCGCGAAAGTCACCTGCGAACACCTCCTTGGGCACGAATGGCCCGTAGGGTCCGTAGCGGTAGAAGAGATCCGGCAGCAGGACGATGTAGCCAGAGGCAGCGAGTTGCTGTGCCATGTCGAGCATCGCCGGCCGGATACCGCCGGCGTCCATGTAGACGATCACCGCGGGCCATGGTCCGCCGCTGGCGGGGATCACCACGTGCGAAGGGCAATCGCCATCGCGTGTCCGGATCGTGACTTGTTCGATTGGCATGAGGGGCTCCTCGGCGGGACGTCTGCGATGTCCGCTTTGAACCACTGGCGACCGTCAGCCAATGGACCACAAACCATTTGATCCAGTTACCCTTCTATGACCTGCAATCTGTGGTTGGATAATAAATAGGGTTAGACATAATATACCATAAGTCACATCCCGTTCAAGATTAACGATCTAAAAACGCGTGCATGCCAAGGATAGTATCATTATACCTGCTTGGTTACATCGCATGCTTAAGGTTATTGGCTGTTTCTCGGACTCACATGATTTTTGGCTCGTCGGTCTGGCGGCTGTCATGTGTGCGCTCGCTGCGATCACATGCGTCGAGCTGCTGCGCCACGCTGGCAAAGCAAGCCCGCGGATGCGCGCGATCTGGCTCGGCGTCGCGGCTGTGGCCGGTGGCTCCGGCATCTGGGCGACACACTTCATCGCGATGCTTGCGTTCGAGCCAGGCCTGCCGAGCGCCTATCACGTCGGCCTGACCAGCCTCTCGCTCGTCTACGCCATCGCCATGACCGGGCTTGGCCTTACCATCGCGCTCGCTCGCGCCATCCCGTTCGCAGCCACGCTCGGCGGCGCGATCCTGGGGCTCGGCATTGCGGCCATGCACTACACCGGGATGGCCGCGTTCGAGATCGCTGGTCACATCATATGGGACCCCGCCCTCGTGGCGGCTTCATTGATCCTCGGCGGTGTGCTTGGCAGCGTTGCCCTCCCGGTCGCCCTCGTAGGCGAGAGCCTGCGCGGGCGCACGACTGGCGCGCTGTTGCTCCTGCTCGCGATCTGCAGCCACCACTTCATCGCCATGGGTGCGGTCACGATCGTTCCTGATCCGAGCGTCCTGATCTCAGAGAGTGCCATCCCGGCCCGCTGGCTTGCGGTCGGCATCGCCCTGGCGAACCTCGCCATCCTGTTCCTCGCAAGTGCGGCGCTGGCCCTCGACATCCGCGACCGGCGCCACGTGGCGCTGGAACGGGATCGCCTACACAGCCTCGCCAACGCGGCCGTCGAAGGACTGGTCGTGTGCCGGGGTGACCTCATCATCAGCGCCAACGACAGCTTCGGCAAACTCGTTGGCCTCGCTGCGACTGAACTCACCGGGGCTGCGCTGTCGCGGTTCCTGCCCGAGGCTGCAACCCGCCTCGCGCTGACTGAACCGTCGGATCAGCTGATCGATGCCGAGCTGACGCGCGCGGACGATGGCACGATCCCCGTCGAGTTGATCATGCGTCCGGTCACCTACGGCAACCAGCCGCACTACGCGGTCGCCGTGCGCGACCTGCGCGCTCGGCGACGGGCGGAGGGACAGATCGAGTTCCTCGCCCATCACGACGCGCTCACCGGGCTCGCCAATCGCGCGAGCTTCAATCAACGCCTCGACCAGGAGCTGAAGGTCGCCGAAGCGACCGGCCGAAAGCTCGCGGTTCTCTGCCTCGACCTCGATCGGTTCAAAGAGGTCAACGATCTCTTCGGTCACGCGGCCGGTGACACCATGCTGGTCACCGTCGCCCGCTCCGTCACGACACTCCTCGACGAGACGCAGTTGATGGCCCGTCTTGGCGGCGACGAGTTCGCGATCCTGATCCCCTTCGAGCAAGCGGTCGCAGCCGGGCGCCTGGCCGAGCAGGTCCTAGAAGCGCTGCGCAGCAGCAGCGCCGATGCCACCGGTCCGATGATCGCCACCAGCATCGGTATCGCGCTCTACCCGGACGACGCGGATGAGCGCGCGCTGCTCCTGAGCTACGCCGACACGGCGCTCTACAAAGCCAAGGCCGAGGGTCGAGGCACTTACCGCTTCTTTGAAGCCAAGCTGGGTACGCAGGTTCGAGAGCGGCGCCTCCTCGAACACGACATGCGCCACGCCGTGGCCCGCGGCGAGATGCACCTCGTCTACCAGCCTCAGACCGACGTGCAGACCGGTACCGTACTCGGCTTCGAGGTGCTGCTGCGTTGGCAGCATCCCCAGCGCGGTCCAGTTTCGCCTGGCGTGTTCATCCCGATCGCGGAGGAGAGCAGCGCGATCCTGCAGATCGGCGAGTGGGTGTTGCGGGAAGCTTGTCGTGAGGCGACGAGCTGGCCGAACCCACTCACGATTGCCGTCAACGTCTCCGCCGTGCAGCTACACGCGCCGCACTTCGCCCAGCTCGTTCACGAAGTCCTGTTCCAGACTGGGCTCAAGCCCAATCGCTTGGAGATCGAGATCACCGAGACGGCACTCATCCGTGATCCTGGTCGGGCCCAGTCCACCCTGCGCCAGCTGAAGGCTCTCGGAGTCCGCATCGCAATGGACGATTTCGGGACCGGTTACTCGTCCCTGTCGAACTTGCGCGCCTACCCGTTCGACAAGATCAAGATCGACGGCTCTTTCATCCGGGCGGTCGATGTCAACGAGCAGACGGCCGCGATCGTGCGGTCGGTTCTCGGGCTCGGCCGCGGTCTGGGACTTCCGGTTCTCGCCGAGGGAGTCGAGACGCAGGCGGAGTTGAGCTTCCTGGCAGGCGAGAACTGCCAAGCGGCACAGGGCTACCTGATGGGCCGACCCGCTGCGATCAAGACTTTCAATGAGCACACGCATGGTGCTCGATCTGATAGCGACCGTCACGCCTTGGTAGCCTAGCGCAGTTTCAAATGCGTCGCGGCGGGGAGCGGCACGAGGCCGTCGGTTCTAACCGTGTGAGCTAGAACTCAGAAAGTCGATGTATGGTGAGCCATCTCGCGCTGATCACGGATGCCCCGCGCCGTGGCGAGTGCCCTGTACGCGCCCTCAGCGCGGTCGACGCCTGCCGTATGCACGACCTCGACCAGGCGATAGCTTCGATCTGGAAGGTTTATGCAGCGCTGATCGACCGGCAGCCCTACCGGCAGCTCATGTCTGCGAAAGCACTGGCAGTCTTGAACGATATGGTAGGTCCAATCGCCGGCTCGCTCGGGGGTGCTTACTGTCCTGTCGCTGCGGCGATCGACGCATGAGCGAGCGTCGAGCCGCCGCTCGGCACCCCGTCGTCGTCCCCGCTCTGTGCCTTCGCAGCGACGGATCCGAGTTCCACGCGGTCACTGTGGACATCTCGTCTGAAGGGTTGAGACTGCGATCAGCAACGCTGCCGGTGGTCGACGAGCGTTTAATCTGCAACATCCGTGACATTGGATCCATTCAGGTTCGTGTCGTGTGGGCGGGGAGCTGCGACTTTGCCGTGCGCGTCATCGGCACGACTCCTTCACCCGGCGACGTGGCGCGACGCTTCATCGAGCTGGCGCGCCGGCAAGCGAAGTTGTCCGAGGTCGTGCGGGTTCACCGACGGATCGTTCCAGAGCGCACGGCCGTAGAGGTCGAACTGGCGGATGGTCGGCGCGTGCCGGCGCAGATCCTGAACCTGTCGGCCTCGGGCGTGGCGCTGTCATTGGATACTGCTCCAGCGCTGGGCGAAATAATCCGAGTTGGGCGACGTCAGGCGACAGTCGCGCGTCGAATTGAGCGAGGCGTCGGCGCGGCCTTTCTCGAACCGCTCGAGGACGCGGCGGTCGGCGAGCACACTGTGCTTTGAGGCGCGGTGTTTAGGCCGTCGCGTACGTATCAGCGACCGTGATCCATGACGTCAATGATCAAGATTAAATCCGAGCTTCGCGGGTACTGAAAGTCGCTCTTATGTGAATGGCTCGGCGGCAAGGCCGCGACGCGCAATGTCTGCTTTGAGGGAGCTGCCAAGACCGCTTGAATGACTGGGATGGGCGCAAAACGGAACGTCCGCTTTTGCGCCCATCGGCGATCCGGCATGGCGTAGGCTGGCCGAACGCAGAACGGCTACTTTAGAGCGCCTGGAATCAACAACCGGACATGCCGCAGCCGCGGCGCAAATCCAGGCGCTTACAAAAAATGTCCGCAGCCTCGTGCGAAGCAAAACACAGAGCTGGACGCTGGCTGCGCGAGGCGGTGTCTGCCAAGCGGGCTCGCCGATGCTGGCACCTGTAAAAACTTCGGAACCGAGGCGTCGAAGCCGGTCCGCTTCTTGCTCCTCCTGCGCTCGCTGGATGCACTCATGGCTGCCGAATCCGGAGATTCCGCATGCGTCGATCCCTGCACACGGATCGGGAAATCGCCTTCCTGCTGGACGAGGCCGCGCGGGGCATCCCCATCGCCGACATCTGCGCGAGCGCCCATGTCTCGCTCGGCACCTTCTACCGCTGGCGTCGTCGGCTCGGCGGGCTTGGCCTGCCCCCATTCGGTGGCCCAGGTTCGAAGTTAGTGCATCGTCGGTCGCGTGACGATGGCGGGGTGAGCGAGCGGCCCTGAGCCGCTCGGTTCGGTTGGCCAGATGACGACCTCGGGCGCAGGTGGCTGGTAGCCGAGTGAGGAGTGTGGCCGGATGCTGTTGTAGTGCCTCCGCCATTGCTCGATCACGACGCTGGCCTCTTTGAGGGTGTAGAACACCTCGCCGTTGAGAAGTTCATCCCGCAGCTTCGCGTTGAAGCTCTCGCAATAGCCGTTCTCCCACGGACTGCCCGGCTCGATGTAGGCGGTCGCTGATCCAACCGCCGCGATCCAGTCCTGAACGGCCTTGGCGATGAACTCCGGCCCGTTGTCCGAGCGGATATGCCCTGGCACCCCGCGCAGGCTGAACAGGTCCGAGAGTACATCGATCACGTCCAATGCCTTCAGCTTACGAGATACGCGGATGGCCAGGCACTCGCGTGTGAACTCGTCGATGACGTTCAGCATCCGGTACTTGCGTCCATTGTGCGTGCGGTGCTCGACGAAGTCGTAGGACCAGACGTGGTCGGGACGCTCGGGCCGTAAGCGAAGGCAGGAGCCGTCGTTGAGCCAGAGGCGCGACCGCTTCGGCTGGCGAGCGGGAACCTTGAGGCCCTCGCGGCGCCAGATCCGTTCGACCCGCTTCACGTTCACCGTCCAGCCATCGCGCCGGAGCATCGCGGTGATCCGACGGTAGCCGTAGCGCCCATACTGCAGAGCCAGGGCGACGATAGCAGCCGTCAAAGCAGCCTCGTCCTCGACCATCACGGCGACTTTGCGCTGCGTCGAACGATGCTGACCCAGGACACGGCAAGCGAAGCGTTCGGACACACCGTGCTCGGCAACGACGTAGTCGACACAAGCCCGGCGGCGAGCCGGGCTCAGAAGTTTCCCGAAGCTGCCTCCTTCAAAATGAGCTTCTCCAGCGTCAGGTCCGAGATCGCCCGACGCAGACGCAGGTTCTCCGTCTCCAAGGACTTCAGCCGCTTGACCTGATCACCCTTCAGACCGCCGTACTCGGAACGCCAACGGTAATACGTAACCTCGGTCACCTCGATCGACCGGATTGCTTCAGCAACCTTGCGACCCTGCGAGACCAGGACATCGACCTGCCGCAGCTTAGCGACGATCTCTTCAGCCGTATGCTTCTTCCGTCCCATAAAAACATCCTCCAAATGGCCCAAAGCCATACATCAGGGAGGACCACTTTTCAGGGGGCAGGCCACTTGACCGGGTCGGCTGCGAAGGATGGGCGGATGAGGGCTGGTGCCGCGAGCAGCGCCGCTGCGCCGACGAAGCTGCGCCGCGTGAGATGCGTCATCGATCCCGAAGCTCCCGTGGATTGGCCATCCGATTGTCGGCCGCCGTCCGGTCGACGGGAAGGGGAAAGAGGCCGCAGTCCGGCGAGGACTTTGCGCATATTAGCGGCACTTGCGCGCGTGGATGGCGGTATTCATCGGAGAACGTCAAAATTATCGTATTGAATACGAGCTTCTCCGCCGCCTGAACCGGGACGCGACGTCTTCAACATCACGACGGCGGGCGCATCCCGCCCCATCGCCGACGCGCAGGGATGTCTGGGTCTGCCGAAGCGCGTCTCATCGGACGTATTCGGTCGCGAATGGCACGCTTCTTGTGAGGAGCTCGCTAGCGCAGCGTCGCGTAGAGCGGCGACTACGGGTTGGCGTGCCGTCGATACTGAGAGCTGCCGGGTGACCGGATCTCCTCGACCGCTCTGCCCCCGTCACGACCTCGACATCGTCGCGCGTCCGGCCGGGAGCCGGCGCACCGCCTGAAAGACTCCAACATCCGCCTCCTGAGGAGAGCCGATATGTGCGACCGTCACGGCGATTATCGCGTTCCTGATTTCTCGCAGTTCAAACCCACCCGCAGACGCTTCCTCGGCGGAACCGCCGCGGCGCTCACGCTCGCCGTCGGGCCCGGCACGATCGGCCATGCGATGGCGGCCAACGGTATCCGAGCGACGCACGGGACCGGCTTCTGCAACCTGAACTTCTTCCTGGCCGAGGCGATGCAGCTCGCCAAGGACGACGGTCTCACCATCGACTTCGTGAACACGCCGACCTTCTCCGATCAGGTCACCTTCCTCGGGATGGGTCAGGTCGATGCCGGCGTGATGCCCTACACCAGCTTCATGGCACTCTACGATGCGGGTGCCCCGGTGAAGATCGTGGCGGGCGGCGGCATCGAGGGCTGCGTGCTCGTAGCCCAGCCGGGCCTCGACAGTCCGGAGAAGCTCAAGGGCAAGACGCTCGGCACCTTCCAGCTCGATACGCTCGAAGTGCTGCCCTACGACTGGCTGAAGAAGAATGGCGTCGCCTTCAAGGACATTACGGTCCGCTACATGGGCTCGACCCCGGAGGCCGTGGAGGCGTTCCGCGCCGGCGCCCTCGACATCATCTCCACGATCGAGCCCTACGGCACGGCGCTGTTGACCGACGTGAAGGGCGCCGTAAAGCTCTCCGACGGCACCGACATCTACGGCAAGGGCTATACTGACTGCGTGCTCGCCGTGCGCAATGAGCTGATCTCCAAGAACCCAGCGGCAGTCAAAGCCCTGATCAAAGGCATGATGAAGGCCCAGGCCGTGGCAGAGGGCGACCCTCAGACCGCCCTGAACAAGCTCGTCGGCTCCTACTACAAGACCTCGATGAGCAACGCCCAACTCGCCATGGGCCGGCAGCCCTCGGTGGTGGACGCCCGCAACCAGACGCAGTTCATCCTCGACCGGACCGATTCCGTCGCCGAGATGGGCTACATCAAGAAGAAGCCCGGCCGCGACGCGATCGACTGGACCCTGCTGGAACAGGTCATCGCCGAAAACCCGGAGCTCTACGGCAAGCTCAAGCTGAAGTCGGCCTGAGCGGATGGCCATCGATCTCGCCCGCGCCGCCGCCGTCCCGCACGGCCAGCCGCGTCTCCCGTTCGCACGGCGCCTGGCGCTGCCCGACGGGTTCGTCCCACTGCTGCAACGGATCGGCTGGATGCTGGTCTCGGTCGGATGCTTCGCCGGCCTCTGGGAGCTGCTCTGGGCGTTCGGCATCGCCGATGCCAAGCTGCTGCCGCCACCCCACATCTTCCTCGGCAACCTCGTCGAGCAGGCGCGTTTCTTCAATACCGCGCAGCGCTGGCAGATCGGCACCGGCATGAACGCCGGCCCGAGCCCCGCCATGGCGGTGTTGATCACCGTGCTCGCCTCCACCGGGCGGGTGTTGGCAGGGTTGTTCCTGGCCGCAACCCTGTCGATCCTGGTCGGCGTGGCGATCCGCTACGTCGTGCTGTTCGAGCGGTTGACCCTGCCGACCATCACGCTCCTGGCCCCGGTCTCGCCGATCGCGTGGCTGCCCGTGGCGATCTTCATGTTCGGGATCGGCAACGCTCCGGCGATCTTCATGGTGTTCATCGCCCTGTTCTTCACGATGGTCCTCTCGACCATCCATCAGATCGACGGGGTCAACCGGAACTACATCAACGTCGCCCGGACGATGGGTGCGTCGAAGCGCCAGATCTACGCGCGGGTTATCGTGCCGGCGATCCTGCCGGGGCTGCTCGCGGTGCTGCGCCTCAACCTGTTCGGGGCCTGGATGGTGGTGCTCGTCGCCGAGGCGACCGGCGTCGGCTACGGTCTCGGGCAGGTGATCATGCTGGCGCGCAACACCTTCAACCCGTCGCTGGTCTTCTTCACCATTACGCTGATCGGCTTCCTCGGCTTCGCCTTCGACCTGATGTTCCGGCTGGTTCAGCGGCGGATGCTCTATTGGCTGCCACGCGACGCGGGGTCTTCCCTTGGGCTCTGACCGTCTCTCCGTTGCCGATCGCCCGGCCGTGTCCGGCGAGAGCGACGCCGTGTCCTGCCGCGGCGTTTCCAAGGTCTGGGCCGCTGGCACCGCCCGCGCCCACGAGGCCCTGCGCGACATTGACCTCGACGTGCAGCCCGGCGAGTTCGTGGTGTTCCTCGGCCCGTCCGGCTGCGGGAAGAGCACGCTGCTTTACCTGATTGCCGGGCTCGAGGCCGCCACGGGGGGGCGGATCCAGTCCTTCGGCGAGCCGGTGGCTGGACCATCCCCCGAACGCAGCCTGATCTTCCAGGAGACCTCGCTCTTCCCTTGGCTCAGCGTCTGGCAGAACGTCAGCTTTGGCCTGTCGCTGAAGGGTGTGCCGGAATTGGAGCGCCGGAGCATCGCGCGGGCCGCACTCCAGCGGGTCGGCCTCGCCGAGGCGTTCGACAAGCGGCCCGACGAGTTATCGGGCGGCATGCGTCAGCGCGTAGCAGTCGCCCGGGCGCTCGCCATGCGCCCCAAAGTCCTGCTGATGGACGAGCCCTTCGCGGCGCTCGACGTGCAGACCCGCCAGAAGATGCAGGACTTCCTGCTCGATGTCTGGCGCGACAGCGGCGCCTCGGTGCTGTTCGTGACCCACCACATCGACGAGGCGGTGGCGCTCGCCGATCGCGTGGTGGTGTTCACCGCTCGCCCGGGGCGGATCAAGACGATCGTGGTCAACACCCTGCCGCGCCCCCGCGACCCGTTCTCGCCCGACGCCGAAGCGATGCGGCGGCATCTCACCGAACTCCTGCGCGATGAGGTCGACAGGGCCTTCGCCGAGCAGGAAGCCCTCGCCTGACCAATTCCGACCATAACGGACCGAAGCATGGCCACATCGTTGATTCGCAGCCGGCAGATGATCACCCGCACCCTCGACCGCGAGCGCTGGGAGGAGGTCGCCGACGGAGCTGTGCTCCAGAAGGACGGGGTAATCGAGGCGGTCGGCACCTACGCGGAGTTGCATGCGCGCTATCCCGACGCGCCCGTCATCGGCTCCGGCCGCGAGATCCTGCTGCCGGGCTTTGTCAACGGGCATCATCATGTCGGCCTGACGCCGGTCCAGCTCGGCTCCCCCGACATGCCGCTGGAGCTGTGGTTCGTCACCCGCATGGTGGCGCGCAACCTGAACCTCTACCTCGACACCCTGTACTCGGCCTTCGAGATGGTCGGCTCCGGGATCACCACGGTCCAGCACATCCACGGCTGGATGCCTGGAAGCCTGGAAGAGGTCGAAGCGCGCTCGAACGAGGTGCTGCGCGCCTATCGCGACATCGGCATGCGGGTCTCGTACTGCTTCGCAGTGCGCGACCAGAACCGACTCGTCTACCAGGCGGACATGGATTTCGTGGCGAGCCTGCCGACGTCGCTCCAGGACCCGATGAAGCGCTGGTTCGAACGCTTTCAAATGTCGCTGGAGGACAATTTCGCGCTGTTCCGTAGCTTGCACTCAGGCCAGGCCGGGGCTGCCCGGGCCAAGATCCAGCTTGCTCCCGCCAACCTCCACTGGTGCTCCGACGCGGCGCTCGAGGGCCTGTCCGGGCTCTCCGAATCCTACAATGTGCCGATGCACATGCATCTGGTCGAGACCGCCTACCAGAAGGCCTACGCGGAAAAGCGCAGCGGCGGGACGGCGGTGGAACATCTTGACCGGTTCGGCCTGCTCGGGCCGCGCATGACGCTCGGCCATGGCGTCTGGCTGAACGAGGCCGACATCGACCGCGTGGCCGCGACCGGAACCTGCATCTGCCACAACTGCTCCTCGAACTTCCGGCTGCGTTCGGGCGTGGCGGCGCTCAACCGCTTCGAGGCGAAGGGCATCAACACCGCGATTGGCCTCGACGAAGCAGGCATCAACGACGATCGCGACATGCTCCAAGAGATGCGGCTCGTGCTGCGCGCCCACCGGGTGCCCGGCATGGATGAGGCCGACGTTCCGGGCATGGCCCAGGTGCTGCGCATGGCGACTGTCGGGGGCGCCCGCACCACCGGCTTCGGCGACAGCCTCGGCACGATCGAGGTCGGCAAAGCCGCCGACCTCGTGCTGCTGGACTGGGACCAGATCGCATATCCCTACCTCGACGCCGAGACGCCGCTGCTCGACGCGGTGATCCAGCGCGCCAAGACCGGCGGCGTCACGACGGTGCTGTGCGACGGCGAGGTGCTCTACGCTGATGGCCGTTTCACCCGGGTCGACCGCGACGCCGCCCTGAAGGCCCTGCACGACGACTTGGCACGCGCCCTGTCGGACGATGAGGTCGAGCGTCGTCAGCTCTCAAAGGCCCTCCTTCCCCATGCCCGGCGCTTTTACGCGGACTATATCGACCCCGGTCGGCACGAGCCGTTCTACCGCCCGAGTTCGCGCGTCTGAGGCGTGCGAATCCTCCTCGTCAACCCGAACACCTCGGCGGCCATGACGGCCCGGATGGAGGCTGCCGCCGCCAGCGCGCTGGCCCCGGACGTGCAGCTCACTGCGCTGACGGCGGCGCACGGCCTCCCCTACATCGCGAGCCGAGCGGAGGCGCAGCTCGCCGGCGCAGCGGTGCTGGAGACTCTGGCCGAACATCAATCCGGCTTCGACGCCGCCGTGATCGCAGCTTTTGGCGATCCCGGCCTGATCGCAGCACGCGAGCTGTTCGACCTGCCCGTCGTTGGGATGGCCGAGGCGGCGATGCTCACCGCCTGCATGCTCGGCCAGCGCTTCGGTGTCGTGACGTTCTCGGGCACCCTGCTGCCCTGGTACGAGGATGCGGTGCTGCTGGCCGGACTCTCTGCCCGATGCGCCTGCGTCCGGTCTGTTGCGGCCGGCTTCCGGTCGGTCACGGAGGTGCAGCACGAGCTTGAGGCCGAGATCATCGCCCTCGCGAACCGCGTTGTGACCGAGGATGGTGTCGACGCGGTGATCCTGGCCGGAGCGCCGCTGACTGGCCTGGCCGCTCGGATTGCCGAGGCGGTCCCGGTGCCGCTGATCGATCCGCTCTCTGCCGCGCTCGGGCAGGCGCAGGTCATGGTCCGGCTCGGCGTGAAGCCCCCGCGGGCGGGCCGCTTCGCGCGTCCGCCGGCCAAGCCGGCCACCGGCTTCGCGCCGTCCCTGCGGCGGTGGATCGAGCGCCGCAAAGCCGAGGATGACGCCTGCTGAGGCAGGTCGCTTAGGCGGTCGCGAACACGTCGCCCCATCCAATGAGGGCCTCGGTGCTTGCGCCGGCAAGGTCTATCGCCTTCCACAGGCTGACCGCGACCGAATCGTAGACCGGGATGCCGAGTTCGGCCTCCAGAGCTGCGGCGATCGCGCCGCCCGCGAGGTTGGTGCAGACGATGGCCGCGGCCTGCGCGCCCTCGGCCGCGACGGCGCGCACCATCCCGGCGATCTCGCTTGTGCCGGCCAAAGCGAATTCGAAGTTCTCTGACAGACCGAGATGCCGCTCTGCCGAGCAGTCGAACCCGTCGGAGCGCCAATTCGCCTGGATCCGCGCCTGGACGTCCCCGGTATAGGGGGTCACCAGCCCAATGCGTTCGATGCCGCGTCGCCGAAACAGGTCGCGGAAAGCAAGCGCGGAGGTCGAGGCCGGCACGCCGGTTCGCTCGGTCACTGCCGCTGCGAGCGCCACGTCATTGTCGAAGCCAAGCCAGGCACCCGCAGTCCCGTTCCAAAGGATCGAGGCGACCCGCGCATCGGCGAGCAGGTCGGCGGCCGCGAGCATCGGTTCCTGCGCGAATTGGCCCAGTGCGACGGCTGACAGGCCGATCTGGGTCACACGCACGCGCGAGAAGTGGGCCGTGACCCCGTCCTGCCCGGCCAGAATGCGCGCCGTCATCGGTTCGAGCACGCTGTTCGACGAAGGGGTGAGCATCCCCAGTCTGATCGTCCGTCCGGATTCGCGCATCGTGACCAAGGGCTCCAAGCACGAGCCAGGGACGGCTCGGCCGCAGCTCATGGCAAGGTTCGTTCCGACGCGAACCTCCGGCATCCGGCATCCGGCCGCCGAGATCAAGATTTCCTCTCAGTTTGCTTTTATGCCGTATTCGAGGCTCGGCACAGATCACCCCCGATCAATCGACATGATACCGGGGTGAATCTACCAATCGGGTGGCACGACCGTTGCTGAGGCCCCCTACAGCTTCAGGGGTCCTTCGGCTTGTCTCGCACACCTCACGTGACTGATCTCTCTCGCCGCACCGTTCTGGCGCTCCCGCTCGGCCTCGCCGCGGCCTCGAACGGCGCAAGCGCCGCCGAACCGCGGCGGGGCGGCACGATGGTGATGATCGTGCATCCAGAGCCTTCGACCTTAGCGCATTACGCCGTATCGGCCGGCAACATCCCGCCGATTGCCACGCAGGTCTATGAAGGGCTGTGCACCTACGACTGGGATTTGAACCCACGGCCCAACCTGGCCAAGTCGTGGGATGTCGCAGCGGACGGAAAGACCATCACATTCACGCTCCAGGAGGGCGTGACTTTCCACAACGGCAAACCGTTCACCAGCGCGGACGTGCAATACTCCTTCATGGAGATCTTGAAGAAGTATAATCCGATCGCCCCAGTAATGCTCGCCGAACTGGTAGCAGTCGACACGCCCGATCCGATGACCGCGGTGCTGCGGCTCGCCAACCCGGCTCCGTACATCATGAAAGCGCTCTCGGGGCGCGACCTGCCGATCTTGTGCCGATCGGTGTTCGAGGGAACCGATGTCCTCCAGAACCCGACCGCCAACAAGCCGATCGGAACCGGCCCGTTCAAGTTCGTGAGCTGGGAGCGCGGTCAGTCCGTGCGGCTGGACCGCAACGAGAGTTACTGGAAGCCGGGGCTGCCGTACCTCAACCGTATCGTCGCCCGCTTCATCCCGGATGCCGCAACGCGTTCGGCCGCCATGGAGGCCGGGGAAGCCCATTTCGCCGGCTACAGCGCGGTGAACTATGCCGATCTCGCGCGGATGAAGACCAATCCAGTCCTCGACCTGACCACCAAGGGCTACGAGATGACGCCGGCTCAGAGCGTCCTGGAGCTGAACGGCCGCCATCCGCAGCTTCAGAAGAAGGCGGTGCGCCAAGCCATCGCCTACGCGATCGACCGCAACGTCATCCTCAGGGACGTGATGTTTGGCTACGGCCTGCCCGCCTCGGGTCCACTCAGCCGCAAATTCAAGACGGCCGGCCTCTACACCGACGACGTGCGCCAGTATGACGTGCCGGATCGGCTGGAGATCGCCAACCGGCTGCTCGATGCGGCCGGCGCACCCCGTGGCGCGGGCGGGATGCGCTTCGCCCTCCATCTGGAGGTGAACTCGTTCGGCGAACAGTGGCTGCGGCAGGCCGAATACTTGAAGCAGGCCCTCGTCGCGGTGGGCATCGACGTGACTCTGCGCTCAGAAGACACCGCCACCTGGCTGCGGCGCGTCTACACGAACTACGATTACGACATCAACGAGCCGTTCCTGAGCCAGGGCGTCGATCCGGTCTACGGGTTGAACAAGCAGTTCCTGACCTCGCAGATCCGAAAAGGTGTCACCTTCGTCAACGACACGTTCTACTCGAACCCGGAGGTCGACCGCATGCTCGGCGAGGGCGCGCGCGAGCTGGATCCGGAAAAGCGCGGGGCGATCTATAAGAAGGTCCAGCAGATCCTGGCCGAAGACAGCCCGATGATCTGGCTGATCGACGTGCAATACGTGAGCGTCTTCAACCGGCGCCTCAAGGATCACACCACGGGTCCGCTGGGCACACAACAGGCGTTCGAGCGAGCCTGGATGGACAAGTAATCCGGTGCGGCTTGTGCGCTTTCTCGGTCACCGATTTTTGCTGGCGATCCCGGTGATCCTGGGTATCGTCGTGCTGAACTTCTTCCTGATTCACCTGGCGCCTGGCGACGCCGCGTCGGTTCTTGCTGGCGAAAGCGGCGCGGCCAGTCCGGAATACATGGAGCAGCTGCGCCGCAAGTTCGGCCTCGACCAACCGATGGCGACGCAATTCGGCGTCTACCTGCTCAATATGCTCCACCTCGATCTCGGCTACTCGTTCCGCAACGACAGCCCCGTGGCGAGCCTGATCCTCGACCGGTTGTGGCCGACGAGCCTGCTGATGCTGACCGCCTTCGGGACCGCCCTGGTGATCGGTACGCTCCTCGGCCTCGTGGCGGCCACCGGGCGCAACTCCTGGCGCGACGCGGTGATCTCGCTTGTGAGCCTGGTGGCCTATGCCACGCCGGGGTTCTGGCTCGGGCTGATGATGATCGTGATCTTCGCGATCCGGCTCGGCTGGCTTCCCACCAGTGGCTTCGACACGGTGGGGGCCGACAACGAGGGCTGGGACGAGGTCTGGGACGTCGGGCGTCACTTGGTCATGCCGGCCGTCGCCCTCTCGCTCTTCTACCTCGCGGTCTACGCCCGGGTGATGCGCGCTTCCGTGCTGGAACAGGTCGGCATGGACTACGTCACCACGGCCCGGGCCAAGGGCCAGACCGAGGCCCGGGTGATGACCGGCCACGTCCTGCGCAACGCCCTACTGCCGGTGGTCACCATGGCGGGGGTACAGGCCGGCAACCTGATCGGCGGCTCGATCGTGGTCGAGACGGTGTTCGGCTGGCCGGGGGTCGGCACCCTGGCCTTCAACGCGCTCCAGTCGCGCGACCTCAACCTCCTGCTCGGGATCTTCTTCGTCTCGGCCTGCCTCGTCGTCGTGATCAACCTCGCCGTGGACCTCGTCTACGTCTGCCTCGATCCTCGGATGGAGCTGTAGCGATGCGGGCCGCTCTGGCGCGTTTTGCGCGCAACCGTCTGGCGCTCCTCGGTGCAGCTGTACTGCTCGGGCTGCTCGCCCTGGTGGTGCTGACGCCTCTGCTGTTTCCCGGCGACCCGTTCCGCCTGGTCGGGCCCGCGCTCCAGCCGCCGGGCGGCCGCTTCCTGCTTGGCACCGACACGCTCGGGCGGGATGTGGCCGCGGAGATCGCCTACGGCGCGCGCACTTCGCTGATGATCGGGCTCGGCGCGACGCTTGCCGCGATCCTGTTCGGAACCCTCGTCGGAGGGTTGGCCGGCTATTACCGGGGTGGCGTCGAGCTCGCGCTGATGCGGCTCACGGAGTTCTTCCAGACGATCCCGGCCTTCGTGCTGGCGATCCTCATCGTGGCGATCCTGTCGCCATCGCTCACCAGCGAGATCGTGGCCATCGCGGCGGTGTCCTGGCCGGGGATCGCCCGTCTGGTGCGGGGTGAGTTCGTGGCGCTCGGCGGGCGCGAATTCGTGCTCGCCTGCGACGGCCTCGGGGCAGGCGACGCCCGCATCATCTTCCGCCACATGCTGCCGAACTGCACCTCGGCGATCATCGCCGTGGGGTCGCTGCTGATCGGGACGGCGATCCTGATCGAGGCGGGCCTCGCGTTCCTCGGGCTCGGCGACCCGAACGTGATGAGCTGGGGCCTGATCATCAGTGCGGGACGCGCGGTCCTTCGCTCGGCGTGGTGGATCTGCACCTTCCCGGGCATCGCGATCCTGCTCACCGTCCTCGGCATCAATCTCGTTGGCGATGGCTTGAACGAGGCACTGAACCCGAGGCTCCGCGAGCGATGAGCGACTCCGTCCTCGACATCGAGAAGCTGACGATCGCGTTGCCCCCGGGTGCGGACCGGCCGAACGCGGTCACCGACGTGGACCTTGTGCTGCGGCCGGGCGCCGTCACCTGCCTCATCGGCGAGAGCGGATCGGGCAAGTCGCTGGTGGCGCGGGCGATTCTCGGATTGCTGCCGGGGCCGCACGTGCGCGTCTCCGGCGGGCGCATCGACTTCGAGGGCGAGGACCTCGCGACGATCACGCCGAAGCGGATGCGCCGCATCCGGGGGGCGCGCATCGCGATGATCTTCCAAGAGCCGATGACGGCTCTCAACCCGCTCCACACGATCGGGCGCCAGCTCGACGAGGTCCTGCGCATCCATACGGCGCTCGGCCGCGCCGACCGGCGGGCCCGGGTCGTCGCGCTGCTCGACAGCGTCCACCTGCCTGAGCCCGCTCGGCTCCTGCGCTCCTATCCCCACCAGCTTTCCGGCGGCCAGCGCCAGCGCGCGATGATCGCCATGGCGCTGGCGCTGAACCCACGGCTTCTCATCGCCGACGAGCCGACCACCGCGCTGGACGTGACCACCCAGGCGCAGATCCTTCACCTGATCCGGGAATTGCAGCGCGAGCACGGGACCAGCGTCCTGTTCATCACACACGATTTCGGGGTGGTCGCCGACATCGCCGACACGGTCGCGGTGCTGCAGAAAGGCACACTGGTCGAGCAGGGCCCCGCGGCTTCGGTTCTTGGCGCCCCGAAGCATCCCTATACGCGCGCCTTGATCGCGGCGGTGCCCAGGCTGACGCCGCCGCCGCAACGACCGCCCAGCACGGCCCCTCGGGTGGTCGAAGCCCGGGCGGTCGAGAAAACCTACGGCGCGCGCGGCCTGTTCGGCGGGCGCGTCACCCGTGCGCTCGACGGCGTCGATCTGGAGCTGCGGCGGGGGGAGACCCTGGGGCTCGTCGGCGAGAGCGGCTCGGGCAAGAGCACCTTGGCGCGGGCGATCACCCGGCTGATGCCCGTCGATAGCGGCGAGATCCTTCTCTCCGGGCACAGCGTCGCCGCGCTGAGCCGCCGACAGATGCGTCCGCACCGCAAGCGGGTGCAGATGGTGTTCCAGGACCCCTACGGATCCCTCGACCCGCGCCAGCGCGTCGTCGACATCGTGGCCGAGGGCCCGATCATACACGGCACCATGCCTGAGGTCGCCAAGGCCCAAGCCCGCGAGATGCTGGCGCTCGTCGGCCTCGACCCCGCGGCGGCGCAGCGCTTCCCACACGAATTCAGCGGCGGTCAGCGCCAGCGGATCGGGATCGCCCGAGCTCTGGCCATGCAGCCCGAGGTGCTGGTGGCCGACGAGCCGGTCTCAGCCCTGGACGTCTCCGTGCAGGCCCAGGTTCTGGCGCTGCTCGCCGACATCAAGGCGCGATTGCACCTCAGCATGGTGTTCGTGACCCACGATCTGCGCGTCGCCCTGCAGGTCTGCGACCGGATCGCCGTGATGCGGGCCGGCCAGGTGGTCGAGGTCGCGCCGACATCCGAGATCTTCTTCGCGCCGAAGCACCCCTACACCCGGGCGCTGTTCGCGGCCGTGCCCGGCGCCCAATGGCAGGAACCGATCTCCGCATGATGCAAGAGCAGCCCATCGTATCCACCGATCCATTCCTGCCGGGTCCGCGCACCCGCGTCGCCGGTTCCGCGACGGGGCCGCTCGCCGGGCTCGGTTTCGCCGTCAAGGACCTGATCGACGTCGCCGGGATCCCCACCGGTGGCGGCAACCCGGATTGGCCGCGCATCGACCCGACTCCGGCGCGACACGCCTGGGTGGTGCAGACGCTTCTCGACGCAGGTGCCTCAGTGGTGGGCAAGACGATCACCGACGAGGTCTCGCTGGGGATCCTCGGCGAGAATGCCCATGACGGCACCCCGCTGAATCCAGTCGCGCCGGACCGGGTGCCCGGGGGTTCATCCAGCGGCTCGGCATCAGCCGTCGCCTCGGGAGCCTGCGATTTCGCGCTCGGGACCGACAGCGGCGGCTCCGTGCGTGTGCCGGCGAGCTTCTGCAGCCTCTACGGAATCCGCCCGACCCACGGGCGCATCGATTTCTCCGGGATCTGCGTCCAGGCGCCGAGCGCCGATACCTGCGGCTGGTTCGCCCGCGATGCGGCCACCTTTGCCCGGGTCGGGGAGGTCCTGTTCGGCGCGTCGATGCCGGATCGGCTGCCCGATACGCTGCTGGTGGCCGCGGACGCGCTCGGCTTCGCCGACGAGGCCGTGCAGCAAGCGCTTATGCCGCTCATCGATCGTCTAGCCGCGCTGATCGGCAACCGGCGTGACGTGACGATGGCGCCGCAGGGCCTGTCGGTGTGGCAGCGGGCCCAGCGCGTCCTGCAGAGCAGTGAGGCGTGGCAGACCTTCGAGCCCTGGCTCGACACCTGCAATCCGCGCCTCGCCTTCTCGGTCGCCCGAGCGCTCGTCCAGGGCTCGATGATGACAGAGGGCGAACGCAACGCCGCGATCCTGATGCGCATTGAGGCACGAGCCCGCCTCGCGCGGCTTCTGCCCCCCGGGACCATCCTGTGCCTTCCCACCACGCCGTTCCCGGCTCCCCTGCGCGGGCTGCCGCTCAGCACGCTCAACCCGCTGCGTGAGCGCATAGGCTGCTTGACGAGCCACGGAGGCCTCACCGGCGTCCCGCAGGTGAGTATCCCGGGCGGGCGGGTCGATGGCGCTCCGGTGGGCCTGTCTCTCATCGGCACGCGTGGATCCGACCTCGACCTGATCCGCACCGTTCTCGACTTGGAGGCCTGAATGGACACAACCCTGAACCGCCCCGAGGTCGTGGCTGAAGTCACCGCCCTGTTCGAACGCTACGAGCAGGCGCTGATCGACAAGGATGTCGGGGTGTTGGACGCAACATTCTGGGACAGCCCTCACACGATCCGCTACGCCGTGGGTGAGAATGGCTACGGCTTCGCGGCGATTCATGCCGCGCGCATCGCGGCCGATCCACCGCCTGGAGGCACGAAGGAAGCACGCATCCGGTTGGAGGTCCTGACCGTCGGCTCGGACGTGGCCACCGTGAATCTTGAGTTCAAGCCGCGCGGCAAGACCGGTATCGGGCGCCAGAGCCAGACATGGATGCGCCTCCCCGATCTTGGTTGGAAGGTGATCTCTGCACACGTATCGATCATGGCCGCGCAGGCCTGATGACCCGACCACTGGGTCATGATGGCGAGCCCAACGGGACCGCGTGAAGGCCAGGGGCCATTGCGCGGTCAGGGAGAAACCCATTGGAACACGCAACCGTCACCGCCGTTAGGGAGGCGGTCAGCGCACAGCGAGGCCGGATCGAGCACCTGCTGGCACAACTCGCCCGGTGCGGCCACGACGATCCCGGGTTTACCCGGCCTTCCTACAGCCCGGAGGAAACTGAAGCCCACGCGCGCGCGACGCACTGTGCGGCCGAGCTGGGTCTCCGGGTCCGCCGGGACGCGGCCGCCAACACCTACATGACGCTGCCCGGCCGGGATCGGACCCGGCCGCCGATTTTGATCGGCTCCCATCTCGACACCGTGTCGCACGGTGGCAACTTCGACGGCGCAGCCGGGGTCGTCGCCGGGCTCGCAGCTGTCGCGGCGATCCAAAGCCTCGGACTGATCCCGGAGCGCGATATCACCGTCATGGCGGTGCGCGCCGAGGAGAGCGTCTGGTTCCAGGTGTCCTATCTCGGAAGCCGAGCGGCGCTCGGCACCCTGCCGGAGGGTGCGCTCGCCATGCCCCGGGCCGATACGGGGCGCGACCTCGCCGATCACATCGCGGCCTCCGGCGGCGATCCCGAGGCTTTACGCGGCGATGCGCCGCCGCTTGATCCGTCCGCGATCCACGCCTTCCTCGAGGTGCATATCGAGCAGGCGCCGAGCCTCGTCGAGGCCGGAATTCCGGTCGGTCTCTGCACCGGGATCCCGGGCAACTTCCGTTATCCGGATGCTCGAATCCTCGGCCGCTACGACCATGTCGGCACGCCCCGCCGGTTCCGGCGCGATGCGGCCATGGCGGGCGCGGAGATCGCCCTGGCGCTCGACCAGATCTGGCAGGCCAACGAGGAGGCCGGCCGCCCGATGGCCGTCACGTTCGGCCGGTTCCACACCGACGGTGCAGCCCACGGGCTGACTACAGTCCCGGGCGAGTTCCGGTTCAGCCTGGACGTGCGCGCCTACGCAGCGAACATGCTGGCGGAGATCGAGACGCAGTTCCTGAGGCACGTCGCGACAATCGTGGCACGCCGCAACGTCGAGATCGTGCTCGGCCCGCGCGCCGAGGTGGCGGTCGGAGATGTCTCGCCACGGATCCGCAGCTGTCTGGAGGCCGCGGCCACAGCCCTCGGCATCGCCACCATGCCTCTCGGCAGCCCGGCCTCGCACGATGCCGCGGCCTTCGCCAAAGCCGGTGTTCCAATGGCGATGCTGTTCGTGCGCAACGCCAACGGCAGCCATAACCCCGATGAGGCCATGGAGATCGACGACCTCATGGACGCCGTCGCGATCCTCACCACCTGGCTGGTGGCCGAAACCGGATGCGCTTGATCCGGGCGCCTCGGCTCAGCCGGAGAAGCGCGCCAGGCGCCCGACCGGATCGCCCAAGACCTCGTCATCACGCATGACGGATCTGCCCCGGACAACGGTGGCGACCGGCCATCCGGTCACGCGTAGTCCCGCAAACGGAGTCCAACCGCAGGGCGACGCGATCCAAGAGTCCTCGATTGTGCGACGCGCCTTCAGATCCACCAGGGTAAAATCCGCGTCGTATCCGACTGAGATTCTCCCCTTGCCGAGCAGGCCGTAGACACGAGCCGGACCGGCCGCCATCAGGTCCACGAGGCGCGCCAGCGACAGGCGCCCGGCTGCGACATGATCGAGCATGACCGGGACCAGGGTCTGAACCCCCGTGAGGCCGGCCGGACAATCGGGCCAGGGCTGCTCCTTGGCTGTCCGGGCATGAGGCGCGTGGTCGCTGCCGATCGTATCGACAGTCCCGTTGCGCACGGCAGCCCATGCGGCTGCTCGATGCCGCTCGCCGCGGATCGGTGGGTTCATCACCGCGAGCCCGCCAAGCGTATCGTAGCAGTCGGGCGCCACCTGGGTCAGGTGGTTGACCAGAACCTCGACGGTCGCGACGTCGCGGAAATCGCGCAGGTATTCGAGTTCCTCGGCGGTCGAGACGTGGAGGATGTGCGTCGCCCGGCCGGTCCTGCGGGCCAGGGCCATCAGGCGCTGGGTCCCTAGGAAGGCGCATTCCTCGTCGCGCCATTCCATGTGGGTCCGGTACGGCTGCCCCCGGGCGAATAACGGCTTGCGCGCCTGCAACCGGAACTCGTCCTCGCTGTGGAAGGCCATGCGCCGGTGGCCGGCTCGCATGGCCCGCTCGAGATGGGCGTCGTCCTCAATCATCAGCGCCGCCGTGGAGCTGCCCGCAAACACCTTCACGGCGCAGACCCCTGGCTCGCGTTCCAGCGCCGCCAACCTGTCGATGTTGGTCTTGGCGCCCGCCACGTACAGGCCGATATCGCACCAGCTACGACCCGCCACGTAGCCGCGCTTCCACGTCAAGCGCTCGGTATCGGCGATTGGCGGAACCGTGTTGGGCATGTCGAACAGGGTGGCGATCCCGCCGAGGATCGCGGCCCGCGTGCCGGTCTCGATCGTTTCCACGGCTGGGTCGCCGGGATCACGCAGGTGGACGTGGCTGTCGATCAGGCCGGGCAGGACGTGCAGGCCTACCGCGTCGATCACCGTATCCGCGGTCGCGCCGATCGGCACACCGAGATCCGCGATCCGCCCGGCGCGGACGCCGAGATCGATCCCCTCGGTCCCCCAAGGCGTGACGCAGGTGCCGCCGCGGATCAGGAGGTCGTAGTGCATCGCCGGGTCCTTCCGAAGGAGGCGGTCTCGAGCAGAACGGCCCCGAGGGCTGCCGCCACCGCCTGCTGACAGGGCTCGACGACCGCGCACCCGACCGCGTCCTCGATTGCGCTCTGGTGCGGCGCCATGCCGGCGCAGCCGAGGACGATCACGTCGGCGCCGTCGCGCGCGATCAGCATGCGGGCCGCCGCGACCAGGCGGTCGCGGATCGCCTCGCCGGCCGTCTCGTCCGCCCGCGCCTCCACCGGCCGACTGCCGGCATAGCGTTCGCCGAGGCCCATCTGGCGGACCATCCGGCGCTGGCGCCGCACGCTGCCCTCCGATAGGGCGACGATGCCGAAGCGCTCGCCGAGGGTGAGCGACCGGAGGATGCCCCATTCGGCGATGCCCATCACGGGCCGGCCCCTGGCGACCTCGCGGGCCGTGTGCAGGCCCGGGTCGCTGAAGCAGGCGATCACGAAGGCGTCCGCCCCGTCCGCTGCGATGCGCCGGGCGAGCGGCATCACGACGGAATCGGCGTCCTGCTGGGACGCGATGCTCGCCGGCCCATCGGGCAGGTCCGTCACCGCGATGGCGGGGCCGCCGGCCAAGCGCAGCGGGTCGAGCGCCGCGTCGATGGCGGCGGTCACGGCCTGGGACGAGTTCGGGTTGATGACCAGGATCCGTGCGGGCTACATGGTATCGCGCTGGTGCATGCTGCCGTCCTTCCGAACACCGAATTTCACAGCGCATTCGGGCCTCGCCCCGTCGGCAACGGCGTTGCGCGGGCCAATCCCACTTCCAACCTCACCCTGAGAGGCTGTGAGTTGAACGGCCTCCTGGGGCTATGTGGGCGTCCTGAGGCCGCCTCGTGCTGGTGCGTACAGCTGCCCGGTAGACCGACACGCCGTTGTTCAAGACGGCCTAGCGAAACCCGGGCCGCAAACCCCTCGGTGCAACCGAATAGGCACCGATCTTGCCCGCCCCCTCGACCTGAGGAAGAGGTGATCGATGCACGACGATGCTGCGGACGGGGCTGTGGACGTCACCCTGGTGACGGGGGCCCGGTGGGTCGTCGCCTGGGACCCGGACAGCGGCGGTCACGTCTACCAGACCGGCGCTGATGTTGTCTTCGCGGACGGCGTCCTCACGCATGTCGGCCCGGGCTATACGGGGCCGCCGCCGGACCGAACCATCGACGCTTCCGGCTGCCTGGTCATGCCAGGGCTCGTCGACATCCACACGCACCTGTTCTCGGAGCCGATGAACAAGGGCATGTGGGACGAGGTCGGCAGCCAGCGCCTCTACAACACCTCGCTCTACGAGTATCTGCCGATCCTGCGGCCCGACGCGGAGGGGACGCGGGCCGCCTACGGGGTGGCGCTCGCCGAACTTGCCCTCTCCGGCGTCACCACCGTCTGCGATCTCGCCCTGCCGAGCGACGGCTGGCTCGACCTTCTCGGTGCCTCAGGCCTTCGGGTCTGCATCGCCCCGATGTTCCGGTCCGGCCGCTGGCTGACGAGGAACGGCCACAGCGTGGAGTACGAATGGGATGAGGCCGCGGGCTATCGCGGCCTGGAGCAGGCGCTCGCCGAGATCACCGCGGCGCAACGGCACGCGAGCGGGCGCCTGTTCGGCATGCTCTGTCCGGCTCAGGTCGACACCTGCACGGCGGCGCTGCTTCGAGATGCCCATGACGAGGCGGTCCGGCGCGACCTGCGTTTCCACACCCACGCGGCGCAGTCCCTGTCAGAGTTCCACGAGATCACCCGCCGCACCGGGATGACGCCTATCGAATGGCTCGACGATCTCGGCGTGCTGACTGAGCGCACCATCGTGGGCCACGGGATCTTTCTGGACGACCATCCCTGGACCCACTGGCACAGCCCCGGCACGGACCTGCGGCGCATGGCCCAGCGCGGTGCCACGGTCGCCCATTGTCCGACCGTCTTCGCCCGCCGCGGCATCGCGCTACACGATTTCGGCCGCTATCTGCAGGCCGGCGTCAACATGGGCATCGGCACCGACGTCTACCCGCACAACATGCTCGACGAGATGCGCCTCGTCTCGTATCTCGCCCGGGTCGTAGCCCAGAATCCGCGCGACACCCGGGCGGCAGACGTGTTCCACGCCGCAACCGTGGGAGGCGCCAAGGCGCTCGGACGCGGCGATATTGGCCGGCTCGCGCCGGGCTGCAAGGCCGATTTCGTGCTCGTCGATTGCGCGCATCCCGCCATGCGACCGTGCCGGGACCCCGTGCAGTCCCTGATGTACTCGGCCGGCGATCGCGCGGTCCGGCAGGTCTTTGTCGGCGGCCGCGAGATCGTCCGCGACGGTCGCGCCCTGTTGGTCGATTACGCAGCCTCCGCCGCCGCCCTGGAGGAGGCGCAGGTCCGGGCACTGGCGCAGATCCGGCAGCTCGACTGGGCGGGCCGTGGCGCCGATGCCATCGCGCCACCCACCTTCCCGGGGTTGTAAGGCGTAGCGGCCCGCCCCTCAGGCAGGCCGCACATTCCAGAATGTTGGGAACCCGTCGAGGATGCCGGTGAGGCTGGACCGGTAGGCAGTCGGCTGCAAGTACTGGCCCAGAGGGTAGTAGGGCACGTCCTGCATCGCTTGAAGCTGGATGTCCCGGCAGACCGCGGAGCGGGCCGCCTCGTCCGGTGCGGTGAACCATGCGTCACGCAGGGCCTCGATCCGCGGAGTCGTAGCCCAGCCGGCATAACCGGTCTCGCCGGTGCCGCGCAGGGCGATGTAGCCGGCGGGGTTCAGCCAATCCATCCCCGACCAGTTGGTCACGAAGGCGCTCCAGCCGCCCTCGGAGACCGGCCCCTTGCGGTTGCGCCGCTGTAGCATTGCATTGAACTCGACTGCGTAGACCTCGACATTCATGCCGACGCGCTGGAGCAGGTCGGCTGCGACTTGGCCGAGCGCCAGGAGAGGCGCCGAGTTCGACGGCACCATTAGCAACACGGTCTCTCCGGTATAGCCGGCAGCTTTGAGGTCGACGCGCACCCTGTTCGGATCGCGTGGCTCCGTGAGCGGCCCGAGCCCATCGGTCGAGGCCATCGGTGTGTCCGGACAGAAGAATCCGAGGGGTACGTGGAACAGGCTGGGATCATCCGCGCCCACAACCCCCTGCATGCAGGACGCCTGGTCGATCCCACCCCAGAGGGCCCGCCGGATGGCCGGATTGTTGAACGGCGGCTGCAGGTGGTTGACTCGCAACATCGTCACGAAGCCAGTCGAATCGAGGACGCGGGTGGTCACGCCCCTGGCCGCCTTCAAGAGACCCAGCTGATCGTGAGAGGCGTATTCCTGCCAGTCGGCCTCGCCGGCGATCAGCGCCGAGGTGGCCGTGGAGGTATCGCCGATCATGCGCCACTCAACTCGGTCATAATGGACGACTTTCGGCCCGGAGGTCCAAGTGGGCGCGCCGTCCTTGCGTGGCACGTAGCCCTCAAAGCGGGTGTAGACTGCGCGGTCGCCGGGCACACGCTCGTCCGCCTTGAAACGGAACGGCCCGGAGCCGATCAGCTCCGGCACCTGCTGGAACGGGTCGGTGACAGCAAGGCGCTCCGGCATCATGGCGCAGAGCGGCACGGAAGCCTTGCCCAGAGCGATCGGCAGAAGTGGAAACGCGCGCTTGAGCCGAAACCGGATGGTCCGGTCATCGGCCGCCGACAGTTCGTCGGTGGCCTCCATTAGTGAGCCGCCGAACGGGTCGCGCTTGGCCCAGCGCCGCAGGGAGGCAACGCAGTCGCGAGCGAGAACGGAGGTCCCGTCGTGGAAGCGCAGGCCTTCGCGCAGTGTCAGGTCCCAGCGACGCCCATCCTGCTCGACGCGGTGGCCCTCAACCATTTGCGGCGTGGCGCGGTAGTTTCCGTCCATGCCGTAGAGGGTATCGAAGACCATGTAGCCGTGATTGCGGGTAATGTACGCGAAGGTCGTCACCGGATCGAGTGTGACGAGATCTTGCTGTGGGATGAAGCGTAGGGTCGTGGCGGCCTCGGCACGGACTAGGGCTGGCGCCCCGATCGCATTGGCCACGAAAGCCCCGGCTCCCTGCAACAGTGTACGCCTTTTCATCGGGCAACTCTCACTCTGCTCGGGCGGTCTTCGCTCGACTGCCAGCGCTGATCCGGAACGCACACCGAACCCGTCGCACCCCGGCTTGCAGGAACGAGGCCGCGGCCTAGTCGGGGGAGAAAGCCCTGCGGAGTTCGACTCATCTATCCGCTTCAGCGACCAGTGCCACTCTGCTGAACGACCGAGTTGGATCGGCACAACAAGTCCGCTTCCGGGAAAGAGCTACGATTTTGCGCATGACTGGGAAGGGCGCGAAGCGGCTGGCCAGATCTAGCTGATTTTACGCTGACTGCCTTTGAGCCGGCCGAGCGAGGAGCACCCTCGCGGGCGAGAGTCAGCGCAGACGCGTAGCGTCGATCACCAGGAAGTACTGGCACGCCTCCGCGCCCAAATTGGTGAAGGTGTGCCCGGCATCTGCTTCAAAATACAAACTGTCGCCCTCTTCGACCACGACCGCGCGGTCGCCGATCGTGGCGCGCAGGCGCCCCTTCAGTACGAAGATGTATTCCGACACGCCGCGGCGGTGGGCGACGAACTCTCCCGTGGTTGCGCCTGGCGGGAGCGTGTTGAGCACCCAATCGATCCCTCGCCCGGGCAGCACCGGAGAAAGGCAGCGGCGTAGGAAGCCCGAAGCTTCATCGCGCAGCACAGGCTGGCGGGACGCCGGGATCAGCAGCACCTCAACTTCGGTGGCGGGTGACATCAGCCTGGAGAAGGTTACACCCAGCGCCTCAGCGAGGCGTGAAAGCACCACTGTCGAAGGCGCGGCTTCTCCGCGCTCGATCTTGGAGATCATCGAGCGGCTTACCCCAGACAGGGACGCCAGTGCCTCGAGGGAGAGATCCCGCTCCCTGCGTCTGCGTCGGATCTCGTCAGCAAGCACCTGGATCTGGGAGCGAGCCTCTGCTTCGATCCGGACCCGCCGCACCTCTGTCGTCACCGTCATCTGTGTCTCGTCCTAGTCCCCCGGCCATTCCTCGTCCCTGAGCGCTGGGGGCTGATCGACCGGTGCTTAGCACAGGCGGCGTGGTCGCGCCCGGACCACCGCCCACCAGGATTGGCACGCGGCTTGTATTGCTATGAGTGGAAATTCATCTCTGAAAGTGGATGCCCACCCATGGTCGATGCCACGATGCCGTCGGATGCGATGCGGAACGCCGAGCCCGGCGTGGTCACGATCGCAGAACGGCGCCAAATCGTCTGGTCAAGCGTCATCGGCACCACCGTCGAGTGGTACGATTTCCTGATCTACGGCACAGCCAGCGCTCTCGTCTTTAACAAGCTGTTCTTCCCCAGCATCGACCCGGTAGTCGGCACGATCGCGGCGTTCGGCTCTTACGCCGTCGGGTTCCTAGCCCGTCCACTGGGCGGGGCCGTCTTCGGCCATTTCGGCGACAGGATCGGTCGCAAGGCCATGCTGTCGCTAACCCTGATGATCATGGGTCTCGGCACCTTTCTGATCGGGTGCCTGCCGACCTATGGGCAGATCGGCATCCTCGCGCCTATCCTCTTGGTAGCATTGCGCCTCGTCCAGGGCATCGGAATCGGCGGCGAGTGGGGCGGAGCCGTACTGATGGTGGTAGAAAGCGTGCCGGCGGAACGGCGCGGGTTCTTCGGGAGCATCGTCCAGCTCGGGTACCCGATCGGCGTGATCCTCTCGATCGGCGCGTTCGCGCTGACAGGGCTGATGCCCGAGGCAGCGTTCCTGTCTTGGGGCTGGCGTGTTCCGTTCCTGGCGAGCGCGCTCCTCGTGGGGGTCGGCCTGTTCATCCGCCTGCGGCTTCACGAGACGCCGGCGTTCAGGCGGATCAAAGCGCGCGCGGTGACGGCACGGTTGCCGGTTATGGAGATCCTTACCGAACATCCCGGCATGTTCCTGAAGGCCGTCGGCCTGAAGGTCTCAGAGATCGCGTATGTGAGCGTCGTGACGGTCTTTTCGATCTCGTACGTCACGGGCCAGCTCGGACTGTCACGGAGTGTGATCCTCAACGGCATCCTGGTCGCCGCCGTCATCGAACTCTTCACGATCCCCGTCTTCGGCTGGCTGTCCGACCGCTACGGACGCAAAACGTTGTTCATCGCGGCCTGCCTGTTCTCGGTCGCCTTCGCCTTCCCGATGTTCAAGCTCCTCGACACGCGCGACCCGACGATCATCACGCTGACCGTCGCGGTGGCGCTGAGCTTTGGACAGGGCATCATGTTCGGGACCGGGGCCGCGTGGATGTCCGAACTGTTCGATGCCCGCTTGCGCTACACCGGCGCCTCGCTTGGCTTCCAAGTCGGCGCGGCACTGAGCGGCGGCTTCACGCCACTTATCGCCGCAGCCCTGCTTGCCTGGAGCGGCGGGGCGACGTGGCCGATCTCGGTCTACCTCATCGTGCTCGCATGCATCACCCTCGTGGCGACGTTCGCAGCGCCAGAGACTGCCCGCCGGCAGATAGACTGAACGGCTCCGCGGCGCCTAAATTCAGACCAGGCAGTGGACGAATATCCACTATGATGGAATAGTGATGAAAGCGATCACAAGACGGGGAGACGGACTTGGATAGGACCATCATCGCCACGAAGGATGCGGCCCCGGCCGTCGGCCCCTACGCGCAGGCGACCCGCGTCGGCGACCTCGTGTTCGCTTCCGGGCAGTTACCGATCGACCCGGCCACCGGGGCGTTCCCAGAAGGCATCGAAGCGCAAACTCGCCGCTCACTTTCGAACCTTGCGGCCGTGCTGGAGGCCGGGGGCGCCAGCCTCGGGAGCGTGGCAAAGACCACCGTCTTCCTGAAGGACATGAACGACTTTGCCGCGATGAATGCCGTCTACGCCGAGCACTTCCCCAGCGATGCACCAGCGCGTTCGACCGTCGAGGTTGCGCGTCTGCCCCGCGATGCGCTGGTCGAGGTCGAGGCGATCGCGCTGGCGACGGGACCGGCACGATGAGCGAGACTTCCGCCCCCCGCCACGTCGAGGCCTTCGTGCATGCGGCCGGCTCGTTAGCTATCGGCGTGCCCGGCGGCGCGACCGGTTGGCAGGGCACGCTGCTCAACATTCACATCGCGCCGGCAGCCAGCTACGAGATGGAGGAATTGGACGAGGCCCACTGCGTTGCCGGCCGCGGCATCGAAGGTGACCGCTACTTCCTCGGGACGGGTACCTACTCGCCCAAGCCGGATACCCGCGAGATCACCCTCATTGAGCAGGAGGTGCTCGAAGCCCTCGCGCGGAACGATCCGCCTCTCCAGGGCGGCCCGATCAACCTCGCGCCCATCGATCACCGTAGGAACCTCACGGTGCTTGGCGTACCGCTCAATCACCTTGTGGGACGTCGCTTCCAAGTGGGTGAGGTGATCCTGCGCGGCGGTCGTCTCAATTTTCCTTGCAAGTACCTGGAGGAACTACTCGGATCGCCGGTCTACCTGCCGCTCTACAACCGCTCGGGCCTGAACTGTGGGATCGAGCGTGGCGGGATCATCCGCCCGGGCGACCCGATCTCGCTGGTGGATTGAGCCGGTGTCCGCTCGCATCGTCATGAAGTTGAAGGTCGTAGAGGCAGTCGCCACCACACCGGAGGTGCTGCGCCTGACGCTCGTCCACCCTCAGCGTCCCGAACTTCCGTCATGGGAGCCCGGTGCGCATGTCGACCTGCGCCTACCGGATGGCCGCACGCGCCAGTATTCGCTCTGTGGCGATCCAGCCGACCGTGGCCGATACGTTCTGGCGATCAAGCGTGAGGATGCCGGTCGCGGCGGCTCGCTGTGGACGCATAACAACTTGGTTGCGGGCGCCGTCGCGCACGTCTCGCAGCCGCGCAACAACTTCGGGCTCGCCGCCGACGCGCAGCGTCATCTGCTGATCGGCGGCGGAATCGGCGTGACGCCGCTCGCCGCCATGGCCCGGCGCCTCGCTTCGACCGGTGCAGACTTCACCCTCCACTTTTGCGCACGCTCTGCCGAGCAAGCGCCACTGCTACCCGAGTTGCTGGCCCTCTGCGGCGACCGGCTCCGCTGCTGGTTCTCCGCGGAAGGCTCGCGCTTCGGTCCCGCAATACTCGGATCTCCGGACGAGCGCATCCACGTCTACGCCTGCGGGCCTCAGCGGCTCACCGACGCGGTGCAGACCGGACTCACTGCCGCCGGATGGCCGGCGGAGCGGGTGCATGTCGAGCACTTCGTGCCAATGGCAGACGAGAACTACAAACCCGAACCCTTCGACGCACTGATCGCCTCGACTGGAGCGGTCGTCCACGTCCCGGCCGATGTCTCACTGCTCGACGTGTTGCGCCAGCGCGGCTTCGCGATGCCCTCGTCCTGCGAGATGGGCGTGTGCGGGTCCTGCGAGTGCGGCTACCGGGACGGTACCGTCATCCACCGCGATGTGGTGCTGCCAGTCGCCAAACGTCAGGACCGGATGATGCCTTGCGTCTCCCGCGCCCGCACGAAGGTCACGCTCGAACTCTGACAGGCAGCTGAAGCTCAAGACTTTCCATGTCCGATGCTGGCCGAAAGCAGAATGGCCGCTTTGAAGCAAAGCCGCCGAAAAAGTGGACGGCTTCCTCCTTCGCTTGGGGGCGCCGGTCGTCGATATGGGTGTCGGTGCAGCCCCATTGGGTCACAGCCCCAGCCGCATCCCTGACCGTCTGCGGTTGCGCCAGAAACCAGCGATGGGTGTCATCTGCGCTACGAATGCCCAACTCGACCTCGTATTGCTCGCCGGTCGTGATGGAGCGGTCCCAGCTCATCCGCGCCGCGGCGGATCATCCAGGGCGCCGGGTCGCAGGCGACTTCCTCCGCCATTATGGATGTGCACACGGTGCTCACCGACAACGGCACCCAGTTCACCACGCTCTGCAACGTCGCTCGGGCCAATTCCATCATCATGGCGGCGATCGCAGCCGCCGAGATATTCTGGGCCCATAGCTTCGAACTTGCCTGCGCTCGCAACGGTATCGACCGCGGCTGATCAAACAGCGCCTCGCCTCGACGAACGGTTAGGTAAAGCGGATGAACGGCACGATCGAGTGCTTGCCCTCGCGAAGGCGGGGGACGCAACGGTCAAGCGCTACAACGACGACCGCCACGGGCAACTCCGTGGGCACTTGGCCAACTTCGTCAGCGCCTACAACTTCGTACGCCGCCTGAAGACCTTGCGCGGCCTCCGCTGCCGCCGCTTGGCCTA
Organism: Methylobacterium sp. WL1; assembly: GCF_008000895.1. Lineage (NCBI taxonomy): Bacteria > Pseudomonadati > Pseudomonadota > Alphaproteobacteria > Hyphomicrobiales > Methylobacteriaceae > Methylobacterium > Methylobacterium sp. WL1. The sequence continues at coordinate 4,418,390 of NZ_CP042823.1, read as the reverse complement.
GAATCTTGCGTTGGCAGCGGGGATCTCCAGCCTCGGACCGACCGCCCGCCCGGCTCGGAGGCCGGACAGGCGACCGACGTGGCGACGAGCACAAGGTCCGCCGCCTGAGCTGGGCTAGAGCCGTCCCCGCTCGCGTTGCAATCGGGAACGGCTCTCAGTTCTTGATGCAACGCGCTCGCCGACGCCGAACCGGTCTCCAATTCGGCGGGCGAGCGCTCTACCGCGCGCCCGACGTCCCCTGCGCATCGCTGCCATTCTGGTCGCTTTGCGCATTGGACTTCGCGGAGTCGCCGGATCCCGCGGCGCTCGTTGCGGCAGAGCCCGCATTCCCAGCTTGGTTGAAGGAGCCGGTCGTCTGTGGGTTCGGATTGCCCGGCGCGTTCGCCTGGGCCGTCATGCCGCCCAGCAACTCGCCCCGCTGCCAGCGTGACATGCCGACCGAGGCTAGCAGGTTGGTGGTCAACGTGCCGGTCGGCTCGAGACCCTGCGCCTGCTGGAAGTGAGTCGCCGCGATCGTCGTGTCGTTGTTCCAGCTGCCGTCGAGATGACCGGCCGCATAGCCCCGCTGGTTCAGCACCTGCTGGATTTGGCGCACTGCGTCGGCATTCATCCAAAGCGGTTCGCCGGGGGTATCGGTGCGCTCCACGGCGATGCGCTGGTTGTCGACCTGCCGGTCGCCGCCCGACCCGCTCGCCTGCGTCGGCTGCGGTCGTGCCACGTTAGCAGCCTGCGGGCCTGTGCCATGCCCGGCCGAGAAGATCGGATCGGTTAGACCGAGTGCGGAGATCAGGCCAACCTCGAGCCGTCCCGACGGCTCGAGCCCATGCACCTGCTGGTAGCTGCGCGCGGCCTGCACGGTCGCGGGTCCCCAGCGTCCATCCACCTGTCCGGTATTCCACCCCTGCTGGTTCAGGGCCTGCTGGATCTGCCTGACGCCCGCGGGGCTGACATAGAGGGGCGTGCCGCGGCTATCCGCGCGCTCGACGACGACGCGCTGGTTGTCGGCCTGCTTCGTCCCCTGGTCGCGCGCTTGGTCCCCGGCCTTTCCGCCGCGATTGCCCGAGATGATGTCCTGCTCGAGACCAAGACCGTAGACCAGCGGGATGGTGAGCGTGCCGGTCGGCTCCATATTCTGCGCCTGCTGGAAGCTGCGCGCCGCCGCCGCAGTCTGCGAGTTCCAGCGGCCGTCCACGTTGCCCGTGCTGTAGCCCTTCTGGGTCAACGCCTGCTGGATCTGCCGCACGCCCGCCGAGCTGACGAAGATCTGAGTGCCTTGCCCGTCCGATTGGTCCTGGGTCACACGCTGGTTGCTGACAGCCGATTGCTGAGCCTGTGCGTAACCACCGGTCAATGCGACGAGCACCGTGCTCGCGAGGAAGATATGCCTCAGTTTCATGAACACCTCCTGTTGGTGACGTAGGGGCGAACCGGCACGGCCAGCACCCGTTTCCTACGGACGATCCCTCAGGACACCTCCTGGTTGCACGGTTTCCGAGGCGTGGAGAGGACTTGCCGCGCGGGCGGACAGGGACCGCGTCCAACCTACGGATATGCCCGGATCACCCTGCGCGATGTGCGGGGCCATTTTCGCGCCCACGCGGGTGTCTCGGCTGCCCGCCGACCCGGAGTGCCGCCGTGACCGATGTCGTTCCGCAGGACGATCGATACGAACCAGACGACCCTGACATCTGTGCGCGCGAAGCCATCGCGGTGATCGAAGCGGTGCTCGATCGCCGGTGTCCCGAGATGAGGATCGCGTTCTGGACCGCCGTCGACCGGCACTATCGGTTGGACACCCAGGCCGCCCACCGGACCGATCGAGCGGCGAGATCGGGCCTGGATGCGCGGCCATCCGTGGAGGAACGATAGGGATCGTCCTACGGACATATCGCAGGAACGGAGGCGGCAACCGCCGGTTCGCGCCGAGAGCGGTGCGAGCGGCGCCGGAAGCCACGTGGAAGCCTGCCCATGCTGTCCACCCTCGAACGCGCGTCCGGTGCCCTGGTCATGGGGATCGTCCTCTCCGACGTGTTCCTCACCGTCCTGTACGCGCGCATCGGGACCGGGCTGCTCGCCGAGCGTGCCGCGCATCTCACCTGGATTGCCTTCCGCCGCGCTGCTGAGGCGGCCGGCTCACGACGCGGTACGGTGCTGTCGTTCTGCGGACCAGTCATCCTTCTGCTCTACGTCCTGCTCTGGGCTGGCGGCCTGACCCTCGGCGCGGCGCTGATCATCCATCCAGGCCTCGGCACGGGCGTGCAGGCGAGCAACGGCCCCACACCCACGGATTTCCTCACCGCGCTCTACGCCGGGGGCAGCAGCATGGCGATCGTCGGTGCCAGCGACTTCAAGCCGACGAACGACGCCTACCGCGTCGTCTACCTGGCGAACTCGCTGATCGGGATGTCCGTGACCTCGCTGGTTCTGACCTACGTCATGCAGGTCTACGGCGCCCTCCTGCGGCGCAACGCACTCGGGCTGCAGCTCCACGTCCTCTCGGGGGAGACGTCCGACGCGGGTGAGTTGCTGGCGCGCCTTGGGCCTTGTGGGCAGTTCAGCGCTGGGTACAGCCATCTGGTCTCGCTGGGCGACGCGATGGCCGAGATGAAGGAAGCGCATCACTTCTACCCGGTGTTGTTCTACTTCCGATTCCAGCAGCCGTACTACTCGGTCTCGGCGCAGGCTCACCTCGCACTCGATACGGCGTCCTTGATCCGCAGCACACTTGCGGGCGAGGAGGCGGCGTTGCTGAGGGAGGCGGCGGCGGTCGAAGCACTCTGGCGGGTGGCTCACAGGCTGGTCGTCACGCTGGAATCGGCCTTCCTGGCGGGGGCTCCGCCGCGGGCGCTGGCGGCCGATCCCGAGGCGCGGCAGCGGTGGCGCGCCCATTGGGACAGGGCCGCATCCCGGCTCGCCGAGGCGGGGATCGCGGTCTTGCGGGATGACGCAGCCGTGCAAGCCTATCTCGACCTGCGCGCGCAATGGTCCCCGCACATCGCGCGGCTCGCCCCCGCGATGGCCTACCGGAGCGAAGATATCGCAGCGGGCGGACCGGAGGGCTCCTAAGGGACCAACCGGATGCCCGCACTCCGCGACGGCGGGAGAATGCGGCAACGATCCCGGAGGAAGCCCGATGGAGACACGCGCCCTGATCACCGTGACGGATGTTTCCGTCGCCGGGGCCGCTCGCGTGCCGCGGCTTTCGGCTCCGGCCCGGGCGGGGGGCGGCGCCGTCTGTGCGCTGGCCCGCAAGCTCGACAGCTTTGCGCCGCTGACGGAGGAGGATCGTGCGGCCCTTCAGGGCTGGACCGACTATGTCCGGCCGGTCGCGCGGCACACGGTTCTGGTGGAACAGGGACGCGTGGCCGACCACGCGCTGATCGTCCTTGCTGGGTTCGCCAACCGTCATAAGTGCCGGATGTCGGGTCGTCGCCAGATCCTGGCCTATCTGGTGCCCGGTGATCTCTGCGACCGCGGCGCCCTCCAGGGCTACCCGCTCGACCACGCGATCGAGGCGCTCACGCCCTGTCGGATCGCCAAGGTCCCGCGCGTCCCCTACATGGACCTGCTCGGCCGGCATCCCCGCATCGCTCTGGCGCTACAGCGCGCAAGGCTCGCGGAGGAGGCGATGGCGCGCGCGTGGCTGGTCAACCTCGGCATGCGCTCGGGCCCTGAACGCATGGCCCATCTCCTGTGCGAGCTGCTGGAACGGCTGGGCGCGATCGGCCAGACCGCGGACGGGCAGTACGATCTGCCGCTGACGCAGGCGGATCTCGCCGACGCGCTCGGCCTGTCGAGCGTGCACGTGAACCGCGTGTTGCAGACCCTGCGGCGCGACGGGTTCATCTCGCTGCGCAAACGCCGCCTGCGCATCCTCGCGCCGCGTCGGCTGCGTCAGCTCGCAGAGTTTGAGGCCGGGTACCTCTCGCGTTCGCCGGCCGTCTCCGGCGACCCCTATTAGAGGGCCGGGCGCCGGCGCCGCGGCCGAGCGCATCGTGCCGGATATCGGAACCGGCACGATGCGCGAGCCCCTTGATCCGCATCCCCTCTTTCCGAAAGCCGGCGGACACCTTTCGGAACGCTGTTCTAGACGCCGTCCTGAACGGCGGGACAGACGCCGGCCGCGGTCGCGATCAGGACCGCCTCCGGCAGGGTGCGAGCCCCAAGGGCTTCCATGACCCGGGCACGGTGGATCTCCACCGTCCGCGGACTTAGGCCCAGCGTGCGCGCGATGGTCTTGTTCGTGCCGCCCGCCAGCAATCCCTCCAGCACCGCACGCTCGCGTGCCGACAGGGCCGCAATCCGGCCGCGCGACTCGTCGTGCGCGCGTGTTTGCTCCGCGACGTCGCGGATCTCGGCCAGGGCAGTCTTGACGGCGAACAGCAGCGCTTCCGGCGTCCAGGGTTCTTCGAGGAAATCGACTGCGCCCGCCTTCATGACGCGGACCCCGAAGCCGACGTCGCCCCTGCTCGCACCGATTGCCACCACGGGCAGGTGCGTACGTGCCGCCTTCAGCTCGCTTGCGACGACCAAGTCGCCGGCCTCCTCGAATTCGAGCACGACGCAGCCCGGCATCAGCGAGCCCGCCACGGCGAGGAAGGCCCGTCCGCTCGCAAAGGCCTGCACTTCGTAACCGGCGGCCTCCAGGGCGCCGACGAGGCCACGCCTGGCGTCGTTTCCCGTCGCGATCACGTAGGCCCGCAGGTCGGTATCGGTGGTGACGTCCTGCGCGATCCCGCCGACCAATCGGATGTGCCCATCGAGCGCGGGGATCGGGAAGAAGGTGTCACGGATGCGGCGTACCGTGTGGTCCGCGGCGCGCAGGATCCGGTACTTCAGGACCAGGGTCTCACCGCCGCCGACCCGCTCAAGCGCCCGCGATGCGGCGTCGCGGTCCTCCGGGTGGACGCTGGCGAGCCAGCCCGCGACATCCGGCATGTCCGCCGGGTCCATACCCCACACCTGCCGGAAGGCCGGGCTGAGGACATCGAGTTGTCCGCTCTCCAGGTCGGCGAGCCAGAGCACGTTCGTCGAATGCTCGGCGAAGCGACGGAAGCGCTCCTCGCTCTCCCGCAGGGCCGCCTCGGCCCGCTTCTCCCGATCGACGTCCTGCACCACCACGATGGCGCCGTTGATCTCGTGGTCGACGTTGTGAAACGGGGCGGCACTCACGCGCGTCCAGCACTCCCGACCGTCGGGATGGGTGAAAATGAAGTCGATGCCCGGGACGACCGTTTCGCCCCGGAGGGCCCGGGCCCCCGGATACTCGGCAGGGGGCAGCCGTCGCCCGTCTGGGTCGTACGCCTGCCAGCGCTGGCTCGACTGCGCCTCCAACGAGGGAATCCGTTCGAGTGCGTAGCGATTGAGCGCCGTGTTCGCCAGCGCGATGCTCCCGTTCGGGTCGGCCAGACCGACCCCGATCGGCAACTGGGCCAGCGTCGCCGAGAGACGATGCTCGCTCTCGCGCAACGCCGCCTCGGCATGCACCTGTGCGGTGATCTCCACGACGACGCCGACGAACGACGCCGGCCGCCCGTCCTCGAACCCGGTTCGGCCGTAGGTCGAGACCCAGCGCTCGATGCCGTCGCGGAGGCCGATCACGCGATACTTGATGTGGTAGACGCCGTCGCCGCTCGGGTCGGCGCAGCGCGCCGCCGCCGCCTCGACGCGCCGGCGATCGTCCGGGTGGATGGCGGAGAGCCACACCTGCTTGTCGACGGGCGCGTCGGGGGGGAGGCCCCACAGGGCCTTCACACGCGCATCCCAATCCAGCGCGCCGGTTTGCGGATCCCAGGAGTAGGGTGACAGGCCGACTAGATCTACGGCGGCCTGCAGCCGGGCCTCGCTCGCGCGGAGCCGGGCCTCGGCGCGCTTGCGGGCCGAGATGTCGGTGCCGATCATCGCCGCGCCGATGAAGCTCTCGTCACCGTCGTAGAGCGCGAATGCGTGCCATCGGACCGTCATTCCGGAGCCGTGGCGGAAATGCCGGAACCGCAACTCGCCTTCCCAACGGCCGCCGCGCAGCAGCGCCGGCAGCGCCACGTCGCGGACGACGGCGCGATCGGCCGGGTGGAAGAAGTCCGAGACCGGGATGATCGCGATGTCGTCGTCGGGCTGAAGTCCGACCATCCTGCGGCCGGCCGCGTTCAGGAACAGGGGCCGGAGTTGCGAGTCAACGAGACCGATGAACATCTGGGCCTGACGGGCAAACGCCGCCAGGAGGGTCTCCAGCCCCGGCACCATCACCGCGTCGGAGCGGTCCCGGGACTCATTTACGGCCATCGCGTCCGAGGCCAACCTGCCGTGATCCCGAGGTGATGCATGATCCAGGGGTGATGTATCCCGGCGCATCGCCGCCTCGCGCTGCTTGGCCGACGACGGGGCGCTTTCCTTGAGAGCCGAACAGGCGCGATAGGACGTGCTGGGTGGCCCTCCGTCGCCCGGCGGCGCGATCCGTCTCCGACATCGGGGACAGGATGGATCGCCTCGGAAACCCGCGTGGCCTCAAGCGGCAGACGTCCGCTTCGAGACTGAAGCGAGGGGCGGCGTGTGCCGCAGGTCAGGCGGTGTCTTGAAGTCCCGGGCCGCACCGCGGGACGCCTGGACACCGCGCGGAAAGCCGCTGCGGTCCCGGTACGATCGCTTCCGGCCCGCCCCGCGGCTGTGCCGCATCGTGGTGGCCTGGGCGTCGATCAGGTCGACCGCCGTGATGCCGAGCAGCAGCGCCAATGCCACGACGGCGTTGTCGCGCTTCGGGTTGTCCGCCCGCAGCGCCGTCATCACGGTCGCGATGTCGAGACCGTCGCCGGCGACCCGGCTCCAGAGCCCGAGCTTCTTGTCGATCGACAGCGAGAGGATGCCGCTGCCGATCTCACGGGCCCCGTAGGCACGCACCAAGGCCTCCTTGCCCTCCATGCCGAGGGCCTGCGTGATGCGCCTCGGCGCCAGGAGTTCGGTGAGGCCCAGGCCGAGGCTGAACCACCCGAGCCCCTTGGCAAGGCTGTCCGGTATGCCGCGCGAACTCGGCCCGGTGCGAATGACCTTCGGATCGCCCTCGGATCGCGTGATGTTCGAGAGGCTCGCGATGCTCGACATGCTCCCTCCGCACTGTGTCAGGGTTTGAGAACGACTTTGATGCAGCTGTCCTGCTTGTCCCGGAACGTCCGGTACATCTCCGCCCCCTTGTCGAGCGGGACCTCGTGCGTGATGACGAAGGAGGGGTCGATCTGCTCCTCCTCGATCCGGCGCAGGAGATCGCCGGTCCAGCGCTGGACGTGGGTCTGCCCCATACGGAACGTCAGGCCTTTGTTCATCGCCGCGCCCATTGGGATCTTGTCGGCCAGCCCGCCGTAGACCCCCGGGATCGAGATCAGGCCTCCGGGGCGGCAGACATGGATCATCTCGCGCAGCACGTGCGGCCGGTCGCTCTCGGCCATGAAGATCTGCTTGGCCCGGTCGTAGACCGTATCCGGCATGGTGGGGCTGACGTGGCTCTCCATGCCGATGCAGTCGATGCACTTCTCGGGACCCTCGCCACCGGTCAGCTCGTTCAGCCGCTCGACGACGTTCTCGTCGTCGAAATTGATCGTGATGGCGCCCCCCGCCTCGGCCATCTCCAATCGTTCCGGCAGGTGATCGATAGCGATGACCTGCTCGGCGCCCAGGAGGACGGCGGAGCGGATCGTCATCTGGCCGACCGGGCCGCACCCCCAGATCGCCACGGTATCGGTGGGCTGGATGTCAGCCTGGACGGCCGCCTGCCAACCGGTCGGGAAGATGTCCGAGAGGAAGAGCAGCTTCTCGTCTGGGATACCCTTCGGCACCTTCTGGACGGTCGCATCGGCGAACGGCACGCGCAGGTACTCGGCTTGGCCGCCCGGGTAGCCGCCGGTGAGGTGGGAATACCCGAATAGGCCCGCGGTCGTGTGGCCGAAGACCTTGTCGGCGAGGTGTTTCTTGCGGTTGCTTTTCTGGCAGACGGAGAAGTAGCCGCGCTTGCACTGGTCGCACTCACCGCAGACGATGGTGAACGGCACCACGACCCGGTCGCCCTTCTTCAGCGTGCCGTTGAGCCCGCGCCCGGTCTCGACGACTTCGCCCATGGCCTCGTGGCCCATGATGTCGCCGGGCAGCATGGCGGGGATGAAGTTGTGGAACAGGTGCAGGTCCGAGCCGCAGATCGCGCAGCTCGTGACCTTGACGATGACATCACGCCCGTCCTCGATCTCCGGATCGGTGACGGTATCGCAGCGGATATCTTCCTTCCCGTGCCAGACCAGGGCTCGCATGCCGTTCTCCCGCCGGTTGGTTGCAGAGGTTCATTGCAGTTCAGAAGGGTCTGGTTGATCTGCGGACTCTGCGGAGATGATGGCTCCGATTTAGATCAGTATGCTTCACGGCCAGAAATTTAGCCTGTCGAACGCGATATCAGTGTATCTGTATTTCTAACTGGATCGACGTCTTAGGGTTTCCTCGGGGCCGCGATTTTCCGTCAGGGAATGAACACGGAGCGAACGCAGCCGTCATTCTTGTGCTTGAACATGGCGTAGCCCCGCGGCGCATCCTCCAGCGAGAAACGGTGCGTCGCCAGGAACGACGGATTCAGCTCACCCTTCTGGGCATGGTCGAGCAGGCGGCCCATGTAGGCCTGGCCGTGTTGCTGCGCCGTGCGCACGGTCAGGCCCTTGTTCATGATCGCGCCGATCGGGAATTTGTCCATCACGCCGTAGACGCCCAGGATCGATAGGGTGCCTCCCTTACGGCATGCCATGATCGCCTCGCGCAGCGCCTGGCCGCGATCGGTGTGCATGTACGCGAGCTGCTTGGCGCGGTCGTAGGCGTATTGCAGCCCGGTCCCGTGCGCCTCCATGCCGACCGCGTCGATGCAGGCGTCGGGGCCCCGACCGCCCGTCATCTCCCTGAGGACTTCGAGGACGCTGTCGACCTCCTCGTAGTTGATGGTCTCCGAGCCGACATGCGCGCGGGCCATCTGCAGGCGCTCCGGCAGGCGATCGATCCCGATCACCCGCTCGGCCCCCATTAGGAAGGCGCTCTTCTGGGCCATCAGGCCGACGCCGCCGCAACCCCACACGGCCACCACGTCGCCGCGCCGGATGTTGCAGAAATCCGCCCCCATGTAGCCGGTCGGCGCGGCGTCCGACAGAAACAGCACCTGCTCGTCCGGCAGGCCGTCCGGCGCCTTGAAGCAATCGTTGTCGGCGAACGGGACCCGCACATACTGGGCGTGCGCGCCGGCATAGCCGCCGAACGCGTGGGTGTAGCCGTAGATGCCTGCGGTCGGATACCCGAAGAGGGGTTCCTGCAGTTCGGGCTTGGGATGGGTGTTGTCGCAGAGCGAATGAAGCTTGTTCTTGCAGTACCAGCACTGGCCGCAGGTGATGAAGGACGGCACGACGACCCGGTCGCCCGCCTTGACCTTCTTCACTTCGGGCCCGACCTCCTCGACCACGCCCATGAACTCGTGGCCGATCACGTCGCCAGCCTTCATGGTCGGGATGTAGCCGTCGATGAAGTGCAGGTCGGAGCCACAGGTGGTCGACATGGTCACCCGCAGGATGCAGTCGTGCGGGTTGACGATCTCGGGATCCTTGACCGTTTCGACACGGAGGTCGTTGACGCCATTCCAGATGAGCGCACGCATAAAGAGCCTCCTCGTCAGCGCGGGTCGGGCCGAGCCGCCGGCTGGCGCTCGGTGGTGGGGATCTCTCCGGTCTGAACGAGAGCCTTGAAGTAGTGCAGCGACTTGCTCGCGAGGGCCGCCGGCACCGTATCGTTCAGCATCCGGGTCGCGACCCGGCCGAGCATGCCGCCGGGCGGATCGAGGCTGGCGCGCAGGACGACCACCGTGCCCCGGTTGCCCGCAGCGGAGCGGAAGCGGACGGACGCCTCCCGGATCAGGGCTCCCTCGTCCAGGGCCTCCCAGCGCATGAACGCGCCGGGCTCGTCGTCGGCCAAGCGCATGTCCCAGGAGCCGAGATCGTGGCCGGCGCTCCAGCGTGTCCGCCCGTCACCCGTGGGCTGGACATCCGCGAACGGCGCCATGATCCGCCGCAAGGTCTCCGGATCGCGCCAGCGACGATAGAGTTCGTCCTTAGGAATACCCTCGATCGTGATCGAGCGCTCGACCTCCGGCTCATGTCCCGCGGCCGACCGTCGGTTCGGCCCTCTTCCGGTTCGGCTACCCGTTGCGCTCATCTGAGCGCCGATCAGACCGATGGCGGCCACGCCGGCGGCGGCCAGGGCAAGCCCGACGAGGCTGGAACTTGGACGGATATCGGGGGCATCCTGCCGGTGCTGCCGGTGGTGGTCCGGCCGGGACCGTACGTCTGCCGTTGTTTGCGTGAGACCCGGTCTATCGCGGCGATCGCGCGCGAGAATTTCACCGTCGTGTCCCGCCATGGCACACCTCAGAAGCGTCGAGGGCCATCCGAGCCTACCTGTGCGTGCGAGGGCCTCACACGATGGAGCGGCTCGGTGCTCTCAAGGGCTGCGAAATGTTGTGCTCGAGCTTTACTTTCGGAGAGCTGCCGGCACTCCGCCTTAGGAGATCCGATTGCGCTCGGTTTCTAACGTCGTTCACGCATCCAAAACAATAACATGCGTGAGACTTTTGACATTCGTTCGAATGGGTGGCCGCTCCAATGCTTCCTGCCTCAGATGCGATCGGGTCCGGTTGCCGACGAACACGGGTTGAACCCGATCGGGCGTCGCCTGCACGAGGGTCAGAACGCGGTGGTGCATCGCCCGGTGGCGGCGCTTGCAGGCGTTCAGTTGGGGCGCGACTTCCGCCGAGGCCGCCATCTGCGATCACGGCTCATGCATCCGTCCCGGACGGAGGGTCTCCTGAGGCGGGCGACGCGTGATGCCCCGCTGGCGGCACCCGCGATGCCTGGACGACGCGTTCTACGAGCCGCCTTCGCCCGGCTCGACCACGATCGGCCTCATCGGAGGCGGCATTCCGTCCCCCATCGATCCCCGTGCGGTCCCAGACGCCACTCTTGACGTCGTCATCGAACACCGATTGCAATTGGATCGGTGTCGATACACGTTGTAATTGCGGGAATGGTACTGCCTCTTTAAGTCGTGCCGCCCGCCGGGATACGTTTGTCGTCGACAATCGATTTTCGAGACAGCCGCAGGTAGCAGGTGCCGAAGCTAAAGACCTCCGATGACCGAATCTGTGCGACGGCGCTTCAGTACGCGCTGGATACCTTAGAGATTGCCGGGCCCTGGGATTGGGATATTGGTTCGGACGTGGTTCGTTCCAACACGTTTGTCGCGTTGCTGTTCGGCGTCGACCCTGACGAGGCCGCTGCCGGACTTCCGTTGTCCGCTTACATTCGCGGCATGCATCGAGACGACCAGGAACACGTCCACACCCTGATTCGCCGCAGCGTCGACGAGGATGTGCCTTTCGTCGCCGAATACCGGGTGCATTCGGCCGATGGCGTCACACGCTGGGTGCTCGACCGAGGGTACATCATGCGCGACTCGTTGGGACGCCCTGCGCGCGGACGCGGGATCATCGTCGACCTGACGCGCTCGCGCACGGGCAAGTTCACCGCCACAGTAGAAGATCCTGCACCTGTCGTGTCACCTCTGGAGCAGGCGGCAGACCACGCGGTGGCCGCGCAGCGCATCATCGCCGAACTCCAAGACCCCGACCTGAAGGCACGCGCAGACGCCCTGCTATTCGAAGTGGGGCGGCGGCTGGCTCAGCACGAAGTTCGAGCGCGACGCAGGTGCATGAACTAAACGCGCGCTGCACATCGGCCTACAAGCCAATCGTGTTGATCCGTAAGCGCTCTGAATTTTTATCTTAGGGCGCTTTAATTTAGGGCTTGCATGCGCCGCCTTTAATTGAATGGCGTGGCGACGCTGTGGTGACATTGAATGTCCGCTGCGGAGGAGCGCTCCAGTCTGTTACAATGACCGGGAAGGGCGCACTGCTGCCCGACCGGTTTTGAAGCCCTTCGACCCTGAAGCCGAGGGGCCGAAGCCTCAAATTTCAGTCACTTCCGCAAGCGTGAACGCATCCTCGACATCGACGCCGAGGTATCTGACGGTGCTCTCGATTTTTGTGTGGCCCAGTAGGATCTGCACGGCGCGCAGGTTGCCGGTCCGCTTGTAAATCAACGATGCCTTCGTTCGCCGCAGGGAATGGGTTCCGTAGTCCTCGCACCGCAGCCCGATGCCCGTCACCCACTCATCGACCAAACGCGCATACTGCCCGGTGCTGATGTGCGCGACGCAATCGATCCTGCTCGGGAAGGCATAGTCATCGAGCGCCCCACCCCGAACTTCCAGCCAAACCAGGATGCTGCTGCGGGCTGGCTCAAGAAGCTCGAACTGTACCGGCCGGCCGGTTTTGTGCTGAGTGACGATCGCTCGTGTGCGGACGCGACCACCGCTGACGAGATCGCCGATTTTAAGCTTGACGATGTCGCAGCCTCGCAGCTTGCTATCGATGGCTAGGTCGAACATCGCGCGGTCACGCACGCGCCGTTCGCGATCAAGCCAGAACCGGATGGCCCAGACCTGCTGAGGTTTGAGGGCACGTTTGGCGCCGAGCTTGCGGCCGGCGTTCCAGGACTGCCGACCTTTCGTGGCCGGATCGTATGCAGAGTGTCCCATCGTCGATCTCCTCGCCGGCCTATGCCGACGAGACGAGAAGACACCCGAATCAAGACCGCTGCGGTGAACGCGGGCAGATGCAAATGTTTCGCATCCGAATAAAATGTACCTGAGCATCTTGGGATTGTCTCGAAGCATCTCATCCGACTATTATACGTCATGTCGGGCCGGAATTGATCTGCGGTCACCCAGGAGGGTCACTCATTAGGACGGGAACCGTCGGCTACCGCTCGCCGCCGACGACCGCCCGCACCGGCGCGCCGGCGAGATCGACCGTCGATCCCAGGGTGTTGCGGAAGCCGGAGCCGACATTCGACAGGTGCTCGCCGTAGGTCTCGCGAGTTTGGGGATCGACCAGGGCGACGGGGGCGGCCACCGCGAGGGCGGCACCGGTGGCGACCGTGGACGCGGCGCCGGCAGCCGTGCTTACCAGCCTGTCGCCGATGCCGATCTGTCCGTCCGAGATCGGTTGCCCGTCCGCAAGACGCTTTCCCAGGAGGGCGACCACGTCGCCGCTGGCAAACTTGCCGTGGTTGAGGGCGTCGCTCGATTTGACTGAGGTCAGGTTCAGGACGGCGACGTTCTCGCGCTCGAGCTCTGACTTGTAGGGCTCGGCGTTCGGATCGATGGCGCCGAGGCGGACGCTGTCGCCCCAGACCAGCCTGGAGACGGCGAGCGCCTGGTCGTCGCCGGACACCATCAGGGTCAGCCGCGGGCGGTCCTTGCCCATGTCGTGGAAGGCGGCGCGGGCGAGGTCCATGTCGACGTCCGGGGCAGCCAGGATGACGTTCCGGATCTTCGGGGCGATCCGCCGATCGCGGATGGCCATCTGGCGCAGGCTCTCCAGGGTCAGCCAGTTGCCCATGGAGTGCGCCAGGATCGTCACCTCGCCGACGTTCGGGTCCCTGGTCAGGTCGCGCAGCAGCGTCTCCAGGCCGTTGCGCGAGAAGTTCGTACTCTCCCGGTCGTAGCCGTAGGCGAGGACGGAGCCCCGGGACGGCCACGTGAACAGCACGGGCGCGACCTCGGCGCCGGAGTCGTGCACGATCTGAGCGAACCGGAAGACGGCGTCCTCGAACTTATTGTTGAAGCCGTGGACGAACACGAGGACGTGGCGCTTGGCCGATCGGCGGACGGTCCGGCCGATCCAGGTCGGGACCTTCGCGCGCTCGATCGGATCGGCGCGCAGCGCGACGAAGTCGGTGGCGGGGTTGCCGGGGATCGATTTCGGCCACTGGACCGAGCCCGGCTGGCGGGCGGCGTCGGGCGGGATCGAGACCACGAGGTCGGTGTAGGTCACGGCGTCGCCGCGCTCGCCGGAGAACAGGATGCCCTTGTCGGTCGCCGACTTGCGGGTCGTGGCGACGAGCATGTCGACCCGGGACGTGCCCGGCACCTGCTCGGCGCCGACGACCGGCAGGAGAACGCCGGCGGGACGGCCCGCGCAGCCCGCCAGGAGGGCGAGCGCCGTCATGCCGACAATGCCGCCGACCGTCCCACGCCCGAACCCAGACAATCCGAACACCCGCATGCACCCCTGAACCGCCTGCAGCCTGGCCGTCCGAGTGGTTCGCGGATCGTGAAGGCATGAACAAGGTGCGGTACGATTGCGGCGCCCGGCAGTCCGGCGCCGCAGATGCGGGGCGGCTGTGGCGAAGGGGACACGCAGCGTTTGGGGCCCGCGCGATGCGGTCGGGTCGAGCCTCCGAGGCAAGGACCACGAGAACGGTCGTCAACCTCGAACATCCGGGCCGACCCCGCCGCCGAGCCTTCCGGTCGAAGGTAGGCCGAACCCCGCCATGAAAGCGCGGTCGGCGAGTCAAAGCCCGGGAGCGTCGGCGACGATGAGGGCCGCGGCCGACGTCAGTTTGCGGGGACCTTCTCCTTGTCCTTGCCCGGGTTCGACGTGTTGACGAGCTCGGGCGACTTCTGCGCGCGGAGCGTCTCCCGCTGGGCGGCAGTATCGATCCGCTTCGAGCGCGTGAACGGCTCCAGCGTCACCGCGGCCTTGGTCTGCAGCGCCTGGACGATCCCCTCCAGCACGCGCACGTCCGCGTAGCCCTCCTCGCCGTCCGGCTCCGGCTCCTTGTCGTTCAGGATGCAGTCGGAGAAGTACTTGAGCTCGCCGCCGAAGTGGTCGGTGTTCTTGAAGCTCTCGTGGGACTTCGTCTCGCCGATGGTGACGACGTGCTCAATCGGCTTGCCGTACATGTAGCCGGGGTTCACCTCGACGCTGCCCTTGGTGCCGACCACCGCGTAGGTGTCGAGCGTGTTGCCCCAGTAGGAGAGCACGAACTGGGCGAGACGATCGCCCGGGAAGCGCAGGGTCACGGCGACCGTGTCGTCGAAGTCGCCCAGACCCGCCTCCGGATGGCGCACGCCGACCGCCGAGACCACCTCGATCGGCTCGTCGCCGAACACGTACCGGGCCGCGTTCACCGGATAGGGACCCATGTCGAAGATCGGGCCGGCTTCGACGCCGTTCTTGGCCCGGTGGTTCTCCGGCGAGACCATCTGCGTGAAGGTCGAGGAGAACGTGAGGAGCTCGCCGAGCTTGCCCGACCGGATCAGGTCGACGGTCGCCAGGGTGCCGGGCTCGAAATGAAGTCGATAAGCCACCATCAGCTTGGCGGAGGAGGTCTTGGCCGCGTCGAGGATCTCCCGGCACTTCGCGGTCGAGATCTCGAGAGGCTTCTCCACCAGGACGTGGATGCCGGCCTTCAGGGCGGGGACGGCGAACTCGGTATGGCGCCAGTTCGGGGTCGCGAGATAGATCGCATCGATCTTGCCGGACGCGAGGAGCTCGTCGAACCGCTCGTAGGAACAGGTGTTGGAGACCCCGTACTTCTCACCGACCAGACGGGCCTTCTCGGAATCGCCCGTGACGAACGCCACCACCTCCGAGTTGCCGGTGTGTTCGACGCCCGGCAGCATCGCCTCCTGGGTGATGTCCCCGAGGGCGACAAAGGCGTAGCGGATCTTCTTGCCCGAGATCAGGCCGAGTGCGGATGCGATGCTCATGGGGCTCTCCGTTCGATGTGGGTCGGGATGGAGCTTCGAGAGGGCGATGGAGGAACATGGGCCGTCGACAGCCGCTGCCTCTCCATCGCCGAAACGGGCGGCGTCGTTCCCGGCCGGTGGCAGGCGGGCCTCGGGCATGAGGTCGCCCTGCGGAAAGGAACGAAGCGTCGTGCGCCGGGTCGGCGCATCACGCTTCAACTGTGCGGTGCAGCAATTGTTCAGGAGCCGATCGAAGCAAGGCGGGTCGACCCCGTCGCGGGCGGGAGGAGCGAATCGTATGATCTCGATCGACGCCATCGCCCCCTCTTCGGAGACCCGGCCCTGAAGACGGAACTGAGCGCGCTCGAAGCTCGGCGCATCGCACTCGCCGCCCAGGGCTTCGTCGCGATTTCCCGAGGCGGCGCCGTTGGCGCGGCGCGGATCCGGGCGGCGATCGGCCGGCTTGGCCTGCTGCAGATCGACAGCGTGAACGTCCTGGCGCGCGCCCACTACCTGCCGCTGTTTTCGCGCCTGGGGCCGTACGATCGCGACCTGCTCGACGCGGTCTCCGTCGCCCGGCCGAAGCGCTTCTTCGAGTACTGGGGGCACGAGGCATCCCTTCTGCCCGTCGACCTCCAGCCCCTGCTGCGCTGGCGCATGGCCCGCGCACTCCGCGGCCAGGGCGTGTGGCAGCGGCTCGAGCCCTTCGCGGGTGAGAAGCGAGCCGAGGCCGACGCTCTCCTCGCTCGGATCGAGAGGGAGGGGCCGCTGGCCGCCTCGGACGTCGCCGGCGGCAGGGCCACGAAGGGCATGTGGGAGTGGAGCGACGCCAAGCACGCGCTCGAATGGCTGTTCTGGTCGGGACAGGTGGCCTCGACGCATCGTCGGAGCAGCTTCGAGCGCGACTACGACTTTCCGGAGCGGGTGCTGCCCCGTGCCGTTCTCGAAATTCCGACGCCGACCGGCGTCGATGCCCGAAGGGCGCTCCTCGCGCGTTCCGCGAAGGCGCTCGGTATCGCGACGGCGCACGATCTGCGCGACTACTACCAGATCCCGCCGGCGGACGCGGTCCCGGCCATCGAGCAGCTGATCAAGGATGGTACGCTCGTCCCCGTGCATGTCCGCGGCTGGCGGCATCAGGCCTATCTGCACCGCGATGCGAAGCCCGGGCGCAGGCTCGGCGCTTCCGCGCTACTCTCGCCCTTCGATCCACTCGTCTGGCACCGCCCGCGGACGGAGAGGCTGTTCGGCTTCCGGTACCGCCTCGAGATTTACACCCCCGCCCACAAGCGCGAGCACGGCTACTACGTGCTACCCTTCCTGATGGACGGTGCGCTCGTCGCCCGCGTGGACCTGAAGGCGGACCGGAAGGTCGGGGCCCTCGTCGTCCAGCGTGCCCACGTCGAGCCGGGTGCGCCGGCCGATACCGCGGAGCGGCTGCTAGGGGAGCTTCGGCTGACGGCTTCGTGGCTCGGCCTGCCCAGCCTCGTCGTCTCGCCGGTCGCCGCTCACCCCGGCCTGGAGGATGTCCGGGACATCGAAGCCCATTCATCAGCTGCCGGATCGCCGGTTTCCACGATCCGATCAGACCTCATCGCTTCGGCATAATCGTTTCGAGGATCATCTCCGAAGGGTGCGCGGCCCAATCAAGACGTCTTTGAGGTCTGTGGTAGTTCCAGAACGTGCTCGTATATTAATCGCCGGGGTGAGGCAGCCGTTGCGCGGAATGTCCGCTATGGAGAAGCGGCCAAAGTTCTCTGAATGACCCATATGGGCGTAAAGCGGCCGGCCGGAGTTGGCCGAAAGCGGCCCGTCCGGTTTTCGGCAATGCACGGCTTGAAGCAGAAATGCACGCCTGACCGAAAGTTCAGTAAGCGTTCGAAAGCCCGACTGTCCGTTGCCGGTCTCATGGGCCCGCTCGCCCGAAGACGTTCTGCCGCGATCAGGCGAGGACGGGTGCTTTGCTGGGTGCGTTGCCCACCAGCCGGCGCAGCATATCTGCAGAGCGGCTCAGCACACGGGAGAGCGGCGAGCGCCATAAGCCGTATCCGTCGTCGCACAGCGGATCGTTTACAACAGGGCTGCCATTGCTCCCGACAAGAACATTGCCGATATTTGGGTCAAGCCCCTGCGGCGACACGGCCCGCAGGTTGGCGACAAAGGCTTCATATTCGGGCCACGAGGCTCTGAACGCCTCGCGGATGCCGTCGAAGCTCGAATGATCGACACGAGGTTCGTGCGCCGGCCATTCGGCTCTGAACCGGTCGCGCACGCCCTCATCCATAGTGATGCCCGGATGATCTGCGATGACGGCGTGGGCGTAAGCCAACCACCAGACGTCGCGTGCAGGATTGGTCAGTCGTGTTCCCACGGTCATCAGCGCGCCACAGCGGCTGACATGCATGTCATGGATCCGCGGCGCATGCGGTCCATCCGATCCTGCGAAACCTTCGCGGAGCAGGGTCACATAATCGCCGAAACCGTCGGCCTTGCGGGCAAAGCGTACGACGACGTCAGGGTGGTCCGGATGGGCGTGGACAGTACCATGGTATCCGAAACCAATTTCGGACCAGCCCATGGCGAGGAGCATGTCATACGCCCTCGTGGCCGACCGTTCCTTGATGCCGAGGGCAACGAGCGAGGGGCTGAACGTTTTCTTCTGGGGCCTAAAACCAAACATCGCACCCACTCCCCCCGCCAGTCGAATATCCGATGCGACACGCGCTCAGCAGCCGCACAAGTGCGGTGTCGAGGATGGACCGGACGGGTAGGTCCGGCGAAGGTCGAAGTGACCCTGTCGATGTCGGGGGCAGCGTGACGCGGATGTCACTCCACTGTCATGGAATGACCCGAGCCTCCAGAAACTTCAATCCATACAGGAGCATAAATTTACATGCGTGGGGTGTGAATTTTCTCCAATCCACGGGTCCTGCGGAGGTCTTCCATCTCGGCCAGCAGGCTCCGAGCTAGAACCCCATCGGCTTCGCTCAAGCCGAACTCCGCCATAGGTCGGACGTGCCGAGCCGCGTGAACGGGACCGACCTCGACGTCGTCGAGGACGAGGTAATCTGTAATGCGGTTACGGGTTGCGTGCTCGTTGATCTCGTTGCCGCGCCCAGCCTGTTCGGCGGGGAGCATGGCGCCGGTCTTGGCATCTCGGCTTGTTGGCAGAATGGCGGTCCGCCAGTCGGAGTGAAAGCAGGTCTCGGGAAGCCCGGCTTCGATCAGGGCCGGACGGCAATCCTCGACGCGCCAAGTTGATGACACGACCACCCTAGCGTCGAACTCTCTTACGAGACTGGCGACGAGTGCGACCTGGGCCGGGTTGAGCCTATCCTTGCCGACACGCCGTTGATAGCCGACGGTCGTCACAACGCCGTCCACGTCGAGATAGACCGTCGGTGGTTCCTCCTGGCTACCGTCGTTCAAGGGATCAACCTCGTCTAGTGCAATAGTTCTGCATTCGCCGCGGATGCCTACAAGGTGACGCTGCCACCGTCCAGCACGCCGATGAAGAGCACCATTGGCATAGGCGGTGTAGCTATGCTTCGAAGCCCGGTACGATGGCTGAGGCTGGCCGATAGCAGCACGTCCGCTTTAAGCGTCTGAATCTAAGGAACCGGACCTTCCATGTGTCTGAGTCCAAAGACTCGGCGCGGTGTGTGCCAAATACTGATAGCCACCTTCTTGAAGATATCTTAAATTCTTAAACTTGAAACACGCTAGGCTTTGACGCAAATTCTTGTCTGAAGCAATCTAACATGTTCCAAAACAAGCTATCAATATTTTGCGGCCGGCAATTTGATATTCAATTTCTGCGGGATGTTATAAATTTGGAGCGTTGATTGTGTTTTAGCGCCCAACGCTTTTCTGGAATGCGTAATAAAAACATCGGATGGCCTGTTTCGGCGGGGCCGCCGCAGAAGTCGATCCCACCATATCAGCGGGGTGATCCCGTCAACATACTGGTCGTTTGCACGACGATGACGACAAGTATTGATAATGCCGCGACCACTACCGCATAGGTTACGGTCTTGGTGAACTTGGTCATGGTTGCATCTCCCTCAGCCGCGCTTCCCGTTCTGCACGGCATCGATGGCGTCCTCGCTCGGCAGCACGAAGACTTGGCCGGGATAGATCAGGTCCGGGTCGCGGATCTGATCCAGGTTCGCGTCGTAGATCGCCGTGTAACGGTCGCCTTCGCCATACGTCCGCCGGCTGATCGCCCAAAGGCTGTCGCCGCGCTCGATCCGGGCTGTCCTCACCTCCGGGACGAAGACGATGGCGGCCTCAGGCACGGATCCGAGTGGATCGCGCGCGGGCCCCGAGGATGTCAGCTCCTGGGGTGGGCCGGGGATGGCATTTCGCGGCCCGTCCGCGGCACCCGCGCCCTGGCTCTGGCTCAACGCCGTCGCCGGCGAGGGAGGTGTCGGATGCTGCGCGTTCGATGCCATCGTCCCGCCGTCCTCCTTGTCGGCGGCCGTCGCGGATGGTGCCACGCGCGAACCGTTCGTACCGGCGCTCCGAGCGACCTCCGGAACGGAGAAAGGCACCTCCGCGCGGCTGCGGACCTTGCCCGACGCAGTATCGACCTGATCGAGACGGACCTTGTAGGCTCCCGGCTTGACGCCTCTGCCGATGGTGAAGGTCACGGTGCCGTCGCGGCCGACCCTGGCGGGGGCGATCAGGGTGTCGTTGAGGTAGAAGCGCACGGTCGCTCCGGCCCCGGCCTGACCGCTGACGTAAAGCCGTCCGCCTTCCTGCACATCGACGCTGACGATCTTGATCGCGGCATCCCCCGATCCTTCCGCGACCGCCTTCCCCGACGGCGGAGACACTGGTGTATCCGAGGAGGCGGGCTTGGCCCCGTCGGACGAGGCTTGCCCCGTGCCCCCCGAACCGGCATCGCCGCCGTCCCCCGTTCGGCTGGATCGGGAGGCATCCTTGGCGACGGCGGCGGTCGAAGCGCCAGCGGCCGAAGGGGCCTCGCGGGAGCCCAGGACGTGTGGGGACGCTGTGCCCGTCATCGTCCGTGGTGGGGACTTGGCGTCGGGAACCGCGCGGGTCGCCGCCTGCGACGAGCCTGGCTGCGACAGCACCACGGTCGGCTTGTCGGGCGATGTCAGGGCCACCAGCGGCTTGGCATCGTGCGACGGGGAAACCGCCACCGCGACGCTGTCCCGCGATTGGCGAACGAAGCCTCTTCCATCGGTCACCCGGAGACCAATTTCGCTGTTGCCGGCCGGGAGCGCCGGGGGGACGACGGCAAACCAACCGTTCGCATCGGCGACCACCTTCGCCGTGGCCTTGCCATCGACCAGCAGTTCTATGGTGGTGTTCGTTGGCGCCTGTCCGGCTACGACGAGTTCCCCGTTGGGCTCGACGCGCACGGTGTCGAAGGTTGGCTCGCCCTGACCCGACGTTCCGGGATCCGTCGCGAAGCCCTGGCCAACGGAACCAACCGGAGCGACCGCATCCGAAGTGTTTCCTCGGCCGATGCCGACATCCGTCGGCGAGAGGGCCGCCACCGGTCGCGGGCCCTCGCCGAGCGACGCCTGAAGCCGCGACACGATCCGCCTGAGGGCGCCGTCGCCATCGCTCACGGCCAGGACCAGCCCGATCCCGAGGACGAGGGCAAGGAGAGCGATCGCCGCTCCGCGACGTCGTACCGGCGGCATCGCCGGCTTCGTAGAAGCCGGAATGGGCGTCGTCGCGCTCGCTCGGGGCACGCCACGCCGACGGAACAGGGCGGCGAGCAGCCCCACGACGACCAAAACGAGGGCGGGGAATACCCGAAGGAAGGCGCGGCTCAGGCGGGTCAGCATACCGTTCTCGTTTTCCTATGCCGCTGCGCCGCCTGTCCCGTTTTTCCGGGCATCGGGCCTTCGTTCG
Source organism: Methylobacterium sp. WL1 (assembly GCF_008000895.1). Classification (NCBI taxonomy): domain Bacteria; kingdom Pseudomonadati; phylum Pseudomonadota; class Alphaproteobacteria; order Hyphomicrobiales; family Methylobacteriaceae; genus Methylobacterium; species Methylobacterium sp. WL1. The sequence continues at coordinate 4,396,844 of NZ_CP042823.1, read as the reverse complement.
GTCGGAGCGGGTGCCCGGGCACCAGGTTCAGGCGCGAGGAAAACAGGCCTCGGCAACGCCGAAGCGCCCGTTTTCCTCGTCCCGTCGGTCAGTCGTCGGCCTCACCCGACGCCCCGCTCCGGGAGTGCTCGTAGGCGGCGATAGCCTGCGAACAGCCCTTCGACAGGTTCTGGCGATTGCGCTTGAAGCAGGCCTTCACCTCGGGGCCGCCCGGCTTCATGCCGGCGCACAGGCGCAGGTAGTCGCCCCCACAACTGGCTCGCATTGCCTCCATCTCAGGTCCGACCTGCGCCGCGGAGGGCCTGGAAACGACGACGGGGCCCGCGAGGGCGAGTGCCGTCAAGGCAAGGATACGGATGTTCATGATGCGATCTTTACGTGCGATGGCCCCGGGATGGTCGATCCACGCGGGTGGTTGCCCGCGTGGATCGCCGTCGTCTCAGCGAGCCGGCTGGCTCGGCACCGCGGCCGGCGGGGTGGCGAGCTGCTGGCGGGTTTCTGCGAGCTTCGCCTGGGCGGCGGACAAGTCCTGCCGAGCCGCGGCCAGCCGCTCGTCGAGGGCTGCCGCCTCTTTGTTGCGGGTGGCCAGCGTCTCGCTCAGCGTGGCCAGCTCGGCCTGAGCGTCTGTCTGGCGCTCGCGCAGGGCGTCGAGGGCCGCCGTGTCGGCATCGCGGTCGGCGGAGAGCTTCTGTAGCGCCTGCTCTGCCTGGCCTCGCTCGGACACGACGCGGTCGCGCTGCGCCTGGGCCTCGGCGAGTTCCTTGCGGACGTTCGCCAGGGCGTCGCGGGCCTGCTGGGCATCGCGGTTCGCCTGCTCGACCTCGGCGGCGAGCTTGTCCTTGTTGGCGGTCAGGGCTGCGACGGCCTGCTCGGTGTCCGTGCGCTGCTTGGTGGCTTGTTCGGTCGCGGTCCGGGCATCGGCCAGTTCCTTCTGGGCGGCGGCGGCGGCCTCGCGGGCGTTCTGCTGGCGCTCCTCGGCCTTGGCGAGGTCGGCCGTCTTGGCCGTGGCCTCCTGGGTCATGGTCGCGAGATCGGCGCGCAGCTTGGCCTCCTGCACCCGGGCTTCCTCGAGGCGGCGTCCGACCTCGGCGAGATCTTGGGTCCGGTCGACGGCGGCCTTCTCGGCGGTGGCGATGGCCTCGCGCAACGGGGACAGCTTCCCCTCGGCTTGCGTGATCTGGGATTGTAGATCGGTAAGCTTCTGCGTCTCGGCCTCGGCCGCCTTCTTCGCCTCGCTCGCCTTGGCTTCGGCCGCCTGCTGCTCCTGGTTCAGGGTCGCGGCGCGGGACTTCGCCGCCTCGGCCGCCTTGCTCGCCTGTTGGTCCTGCTGTTGGGCGGTGGCGATCTTGGCCTGCAACGCGCTCAAAGTGCCGGCGGTCGAGATCTGCCGGTCCAAGTCGGTCCGGAGCGCCGTCTGTTGGCCCTGCAGGTCCTCGATGCGATGGTCGCGGGCGCTACGCTGGCGCGAGCCGGCGATGGACGCGACGATGAGCCAGATCAGCAGGACGGTGGCCACGACCGCGAGGCTGAACGGCAAGGGTCTGCGCAGTTCGGAGCGATAGTCGATGGCCATGGGGTTCTCGCAAGGTCGGGGATAGGCGGTGGATCGAACCCCGGCGCGGCGTCGCCCGGCGTCTCGTACGGCCGGCGCCCTGAGGCACCGGCCGCGTCGTGGCCTCAAGCCGGGCGGCGGCCGTCGGTGGCGTAGCGGTCGATGGCCGAGGGCAGCTCGCGCGAGAGGCGCGACAGGAGTGCGCTGCGGCTCAGGCCGGTCTGCTGGGTGAGGTGGTCGAGGGTGTCTGGGCCGATGGCGCGTTCGAGGTCGGCCTCGGGGATGTCGCGGTTGACACCCTGGTTGACCCACGAGTTCGCCGTCTCGCCGTGGCCACCCTTGGTGAAGTGGTCGACGAGTTCGCTCAAGCCGCTGGCGATCAGACCGCCGACGCCTGCCGTGCCCAGACCACCAAACAGGTTGCCAAGATTGCCGATGCCACCCGTGGCGCTGGTGTGGGATGCGGTGTTCGGGATCGGCGGGACAGTGCCGTGGCCCGGGTTGAGCGAGGGGGACAATGGGGCGTCAGGGGCCCTCAGCAGCTCGGCGAGCTTGTCGCGGTTCTGGTAGCCGGCCACGGCCAACAGGCCCAGCAGCGCGGTCATCGAGGGATAGCCTTTGCTCATCGGTTTTCCTTGTCGGTTAAGAGGATCGAACGGAGGTCCGCCCGCGGGGACTCAGCCACCGTGCCGGCGACCGGGATCTGACCCGGCATGGGGCCAGGCTGGTTTGGGAGGGAGGGGCTAGAACTCGGTCGGCTTGATACCGGCCTTCTCCATCCGCTGTTCGGTCTCGCCTGCCAGCGCCCTGCAGACCTTGCCGCTCGGGCATCTGGAGAACCGGATCGAGGGCGCGCATCGAGCCGTAGAGGCCGGCGGCTATGGTCGGCCGCGAGCACCGCGCTGCCGCAGCCGCAGCCGCAGCCGCAGAAGACAAGGACGAAGGTGCCGATGAACTCGGCAAGGTACGGGCGCATGGATGGCGAGCTTTCGGATCGAGGTCGGGGATGTCCGCGGGGTGTCGGCAACACGAGACATCCACGGATCCGCGCGGGCGTCCGGGAGCTATGCCGTCATGGACCCGGGCCCGCCGCGCTGGCGGACCCGGTGGTTCGGGTGATCACGGGCAGGGGTGACGGTCGCCATCGTTGCCAAGATAGGTGCCGCTGGCGGCATCGTAGGAGCGGAAGCGACGGGCGCAGGCGGCGACCGCTTCCGGATCGGGTCCGCCCTGCACCACCACCGGGGCGGCCTGAGCCTGCGAATTCGCGATGGCGCCACCGATAATGGCGCCGGCCGCCAGTCCGGCGACGCCGGCGCCGACGGCTGCGCCGACCCCGGGTCCGCGACGGTAGCCGTAGCCCCGACCATAGCCGTAGCCCCGCCCGTAGCCGCGCCCGCCACGCCAGCCGTGACGATGACCGATCCGCCTGTACTGGACGTAGTGGGTCGGCAGATCACCGCGAACCAGCGCTTCGACGGGCGCGGCGGAGGGCGGTGCCGCATAGGCCGGCAGGCCGACCAAGGTGGCGGCGACGGTGGCGGCGAGGGCGAGGGTCAGCTTCATCGTGGATGGTATCCTGGAGGGGGTTCGACAGCGACGGGAAGGTCAGTAGCCCCGACGATTCGTCGGCGCGGAGGACCAACGACCGAGCCGGCGGCTGACGTAGGCGATGACCTTCGGGAGCACGAAGGCGGTGATCAGCTTGCGGATCATGGGACGGGCTCCAGGATTGCGGGTTCAGCGCCGGCGACGGGACAGCCAACCGACCGCGAAGGCGACGGCGGCGAGGCCGAGCAGGGTGGAGGTGCGGTTGTCGTCGGCGTAGCGCACGGCCTGCCGGCCATAGGTGGTGCCGCGCTTACGGGCGTGGCGGGCGAGATCACGGCCGTCCGAGATGAGGTTGCCGGCCCGGTCGCGCGCGTCGTCGACGAGATGACGCCCGTCTTCGATCAGGTCACCGGCGCGTTCCCGAACCTCATGCGCGATGTCACGTCCATCCTCGATGAGGTCCTCAGCCCGGTCGCGTGCGCGGCCGTAGGCATACTGCGCGCCGCCGGCGACTTGGTTCACGGCACCGCGCACCTGACGGGCCGGATCACCGGTGATGCCGCCGACGGCGGTCTGCGCGCGACCCTTGAGGTGTCGGGACGCGCCGCGGAACTGATCTCCGTTCATGGGATACTCCTGGATTCGGTGATGATCGAGGCGGCGGGACCTCGAGAGGAGTTCCCGCCGCCGTTTCGGTTCAGCGCTTGCCGGTGACCTTGTCGACGACCGAGGCGATGCCGTCCTTGGCCTCGCCGACGGTGCGCTGAGCCTCGCCCTTGAGCTCCTGGGCCTTGCCCTCGACGACCAGCTTATCGTTGCCCGTGACCTTGCCGGCGGCCTGCTTGACGTTCCCGGCAGCCTCGTTGGCGAGGCCCTTAAGCTTGTCCGTGGTGCTGCTCATGGGATGGCTCCTTCGATGTGAGAGGGGGGATATTCAGGCTCGGGCCGGTCGTTGAGACCGGCCGGGGTGGTCGATTCAGACGCGACGGGCGTCGTAGCTGGCGGCGAGGGTGTGGAGCTTCGGGGCGCCGAGGCGGCCGCCGAAGAAGCCCGCCAGGGCGCCGAGGATCAGCGCGAGCGCACCGTAGAACGCGCCCTGGGTGGCGGCCGACTTGGCGACGACGGCTGCGGCCTCAGCCTTCTGCTTGGCCGTGGCGACGGCCTCGGTGTACTGCTTCTCGTAGGTCTGGATCTGGGTCTTGGCCTGATCGACCGGGATGCCCTGGGCCTTGGCCAGCGCGTCCGCGGCGCGGTTCTCGGCCTGTGCCTTCTGCGACGCGTCACCCGTGAAGATGGCGCGGATCGCGGCGACGGCAGCCTCCTTGGCGGCCTGCGGATCCTGGCCGGCGGCTTGGTTGCGAACCGACTGCTCGATGCCGTCGAAGGGATTAGAGATCTTCGACAGCGAGGGGGCAGCAGCCTGGGCCGCCGTCTGCACTGTGCCGCCCACGAGGGAGCCGGCGCCGCCGAGCGTGCTGGTCACGCCCGAGAAGGCACCGCCGATGAGGCCACCGGCCGCCGAGGTCAGCAGGTAGAGCACCACCAGGGTCGTTACCGCCCAAGAGACCAGTCCGTGCAAGCCGGCAGCCCCGGTCACCGGCTTGCCCGACAGTCGTCCGGCGAGGAAACCGCCGGCCAGCGAGGCGACGATGCCGGAAGCTACGAACCAGATGCCAGCGCCCATGGACAGGGTCGACGCGGCCGGGTTGTCGGCGGCTGTGGTGCTAACGCTCGACAGGCCGACACCGACGCCGACCATGTTGAGGACGACCTGGGTCACCAGCGCAGTGACGGCACCGGCGAAGATTGCGCCCCAAGACACCTGGTTCAGCAGGACGGTGCGGGTGTCGGCCGAGGCCGCGAGCGCGGTCGAGGGAATGACGGGGGAAGTGGACACGTACAGGTACTCCGGGTCGTCGGTCGTCCGAGAAGTTCGGTCGTTCGAGAGGGTGGGCGGGGGGAACCATCAGGTTCGGCCGCGCAGTCCCCGCGCGGCCGAACCGATCCGTTGCGGCGCGAAGGGGTCAGTCGCGGCCGTGGATGAGCAGGCCGAGGCCGTAGCCGAGCAGGCCAGCGACGAGCAGCGCGGCGATGGGGTGCTCGGCGATCTGGCTGGTGGCCTCACGGCCGCCCTGGCGCAGCGAGCGGCTGCCGTTCTCGTAGGCGTCCCCGGCGCGGTCGTAGACATCGCGACCGGTATTGCGGACGTAGCGTTCGCCGCGCTCGTAGGTGTCGCTCGCAGCACCCTGAGCGCGACGCGCGCGGTCCTCGACGTCGTCGGACCCGATCAGGCTGCCGACCGTGTCGCGGACCCTGCCGCCGAGGTCGCGTGCCGTGTCGGCTACCGTCTCCGCGGCGTCGCGCACGGTGTCCTTGGCCTGGCCGTACAGGTTCTCGGCGGCACCCTGAGCCTCGCGGGCGCGGCCCTCTACCGAGTCCCGCTTCGAACCGGTGAGGTCGCCCACCGTGCCCTGCACCTTGCCACCGAGCTCCTTGGCAGCGCCTGTGATCCGATCCGTATCAACCATAAGATGTGTCCTTTTCCAGTTCGAAGAGTGTTCGTCGGCTGCGACGCTTGACCGAGGCTAGGGCTTAGGGGTGGCCTCCGGTTTCACGGCGGACTTCGGTAATTTCTGCTGGGACTTGCCCTCAGCCTCGACTTTGGGGGCGCCGACCAACTTTCCAATGGCTTCCGCGATCGAGCCTCTGATCTTTTCTGAGCTGTCCGTCGTCTTCTGGGCGTTCACGGTGCTCTCCAAAGCCTGGACGATTGACGCAACCGTCAGGTGGCCCGCCGATCCCGCCGAACAATGATGCAGATGTACCAGTTGGCAGGTTTTTATTTGCCAGGGCCGGAGGCCGGAAAACCGTTGTCGCGGCCCCAGACGATCGCTTCGGAGCGCTTGTGGACGCCGAGTTTCCGGTAGAGCGACGCGGAGTGGTTCCGCACCGTGTTCCTGGAAAGGTGGAGCCGCCCGGCAATGGCGTCGTCTCCGAGCCCCTGGCAGATCAGGTCCAGGATCTGTCGTTCGCGCACCGTGACGTTCGGGACAATGCCGTCTTGGTGGTCGGCTCCGGGCCGGCGCAGGTTGGCGAGCTTCTCGATCAGCCCGCGGCTGAACCACGAGGTGTCGGCCATCACCGCTTCGATGGCCTCGAACAGCTCGCGCTCGCTGCGCTTGCGCTCGGTGATGTCCTGCAGGACCATGAGGGCGAAGGTCTCGGTGCCGATCTCCACGCGCTCGGCCGAGACCAGGCAATCGAAGTTGGTGCCGTCCTCGTGCCTGAGGCAGACCTCCAGGCCGAGGACGTAACCGGTGCGCGCCACCGCCGTCTCGAACTTGATCCGGGCGGCATCGTGGACCCAGAGGCCGAGATCCGCTGGCGAGCGCCCGGAAACCTTGTCCGTTCCGTAGCCGAATACCCGGGTGAAGGCCTCGTTGGTGCTCGTGACAGCGAAACCGTCAGCGCGCGCCAGCAAGGTGGGCACGGGCGTCAGGCGGAACGCCTTGGCGAACCGTTCCTCGCTCTGGCGCAATGCCGTCTCCGCCTTCCGGCGCAGGTCCAGGTCGGCGAAGGTGAACAGCATGCATGGTTCGTCGCCCAACTCCATCGGCTGGCCGGCGACGATGACGTAGCGGGTGCCGCCGTCCGGCAGGTCGAGGCATGCCTCCATCTGCGGGATCGTGGCACCCTGGTTAAGCCGGTTGATCGCCAGGTCCCGGCTCCGGGCGCCGGCCAGCACGTCGACCTCGTAGACGCTGCGCCCGATCACGGCGTCGCGGGTGTATCCGGTCATCTCCAGGAAGCCGAGGTTCACCTTGACGTGGCGCAGGTCCGAGAGCCGGCAGATCACCGCCGGGGCCGGGTTGGCGTTGAAGGTGGCCTCGAAGCGCTCCTCGGCCTCGAACTGGTCCGAGACGTCCTTCAGGATGAGCGCGAGACAGCTCGGATTGCCCTCATGGTCGGTCGCGACGAGGCTGCGCAGGGAATGGACGAAGTCGACGTCGGGCCGGTCGGTCCGCTTCACGTCGACGATGACGTCGTGGAAGCGCTCGCCGGAGACGACGCGCTCCATCGGATACTGGTTCGGGGTGTGGTTGTTGCGGTAGCGAAGCGCGAAACGCTCGCGGTAGGCGTCAACCGTCCCGCCAAGTTCGTCGATAGTCTCAGCGCCATGCATCGCGAGGGCAGCCTCGTTGGCGTAGGCAATGGACTGGTCGGGCTCGACCAGGATCACCCCTTCGGTGAGGCCGGCGATGATCTGCCGAAGCTCATGCCTGTCGACGCCAACCGTCACCTTCGACCACCCTCCCAATGCCTGAATCAAGCCAAGCCGTAACAGGCCACCGCACAGGAGGGTTCCAGTGCAGACTAGCGATCGATTGGTATATTTGGATCATTGACGTGAACGTGATCGATCAGTCAGAACCGTTTTTGTGATCTCCACCGTATAGGGGCGGATACAACCAGTCGTTGCCTGCATGAAGATCGAGTCCCCTGCATGTACTTAAGAACGATCTCTGACGAACCTTCGCCGATCGAGGGATTGCCCCGTCACGTCCAGGATGCAATCGGACGGCAACTGAATGAGCTCATCCCTGAAATAGATGCGGTCGAAGACGATACGCGGCTCGGCCAGGTTTTGCTTCGCCTCCGTGCCGCCTTACTCGACGCCGAGGCGGAACGACAGGTCACAAAATCGTTTGGCGACGAACTCATCGCCCTCGTGCCGCGCCTGCGCCGCTTCGCCCTGGTGCGGACGGCCGCCGCCGCCCAAGCGGACGACTTGGTCCAGGCGACTCTGCTCAAGGCCTGGGAACACCGGTTCCGGTTCGAGGACGGCACGAACCTCATCGCTTGGCTGTTCACGATCCTCCGCAACACGCATCTGAACCAAAGCCAGCGCATGCGGCGCGAGATCGAGGACGTTGACGGGGCCATCGCGGGTACGCTGTCATCGGCACCCGACCAAGAGCATCGGATCGCCCTCTCCGAGTTGCAGGGCGCGCTGGAGACCCTTCCCGAGGACCAACGCGAGACCTTGCTGCTGGTGACGGTGGACGGGCTCCGGCACGAGGAGGCGGCTGCCATCCTCGGCTGCCAGGTCGGCACAGTGAAAAGCCGGGTGAGCCGGGCGCGGGAGCGGTTCGCTACGGCCTTGGGTCTGTCTTGACTGCGCCGACACCCGATGCCGAGGAGGTCGGCCTACCGTTCGATCCCTCCCCCCTCGCCGCACAGGTCCGGGCTGCCCTGAACAGCTACCTGCGGGAACGCGCATCCGACCAGCGCCTGGCCTTCTGGAAGGCTGTCGCCCTCGGCTACGGCGGGGACTTCGAGGAACTCGCCGGATGCCCGGTCCGGGCACCCACCGAGTTCTAAGTCCTGGGCGGGTGCTGCAGGGGCAGGACACTCGGGCGTCGCCATCACGTTCGATTATACCAAATCGTTGCCCTTAAAAATGATGCATCTGCATCATTGAGCGCCGGCATGACGGATATATCTTTCCGCTATCGACGGACTCCCCGAGGCGAGCGGCGAGACGGCTTCGACGGTGTGCCGGGGCCATAAGAATTTCCCCGATCAGGTCCGGCATGGCCGCAGGGCCGGGCGTCGTGCCGCTCCGGGCGCGCGTCTGGCCCGTAGGCGATCCATCACGAATGGCCCTGGAGGATCTCACGAATGGCCAATCCCGGTATGCCTGACCCCAATCCCGGAGGTGACATCTCTCCGGAGACGCCGTCGCGACCGGTTCCGGACGAGCGGCCGCTCGGGCCGGACGAGCCCTCCGTGCCCTATAAGGATACGCCCATTGTGGAGCGGGTCGAACCTGGGATCGACTCCGATCCTCTTCCGGGTGTGCCGACCGACCCGGGCCAACGCGCCTGAGCATATCCTTGGAGGCATACGAGGCGCTTGCCATCCAGGAAGCCGTCGAGTCCGGCATGGCACGTTCCGAACTCATGGCGACCCTCGGGGGTCTGCGCTTGACGGAACTCATCCCGCCCCATGCCGGCGAGCCGATAGCGGACTTCGTGGCCCGGGCCACGGGCGAACTCATGGTCCGCTATCTGTCCCTGGACGACGACGACATCGTGCCGCCCCTGACGGGCCGGTCCTGAAGAGGAGCCCATGTCACCCCACTGGAAGATCTCCGCGCTGGCTTTGACCATTGCGTGCGTCGCCCCAGCTCCAGTCGCTGCTCAGACCAAATTCGATGGGCGATGGTCGGTCTCCGCGACCGTCGATGGCGGCAGCTGCACTGGGCCGTACCGATATCCTATCGTCGTTCGTAACGGCGCCGTCGATGACCCGGGCGGCAGCATGACCAACGCCTCCGGACGGGTCGCGGACGACGGCCGCATCGTCGGTTCGATCAAGAGCGGGCTGGCCAGCATCGCCGTCAAGGGACGACTCCGAGCATCCGCCGGATCAGGGCGCTGGAACCTCGCCGGTCCTGTTTCCTGCAGCGGTCGCTGGACGGCAAGCAAGTTCGGCTGACGTGGCAGGCACCTCGCCATTGACATTGCGAAACAAGATGAGCGTCTCCCGACATAATAGGAAACAAAAATCTCAGAATAATATCGCAACCGCAAATTAGATATGCTTGTTTAGCATCTATCACAATAGAGGAGATGCCAATGCGGATGAAAATCGCTGGGGCGGCCGTTCTCGCTCTTGGTACGATTGCTGCGACCGCCGGGGCTGCCGAGGCACGGGACGGCTGCGGCATCGGAGGGCACCGCGGATTCTACGGATATTACCGCCCGAACATAGTGTACCGCCCAGTCGTCTATCGTCCGGTCTTCTACGGCTACCGCCGGGTTGGCTGGTACGGCCGGCGCTGGCACCGATGGGGTGGGTATCGCCATGTAGGCCTCCATCGTCCCTGGGGATGGCACGGCGGCTACAGGCATGTCGGCTGGCACGGCGGCGGCTGGCATCAGCGCTGGTGACTTGTGACGAGGCGCCCGGTTCGATCCGGGCGCCGTCCTGCGCTGAGAATCCGGATCCCCCCTTGCAGGCGTCGGTCCCCCGCCTTCTCCAGGGTTGGCACAGCGAGGCCCTCGTGAAGTTCGTTCGCGAGGAATGGACTGCGCGCCGGCGCATCGCACCCGCAATGCTTCCAGCCGAACTCAGGGTGTACAGTCCCGACGTGTGATGGTGCATCATGGACGCTGATGCGTCAGGCGGAGGTTGTACTCTGGCAGGAATTCTTCGTGGCAGGAATTTTTCACGGTAGCGCCCGAACGACGCCGCGTGCCTCATCCTGAGCCGGCCTAAGGACGAGCCGAACTCCAAAGGTCGAAGGAAAGTAGCCGCGCCCTTGTCGTGGCGTATGACCTGACCCCGAAGACGGTCGCCAAATGGCGCGGGCGCGGGGTGACGACCGACGCTCCGATTGGGCGGAAGATGCCCAAGAGTGCCGTGCTGACGTCAGCCCAGGAAGCCATCGTGGTCGAGTTCCGGGGTCGGACGCTGCTGCCGCTCGCCGATGTCCTGGGCTGTCTGCGCGACACGATCCCGAACTTGAGCCGCTCGGCCCTGCAACGGCACGGCATCTGCCGTCTTCCGGCAGCCGAGACGGCGCAGGCACGCAAACGCTTCAAGACCTACGAGATCGGCTACGCGCATATCGATAGGTGCGAGTCGCGCCACGCGGACGGCAAACTGATCCTGTTCCTGGCGATCGACCGGGTTTGCGGCCACCGATACCGTCGGGCAATGGGCCTACCTGAACGGGGTCGAGATCGACTTCTCCCGACCGGGCAGGCCGACCGACAACGCCTACATCGAGTCGTTCAACGGCCGCCTCCGAGTGGAGTGCCTGAACGCCTCGTGGTTCCTGTCACTGGCCGATGCCCGCGAGCGCATCGAGGAATGGAGGTGCCACTACAACGAAGATCGACCCCACACGGCCCTGGGCGGCTTGACGCTCTGAGCCTTCGCCAACCAAGCTGTCACAGCCCAAGAACTTGCTTAGACCGTGGACCACAAACGGGGTCAACTCCAACAGCCCGAGAATTTGCATAGGCCGTGGACCACAAACGGGGTCAACTCCATGTCTGGGCGCCGGTCTTCGGCTCGCCTTCCTGGTAGCCCCATGCGCCCGTTCCGCCCTGCCGCTGGGCGGCGCCCTGCGTGCTGCCACGGTCATGGCCTCGCCGATTTCGACGGCCTTGGCGACGAGGTGGATTATGGATGGCACGGCGGAGGCTATCGTGCAGTTCGTTCGCGCTGAATTGGCTGCACGCCAGCGTATCGCAACCGCACTGCTACTGGCTGGGACCTACACCGCCGATCCGCATGCGTTCCACCTCTGGATCACGCTGCCGGCGGGCTGGACGCGCTCGGCCTTCGCCAGCCAAGGCCGGTCGGCAGGGCTCGGCGTGATCGGCAGCGATCCGTTTTGCGTCGCGGGACCGCCACCGGAAGCGGTGCGTCTCTGTCTCGGCGGCCCCTCGACTCGGCAGCAGATTACGCACGGACTGGAGGTGCTCGCCCACGCCCTCAAAGGCTCGCCGGTTCTTGCGTCAGCCTACATCTGAATTGCCCCAGGCAGGCAAGGGTCGGAGCGCTCAGACGGTCCCCTCAATATACGCATGGCAGCCGCACCCTTCGCCCGTAGGATGATAGGGAAACGCGACGCCGCCGATGGTCGTTCGGTCCGACTTTTTAGGTGGCTGGTAGTGTCGAGGACCGCGGTCTGCCGAAGCACCCAACGCGAAAGGCTAACAGCCCCGTGCTAAGGTCTGCTTAGGGGATATACCATTTGGTGGCCGAATGTCCGGAATGGGCGCATTGCGGAACGTCCGGTTTCGGAGGGCGGGTTGCGACTTGGTAAGGTCTCACGCCGATAGTGGCGTACCGGGTAGCCGCTAGGCTTTAAAATTATCGCGCGACCTCAATGACATAAGTGTTCGCATTTTTGTTCAGACTGGCGCGCCATTCCTACGAAGTACAGGACGGATGCAGGGCCTAGCCCTTTCCCGTCGCAGACAACCAACCACTCTCAGGATCTGGCGTAGTGCCTGACAGGGAACGTCAGCGCGATCCCGTGTCCGTGCGATCCTCAGACGCCCAGCCGCGCCGGAGCGGCCGGGCCTATCTGTCGGTCAAGCGACCTGTTGTGCGGGTGACGCCAGACCCAGCTCGGCGCGGAACACGGCTTCCATCTCGCGCCGGATGCGGATGGCCTGATGGCTCGCATCGTAGGCCACGTCGCTCCAGCGGACCGGATGGCCGGCCGGGATGTCGTTGGTCAGGACGAGGTTGTGCGCCAGACCGATCGGCAGGGCGTCCTCCCGTAGGGAATCGGCCGTCGGCATCAGCGTGCCGTAGACCGTGAAGCCGCCCTCGCCGTCGAGGCGCTCGCCGGCCTTCAGGGCGCGCTTGGCGATGGCCGCCACGTCCCCGCGCCAGGCCCCGGTGGCGCCGGTGGCTTCGTCGCGCACCGCGATGGACGCCACCGAGATCCCGAGTTCCAGGCCGATCAGGTGGTAGGGCTTGTAGGTGGCGGCGTAGCGGCCGCTGGCGTCGGTCTTCAGCCCGTATTGCGCGAAGCATTCCTGCACGTAGCGGCTCGGCGCCTCGAACACCGCGAAGACGCCCCAGCGCAGGTCGCGGAACACCGGGCGCCCATCGCGCTCCAGCGACGACACCACCTCGACGGTGCCGCGCTCGGTCAGGATCCCGCCATCGGCCACCGGACGCAGGAGCGTGGGCAGGTCGTCGACCCCGCAGGCCGGGAAGGCCAGGCCGTCGCGGGGCGGGGTCAGCCCGCAGGCATTGGCCACCGCGGCCATCTCCAGGGCCGACTTGGTCCCGTCCAGGAAGGCGTTGAACATCTGCGCGTTGAAATCGCCGCCGGCGACCTGCTCGGCGCTGAAGCCGTAATGCCCCCAGACCGTGTCGGGGGTGGAGGCGTGGTAGGCCGGCAGGTACTTCGTGCCCTTGCCGGCGCAGACCACCTCCAGGCCGATCGTGCGCGCCCAGTCGACCAGCTCGGCGATGAGCGCCGGCTGGTCCCCCGAGGCCATGGAGTAGATCACACCGGCCTCCGCGGCGCGGCGGGCCAGGAGCGGGCCGGCGAGCACGTCGGCCTCGACGTTGACCATCACGATGTGCTTGCGGTGTTCGCAGGCCTTAAGGGCGTGGCGGATGCCGGCGGCCGGGCTGCCGGTGGCGTCGATCACGATGTCCAGGAACGGGCTGGCGATCAGGGCGTCGGCGTCGTCGCCGACGCATGTCGCCCCGGTCCGCGCGGCCTCCTCCAGGGTCGGGGCCGCGAAGCGGGCCTCGTCCCAGCCCACCCGGCGCAGGGCCTGGCGCGCCCTGTCCGGCGACAGGTCGGCCACGGCGATCAGGTGGATGCCGGGCGTCCGGGGCGCCTGGGACAGGTACATCGAGCCGAACTTGCCGGCGCCGATCAGGCCGACGCGGACGGGGCGACCCTCGTCGGCGCGACGCTGCAGCTTGGCGAACAGGGACATGGCGCTCTCCCGGCGTTTCGCGGTCGGTCGGACCTCTCCGCGCGTGCCCGCCGCGTTTGTGGGGTCTTGCCGGTTCGGCATTATCATGCGCTTCCGCACCTGCCCATGCGGTGCACCTGCCCATGCCGCGACCCTGGCCCATGCGGCGACGAAGGGACGTTGCCGCCAGGTGGCACAGCCTAGCCGGCGACGCGGCTCTCGTGCTCCCGCTCGAGGAGCCATCGGCGGAACGCCCGGATCTTCTCCAGATCCCGGTCCCGGGCACGGGTGCAGATGAAGTGGAGGTCCCGGTACAGGCTCTTCAGGCGGCCTTCGCCGAGCCGCACCAGCTGCGCGGCGCCGAGTTCGGCCTGGGCGAACCGCAGGCTCTCCAGCGCCACCCCGAGCCCCTGGACCGCGGCGGAGATCACCAGGGCGCCGCGATCGAACGCCGCCCCGGGCGCCGAGGCCGGCGCCGGCAAGCCGTTGAGGGCGAACCAGTCCGGCCAGCGCACCGGGCTGAACGACGAGTCCAGCCGGGGGATGCGCGCGACCGTCGCGGCCTCGACCGGACCGAGCGCCCGGGCGAGATCCGGCGTGCACAGGGCCGCGATCTCTTCCCGGCCGAGCGCCTCGACCGTCAATCCCGGGCCGGTCGGGGGGCTGCCATAGGCGATCAGGATGTCGATCTCTTCGTGTCGGGCGAGATCGACCGGCTCGGCGCCGCTGGAGAGGCGGATGCCGATGCCGGGATGCGCCGCCACGAAGGAGGGCAGCCGGGGCCCGAGCCACTTCGCCGCGAAGCTCGGCGTGCAATGCACCGCCAGCGACGAGGGCGACGGCGGGCTCAGCTCGGCGCAGAGCGCCTCGATGGAGTCGAAGGCCCGCGCGAGGCCGGCACACAGGCGCTCGCCGTCGGCGGTCAGGATGGCCCGGCGGTTGGCGCGCCGGAACAGGGCGCGCCCGAGAATGCGCTCCAGTGCGCGGACCTGGTGGCTCACCGCCGAGGGCGTCAGGTGCAGTTCCTCGCTCGCCCGGGCGAAGCTGCCGAGACGCGCGGCCGCCTCGAAGGCCCGCAGCGCCGGAAAGCTCGGGATCTGCCGCATGCTGCAATCCGTGAAATGGATTCACGGAAATCGTGAAAAATCGTCGTTTGTCAACGACGGATGGTGGCACGATAGTGCCGATCGGGCTGCGAAGACGGCCGGGACGACAGCCAGACGCGCCGGGGCGGCCGGGGATACCCCGCCGTTCGGCATGGCCCCGCGCCGGGCTGGACGCGGACGGTCCGCATTCCCGCATCACCCGACGAGAGGACACGCCATGCTCGACGACCACGCCCACGACAGCGATGTCGCCATCGACCTGCCCCCCGACAGCGCCGGCCGCAAGCGGACCTCGATCTACCAGCCCGAGCAGGCAGGCCTGATCTTCCCGGAGATCCCCCAGTTCGCCAACCACGCCGAGGCACGGGAATACCGCAAGCAGCACCTCGTGGCGGCCTGCCGGGCCTTCGCGATGCACGGGTTCGATTACGGCTTCGCCGGGCACCTCACGATCCGCGATCCCGAGCGCCCGGACTTGTACTGGACCAACCCGATGTGCGTGCACTTCTCGCAGGTGCGGATGTCGAACCTGATCCTGGCCGACCACAAGGGCGACGTGGTCGAAGGACGCTACGCGATCAACCGCGCCGGCTTCGTGCTCCACGCCGCCGTGCACGACGAGCACCCCGACGTGATGGCGATGTGCCACGCGCACACGACCTACGGCACCGCCTGGTGCGCCACGGGCCGGCCGCTGGACATGATCAGCCAGGATGCGGCTGCCTTCTACGACAGCCACGCGGTGATCGGCGCCTCGGCCGGGGCGGTCGCGGTCGAGAAGGCGAGCGGCCTCTCGGTGGCCCAGCAGATCGGCCGCAACCGTGGGGTGCTGCACCAGAACCACGGCCTGCTCACCTGCAGCCGCCACAGCATCGACGACGCGGCGTTCTGGTTCATCGCCCTGGAGCGGGTCTGCAAGCAGCAACTCCTGATCGAGGCGACCGGGATCAAGCCACAGCTCCTGTCGGAGAAGACCGCCCGCTACAGCCGCGAGCATGTCGGCAGCGACTATATCGGCTGGCTGCACTTCCAGACCCTCTACAGCCACATCGCCGCGACGCAGCCCGACATGTTCGCGTGAGGTCGCGCCGGTACGAAGCCGGCCGCGAACGGGTCGCGGCTTTCCGAAAGGGCCGTCCGCAGGGCCGGCCCCTCCGCCGGCGACGCAAGATTTGCCTGTCGACAACCCATAGGGGCCGCAACCTTTCGGGTTCGGGAGCGGTCGTCTCCGCGGCGCGGTTCGACCGGGAGGCCGGCATGATGGGATTGGGCGTGTTCTGCGTGGCGGCCGGCACGGGCTTGGTCGCCGCGTCCCTGTGGGCGCCGCGATACCGGGCCTTGCTCGAAAGGATGGGCGGCTGCCTGTTCCTGGCCGGGCTGGGCTTCGCCGGGGCGGACCTGGCGCTGGCATCCTGATCCAGGGCGACGAAATGGACCGATGCATGGGGTCTTCAGAGCATGGGCTTTTCAGGGCATGGGGTTGCCAAGCTTGGCCATATAGGCCAGCTTGTACGTAAGTAATGCGTCCCGATTGGAACTGCCCAGGAGTGCCAATGCTGGTCAATCACGAGCGCCGCCTGCTCAATAAGGCCGCCGGTTCCGGCAAATCTCGGATCTCCATTGAGCGAAAGCCGAACGCATCCTGGCCCGGCGATCACAGCCGGCTCACGGCCCTCGAGAGTGTCGGCCACCTGGAGCGGATCGCGGTCAGCGACGGGCTCGCGACCTGGCAGATCACCGCGAGCGGGTTGACGCAGCTTCAGGCGTTCGTCGGCGGAGACGCGTGATGGCGTCGATCAAGATCCGCGCGACCGACGACGGCACCTTCGTGGTCTACCGCAACGGCGCGGCGGTCGCCTCCGGGTTAACCCGCCTCCAGGCCGAGCGCTGCGCGTCGGTCCTCGGCTGGATCGCACCGCATTCCTGAGCGGGCGCGGCGGTAAGGAACCGTTAACCCTGTCGCTCTACGCCCATTGCACCAGCCGATTGCTGGCCTTCCACGCCCATCCGATTTCGCCCCTCAACACGGATGGGCGTGGAAGCCGAATTCCGGTCAGAGCGCGCGCGCGTAGCCCGGGCGCAGGTCGATGGCCTGTGCGGTCGCCTGCGAAAGGCGCACCTCGGTCAGCGTGACCTCGGCCCCATCCTTCACGGCCTCCCGCACGATCTTGACCCCGCTGTCGGGATCGTCCGCGATCACGGCGTAGAACACCGTCAGCAGGCAGTCCGGGGTGTCCTCGTCCCGGCGGGCGACCTTCACGATGAAGGCGGTTTGGTTCGGCTCGATCATGGCAGGCGTTCAGATCCGTCCTGGGCCGCACGTCAGGCGACCGTCGCCGGGGGCGATATCGCGCCTCGGCGAGAGAAGAGGTACCCCGATCGGGGCCTGCCGCCCAGCCCGCATGGGGCAGTGACGGCGGTCGCCGGACCGTCAGGCCGCGGTCAGACGCTTGGTGTTCGAGGCGACGTGCTCGCGGTAGCGTGCGATGACCGTCTCGGGCGAGCCGCCGAGCATGAGCGTCGTCATGGCCTCGCCTGCGGCCTCCACCTTCTCGGTCACCATGGAGTGTGCCTCGGCCATCCCCTCGCTGCCGCCCCAGGCGAGGCGGACGAGGCGCAGTTCGACCACGCGCTGGGCTTCGATCGCCAGCATCATCCACGAGAAGAAAGGATTGTACACGGCTCACTCCGAACCGCGACCGATGCGGCGGGGACTAAACTCGGCTGTTACCTTGAACGATCCACCGGCGGGACGCGGGTCCGACCCGCGTTACGGGCCGGGCCGCACCGCACCATGTTGGATCCGCGTTCAGATCACCCCCGCGCCAGCCGTTCGCGGATGAGGGTGTGGAGCGCGCGCAGGTCGCTGCCGAACTGCCGGATGCCCTCGGCGAGCTTTTCCGTGGCCATGGCGCTCTCGTTCATCTCCCAGCGGAACGAGAATTCGTCCGTCGCCGGCACCTCGGGCGGCTCGCCGTAGGATTCGGGCGACAGGGCGCGGGGGAGATCGCCCTCCGTCGCGGCCAGCTCCTCCAGCAGCTTCGGCGAAATGGTCAGCCGGTCGCAGCCCGCGAGCGCCTGGATCTGGCCGATGGTGCGGAACGAGGCACCCATCACGACGGTCTTGATCCCGCGCGCCTTGTAGGCGGCGTAGATCGCCCGCACCGACTGGACGCCCGGATCCTCCGCGGCCGTGAAGGTCTTCCCCTCGGCCTTGGCGTACCAATCGGTGATCCGCCCGACGAAGGGCGAGATCAGGAACACGCCGGCATCCGCGCAGGCCATGGCCTGGACCAGCGAGAACAGCAGGGTCAGGTTGCAGTCGACGCCCTCGCGCTGGAGCACGCGGGCCGCCTGGATCCCCTCCCAGGTCGAGGCGATCTTGATCAGCACCCGGTCGCGCGAGACGCCGCGCTCGTCGTAGGCGCGGATGATCGCCCGGGCCTTCTCCAGCGTCCGCTCGGTGTTGAACGAGAGGTTGGCGTCGACCTCGGTGGAGACGCGCCCCGGCACCAGCTTGGTCAACGCGACGCCCACCGATACGGCGAGCCGGTCGGCCACCGCTTGGACGACATCCTCGGTCTCGCCGCCCTGCGCCTTGCCCCAGGCCACCGCCTCGTCGACGATCGGGGCGAGGCCCTCCATGCCGGCGGCCTTCAGCAACAGCGACGGGTTGGTGGTGCAATCGATCGGCTTGAGCGTCTCGATGGCGCCGATGTCGCCGGTATCGGCGACCACCACGGTCATGGTGCGGAGTTGATCGAGCAGCGATGTCATCGTTCACCTCGTCGTTTGGCACAGCCGACGGTCGCGGACCGGGGCTCGCGGCCAAAGGCCCCGGCGCGCATCGTCCAGCGGGGTTCGCGTCGCCGCCGCCGGTGCGATACCGCTCCCGTCCCGGCGCGCTTCTTACCACACCGGACCGGGATCAGCCGACCGCCCGCCAGTCGCGCAGTGACAGGGACCACGCCTGTGCCTCGTTGTAGGCCACGGCCATGCGGCCGTGGCTGACGATCTTGGCCAGCATGACCGTGTCGCCCAACGCCGTGATCCGGATCACCGTCGGGCCGTAGCCGGCGTCGCCGATCAGGCAGGTCCCGACGCCCCAACCCTGCTCGCGGCAGATCTCCGCCGCGCACCGGTGGTCGTGCCGGGTCACGGATTGGCGCTGCGGGTCGCCGGCTGGGGATAGGACGGGTTGCCGCCCGGAACCGCGCTGCTGTTGGACGGCGAGGCCGTGCCGCCCGTGCCGTTCTCGCTGCCGGTGATCTGCTTGCGCGAGGCGTCCTGGCTCTTGCTGGCGTAATCGGGCGGGGAACTGGCGCCCTGCCAGGTCATCAGCCCGGCGAGCGCCGCGGCCATGAGCGCCACGCTGACGATCAAGACATACAGCGCAGGTTTGCCGCGCTTGCCCTGCCGGCCGTCCTGACCGGAGAGTTGTTCTGCCATTTCTGAACCTCGTTGACCCGCCGATGCGGCCGGCGGTTAGCAACAGGCCGCCCGCCGGATGGGTCCGCCCCTGTGGCTTTATGCACCGCCCGGGGTGGTCCGGCCTGTTCGGGCCCGGCGGTGACGTCCGGCAGTGGAGGGCCGCGGCACCCCCCATCGGGGGATCGGGCCGGCCTCGGAGCCGATCCGATGCATCGGACTGCAGCACGCCGGACATTGGCCCTGGTCGATAACAACTGCGTCAGTGATGCAGGCATACCAGTGAAAACAACGCAGGTGAGGGAACCTGCTTGTGCGCAACCCGTTTGTGCCCCGCTGCCGATAGGGCAGGGAGACCATGCGGGAGCGGAACGGATCGCGCAACAGGCATCGCCGGTCAACCGATCGTGCTGACGCGCCATTTCGTAGTGCCGGCTCGACCGGCCATCGCAAAAATCAGAGGGAATACTTTCGCAGGAGCGGTATATTTATACCATTGATTGCGCTGTTACGAAGCGCATCTGGTGGTTGGTCCCGGGTCATCTCGAACGCAGCAGGGCGCCCATGGCCAACCGAGCGAAGATACTGTCCCCCGAGCATCTCAAGGCCTCGGTCAAGGAGGCCATCGGCAAGCTCACCGGCGATACCCAGGTCGAGGCAGAGGGCCGCCGGCAGAAGCGTGCGGCCCGGCCTCCGAAACAGGCCGAGCCGGGCACCGACTGACACAGGTTTCCAACCGGCGCTCCTCGCGGGCGCCATCCCCCGAAACACACCAACCCATCACCGGAGAACGACATGGTCGACATCGACAGGATCACGGGCGCCGCCAAGGATCTCGGCGGCAAGGTGCAGAGCGCGGTCGGCGACCTCACCGGCTCGAAGAGCGACTCGGTCGAAGGCCGGTTCCGCGAAGCGAGCGGGCAGGCCGAGAACCTCTACGGCCAGGCCAAGGACACGGTGCGACAGGCTGCCGGCCAAGCCTCCACCTACGCCGACGACGCCGCCGACTACGCCGAGGACGCCTACGAGCGCGGCGGCCACTACCTGCGCCGGGGAACCCGCGAGGTGAGCCATCAGGTCGCCGAGTACCCGCTCGCCTCCCTGCTGGTCGCCGACTTGGTCGGCTTCGGCCTCGGCCTCCTCGTCAGCGCCAGCCGCGACTGAACCGCAGATCTCACTTCAACGACGACCGACGACCCGGAGTAGCAGCGTGACCACGATCCAGACCACCGTTCCACCCCTCGCCAGCCAGGCACAGGCCGATACCCGCGCCGTCCTGCTCAACCAGGTCTCCTGGGGCGCCATCTTCGCCGGCGCCACCACGGCCCTGGTCACCCAGGTGATCCTCAACCTGGTCGGCGCCGGCGTGGGGCTCTCGTCCTTCGGCCCCGTGGCCGCCGACAACCCGGCCGCCTCGACCGCCTCGATCGGCGCGGGCGTCTGGTTCGTCGCCTCGGGCATCGTCGCCTCGCTGATCGGCGGCGCCATCGCCGGGCGCCTGTCCGGCAGGCCGCTCGCGGGGACGGCGGGCCTGCACGGCCTGGTGTCCTGGGCGGTGACCACCCTGGTGGTGCTGTACCTGCTGACCTCGGCGGTCGGCGGCATCGTCGGCGGCGCGTTCAGCGGCGTGACCAGCACCCTGGGCGGGGGCCGGCTCGCTCGTCGGCGGCACCGTGCAGACGGCCGCTCAGGCCGCCGCGCCGTCGCTGTCCAAGATCACGAACCCGCTCGACGGGATCGAGAGCACGGTCCGCCAGCAGGCCGCCGGCCAGGACCCGCAGGCCGCCCGTGACGCCGCCGTCGCCGCCGTGAAGGCGCTGTTCACCGGCGATCCGAGCCAGAAGGCCCAGGCCGAGGCCCGCGCGGCCGACGCCCTGGCCAAGGCCCAGAACATCCCGGTCGACCAGGCCAAGCAGCAGATCCAGGACTACGAGAAGCAGTACGACCAGGCGGTCGCCACCGCCAAGCAGAAGGCCGAGGCGGCGGCCGTGGCGGCCAAGTCCGCCGCCACGCAGGGCGCCTTCTACGCCGCCCTGGCGCTGATCCTCGGCGCGCTGGCCGCCTTCTTCGGCGGTCGCCTCGGCGCCCCGAAGGCCGAGACCCTGGTCGGCGCCTACGACGCCCGCCGCGCCTGATCCCCCCTCGGTCCCCGCCCTCCCGGCGGGGACATCGCCCGACCGGCACGAGCCGGCCACCCGCAGCACCCCGCAAGGAGACCTTCGATGAGCAGCACCACCGACAAGATCAAGGGCCTGGCCAACGAGGCCGTCGGCAACGTCAAGCAGGCCGCCGGCAACGTCACCGGCAACGACAAGCTCGTGGCCGAGGGCAAGGCCCAGGAGCTCAAGGGCGAAGCGCAGAAGACCGTCGGCGACGCCAAGGACGGCGCCAAGAACCTCGCCGACAAGATCACCGGCAAGCACTGAGCCCGAGCGGCGGGGCCGGCCAGCCCGGTCCCGCCCCGATCAACCGCGAAACCAGGAGAGCAGCATGAACCGCGACCAGATCCGTGGCGCGTCCCGGCACGTGAAGGGCCGGGCCCAGTCCACCCTCGGCGGCCTCACCGGCGATCCGGCCCGCCAGGTCCGCGGCGCCGTGAACCAGGTGGCCGGCGGGGCGCAATACGCCTACGGCCGCGCCCGCGACCGCGCCGAGGATCTCGCCGAGGACGGCCGCGACCTGGCCCACGCCGCCTACGAGCGGGCCGACGGCCTGATCGACGACGGTCGCCATCTCGCCCGCGAAGCCCGCCGCCGCGGTGAAGTCTACGGCCGCCAGGCGGTCCGCTACGCCGACGGCAACCGCACCAGCACGTTGCTCGGCCTCGCCGCCCTGGCCTTCGCGGCCGGCTGGCTCACCCGCCGCGGCCGCTGATCGCGCGTCCGATCCGGACACGTCGGACGCGTCTTTCCGCAACCGTCGGGCGGTCGTAGAGCATCGGCGACCGACATCGTCCGGCCTCCCCGGGGGGCCGGGCGCCGTCCTGTTGAGGCCCCGGGAGGGCGCGGCCGATGAGGCGGTTCGGAAAACTCCTCCTGCGTCCGGAGATCGTCTTCCTGGCGCTCGCCATCGGGCTCGGGCTTGCCGCCGCCCTCGCCTACTGGGCCTCGCGCGCCACGGTTCTGACGGTCGCGGTCGCCCCGCGCGACGGCACCGAGCCGGCGGTGATCCAGGCCTACGCGGAGGCCCTGGCGAAGCGGCACAAGGAAATTCGCCTCACGATCCTGCCCTTCGACGACGTGCGCGACAGCGCCGAGGCGCTTCGCGACGGTCGCGCCGACCTGGCGGTGGTCCGTCCCGATGTCGCGTTGCCGGATAACGGCCTGACGCTCGCGATCCTGCGGGATCAGGCCATGATCATCGCGTCGCCCGAGGCGTCCGGCATCACCAAGTTCCCCGACCTCGACCGCAAGCGCCTCGCCATCCTGGCCCACCGGGACGCCGACGAGACGCTGATCCGGTCGATGCTGGCGCATTACGGCCTGACCCTGGCCGGCCGGGACATCACCGGGCCGCTTCCGCCCCGACAGGTCGCCCTCGTGGAAGTCGGCGAGGCCGACCTCACCAACGCCCTGACCGCTAAGCAGGTCGATGCCGTCGTCTCGGTGATCGCCCCCACCGCCCCGACGGCGCAGCGCATCGTGGAGCGCGTCCAGGCGGCGAGCCGCAGCCGCAAGGTCGCGTTCGTGGACGTGGAGAATGCCGACGCCATCGTGGCCCGGATGCCGCGCCTCCAGATGGTCAGCATGCCGGCCGAGACCTTCGGGGGCAGTCCCAAGGTGCCGGAGGCGGACGTCCACACGGTCGGGGCGTCCTACCGGCTCATGGCGCGCTCCAGCCTGCCCCGCTCCGTGGCGGCGGACGTGACCCAGCACCTGTTCGAGCTGCGCAGCGGCATGGCGAACGTCGCCCCGGCGGCCGACTACGTCCAGGCCCCCGCCTACGAGAGCACGGCCGGGGCCACCAGCGCGCGGCTGCCGATCCATCCGGGCGCGGTCGACTATTTCGAGCGCGAGCAGCAGAGCTTCGTGGAGCGCTACGAGACCTGGATCTACCTCGTCGCCTTCCTGGGCGGCGGCATCGGCTCGGCCTTCGCGTGGGTCGGGCAGCGCCTGTCCCGCCTGCGGCGCGAGCGGATCGAGGAGGCGACCGACCGGCTCCTGGCGATCCGGCAGGAGGTCCAGGACACGGAGGGGGGCGGCCGTACCGAGCCCGAGCGCCTCGCCGCTCTGGCCCGCGAGATCGACGACCTCGCCGGCGACATCGCCAAGCACGCCCTGGAGCGGCCGACCGAGGCCAGGACCCTGTCGGCGGCGGCCATCGCGATCGACGCGGCCCGCTCCACGGTCAAGCGCGCCCTCGCGGCCGGCCGCCACGCGGACGACGCCACCGACCTCGCAGGCCAAACCCTCACTTGCCAGACCCTGGCCTCCGGCCCCGGCACGTCGTGATCCGCCGGGCGATTGCGGACTTCAGGGCGCAGTCCGGCGGGCCCGTGCGGCGGCCCATTCCCGGTCGCGCTCGGCCTGCTCGGCGCGTTGAAGGGCGGCGTAGGCCTCCTGCTCGGCCCGTTCCCGTTTCCGCTTGAGTTCGGCCGAGGCGGCCGCCCGCTTCTTCCACGCGTCCGTCTCGGCCTTCTGGCGCCGCAATTCCTCGACCGTGATCGGCTTGACCGGCTCCTTCGGCTGCGCCCACGCGAAGGGCCGCCGCGGGGGAGGGCGGCGGCCGGTGCGGCGGCTCCCGGGCGGCCGAGGGCTGGGACCCGCGCAAGGCCGCGGTCGCCTCGGCCAGCGTCAGGCCGGCGCCGGCCGCGATGCGCTCGGCGGCGGACCGCGCCGCCTCCCGCTCGCCCGCGGTCGCGCCCGGGCCGCCAGGGCGAGGCACTTCTCGAAGCGGTCGCGCTCAGCCGGCGTCATGATGGGTCCCGGATCGGCAGGTTCGTCGGTGTCTTAGATCCTGCCGGCGGTCCTGTCCCGCGCGGTCCCGTCACCGGTTGTTCAGGAGCGCGCGCGCGAGGAGGTGCAGGGTCGCCCCGAGGCCGAGCGCGCAGGTCGAGACCACCAGCACCTGAAGGCCGCTGATGCCGGGCCGCGGGCCGAAGCTGTAGGCCAGCAGCGAGCCGCAGGAGCCGGCCGAGACGACGCCGGACGCGATGGTGTTGAGCCACGTCGCCGACAGGCGGCGCCGTTCATCGTTGATGTCGCCCATGGCCGGCTCCCGTGCGGGCGAATCCGTGTTTATATTCATAACGCAGGAAATATTACCAGAAATTGCATCCGGTTGCAAGACACCGATGCCATGGCGGCTTGGTCCGCGCTCCCCTGTGGTCAACTGCGCGCGCGCTCAGGCGGCCCCCGTCCGGCAGCGGGCATAGCCCCGGGAGATCAGCCGGCCCTGGAGAACCGCCCGTCGTTCGGCCTCGCCGAGATCGGTCAGGGCGTCCGTGATCGCCGCGACCAGAGCGGTCCAGGCGTCACCCCGGGCGGCACGATGATAGGCCAGCGCGATCGCCTCGGCCTCGCTCAGCCGAATCTCCACCGGCGGTTCGTGCGGGTTCGTGTGCATCGCCAATCCGTCCTGTTGAGAACATATAGCGAACAAAGCGCGGAAACCGCGGCGGTTCAACTCTTTCGCGCGCCCCGCCGGCGATTGCGGTGGAGGGCTGTTGATCGATGCCGGAAAGTCCAGCCGCGGCGCGGCCTTACGGCGTCCGCCCCCGGGCGGCTCAGCCGGCCGAGACCGGCAGCAGCAGGGTGACGGTGGTTCCGCGCCCGGGCTCGGACTGGAGCTGCAGGTCGCCCGACCAGCCGAGCACCATGCTTCGGACGATCGCGAGCCCGAGGCCGGTGCCCTGGCCGCTCGCCTTGGTGGTGAAATACGGGTCCAGCGCGCGCGCCGCGACGTCGGCCGACATCCCTTGCCCGTCGTCGATCACCCGGAGCCGCATCCGCGGCCGCGATCCGGCGCCGGCCCAGTCGCCGCCGACCCGGTCGACTTCGACCCGATCGACCGCGACCCGCATGTCCGTCGCGCCGGCCTGCACGGCGTTCTGGAGCAGGTTCAGCAGGATCTGGGTCAACTCGCCCTGGAGGGCCAGGACTTCGGTGTCGCGGTCCCGGATCACGACCGCGAACGGCTCGCGCAGCATCGGCCGGATGAAGGTGCAGGACGTCGCCACGGCGGCCCCGAAGGCGAGGCTCTGGGGCGCGATCGTCTCCCGCCGGACATAGCCCAGGATGCCCTGGATGACGCCGACCGCCTGGATCGCGCAGGCCTCGACGGTCTCGAGGTCGGCGCGCTCGGGCGGCCGCCCCTCGGTCAGGTCGGCCAGCATGAGCTCGGTCATCCCGCGCACCGGCTGGAGCAGGTTGTTCAGCTCGTGCGCCACCGACCCGACGAACTGGCCGAGCGTCTCCAGCCGCTGCCGGTCCCGCTCGGTCCGATCGCGCTCCTGCTGCCGATGCTGCTCGAGCAGGTCGATCTTGGTCCGGTACGCCACCGCGGCCGAGACCATCAAGGCGCTCAGGCAGGCCGACATGCGCCGGATGATCTCCGGCTGGTTGATCGGCACGCCCCGGTCGGACAGCGCCAGCGCCGCGCCCTCATGCAGGCCGGCGATCTCGTCGAGGGAGATGTCGTCGGTGATCGCCAGGCGGCCGAGTTCCTCGATGTCGAGGAGCGGGGCCTCGGCGGCCGTGGCGACGTAGCGCGCCATGCCGTCGGTGTAGCGCCGCAGGAGGTGTTCCATCCGGCCTCACCCCCGGAAGGCGACGCACAGGACGCCGCAATCGTCGCTCGCGCGTCCGTGGCTGGCCATCAGGTCCGCGGCGAGCCGCTCCGGATCGCCGCGCAGGGAGGGCGGATCGGCCTCCAGGTCCACTGGCCGGAGGCCGTCGGTCCACAGAACCAGGATGTCGGCGGGGACGAACGGCACGACGAGGGGTTTGAGCGGGCGCAGGCCAGCCCCGACGATCCCCGGCATGCCGTCGAACCGGAGCGTCCGCTTGGCGAACAGGGCGCCCTGGATGTTGCCGACCGCCGCCGTCGTGATGGTCCCGGCGGCGGGGTCGATCCGCACCAAGGCCGCGGCGGCGCCGCGGGTGTGGCGCATGGCGCGGTCGGCGGTGGCGAGCCGCTGCGTCGGCTCGACGCCCACCTGTCCCTCGACCAGGGCGAGCAGGCTCCGGGCGGCATGGTGGGCGTCCGGCCCGTGGCCCAGGCCGTCGACGATGCAGGCCAGCGTGGCGTCCCCCTCCTGCCACCACGCGACCATGTCGCCGCACGCAGTCTCGCCGGGATAGGTCCGGGTCACCGCGGCGATCACGGGTGTTGGGATCTGCGGACGCGCGCTCATGGCCGCCGCACCAGGCAGACGATCCGGGTTCCTTCCCCGACATGCGACGTGATCGCGAAGGCGTCGACCAGGCGGCGCGTCCCCGGGAGGCCGCAGCCCAGGCCGCCGCGGGTCGAGTAGCCGTCCTCCATGGCCAGCGTCAGGTCGCGGATCCCCGGGCCGTCATCCTCGGCGACCAGCTCGATCACGGCCGCCCCGGTCGCATCCTGCGCGGTCAGCCGGATCAGGCCGCCGCGGTCGGTGTGGAGGACGAGGTTCATCGCGAGTTCGGAGACCGCCGTCGCCAGGCCGTGCGCCCGCACGGTGGTGAAGCCGTGCCGCAGCGCGAGCCGGCGGGCCTCCTGCCGCGCTTCGGCGGCGTCGATCTCGCTCGTCACCCTGACGGTCACCACGTCCGGCTCCGGACTCATCGGCGCCTCGTCATCCCGGTCCGGACCAGCGTGCGGCCCGGACGGGTCTCGATCGTCATGTCGTCCATCAGCTTGTGCACGGCGGCGAGGCCGAGCCCGAGGCCGCCCCCGGTGGAGTATCCGCGCGTCATCGCGCCGGTGATGTCGGCGATCCCGGGGCCCTGATCCTCGACCTCGATCACGATGCTCCGCTCGTGGGCGGTCACCCGGGTCAGCACGCGGCACGCGCCGCCGCCGGCATACGTCAGGGTGTTGCGGGTGAGTTCGGAGACGACCGTGGCCAGGCGGGTCTGGTCGACGGTGCCGAACCCGATCGCCGCCGCGGCCGCGCGGCTCGCCTGGCGGGCCCGCAGGATGTCGTCCTGGCCCCGGATGTCGACGACCGCGCACGTCGCGGTGCCGGACACCTCCGGCTCCGGTCCGTCGCGATCAGGCGGCCGGGACTTCGTCATGGCGACCTCCGCGGGACGCCACCATCCGACCGACCTTGGCCACGCCGCCCTCGAGATCGAAGGCGGTCTCCATGTCGATCATGCCCCGGCCCATCTCCACGAGGGTCAGGGCCACGGCGGGCTGCATCCCGGCCAGGACCGCGACCCCGCCCATGATCTTCACCATCTTGGCCGTCTCCGACAGGATCCGGGCCATGTAGGAATCCACGACGTCCGCGGCCGTGATGTCGATGACGAGACCGTCGGCCTTCCCGGCCTGGATCAGCGCGAGGGCGTCGATCTGGAGGTCCATCACCTGCTGGTCCGTCAGGTCGGCCGGCAGGGAAGTCAGGAGGACGCGGCCGAGCCGGAGAATGGGGACGCGCATCAGAGCATCGTCTCGATCGGGCCCTTGGCATTCTCGCCGAGGAGCCGGAAGGCTTCGGCCAGGCCGGCCCGCAGGGTCCCCCGGGTGATCATGCTCGACAGGTCCACGTCGAGCTTCACGAGGGTCTGCGCCGCGTCCGGACTGATGCCGGTGACGATCACCCGGGAGCCGAGCAGGCGCGCGGCCTCTACGGTCTTGGTCAGGTGCAGGGCGACGCGGCTGTCGATCAGCGGCACGCCGGTCACGTCGAGGATCGCGATATGCGCCTCCTCGCGGGCGAGCGCCTCCAGCAGCCACTCCATCACCTGCCGGGCCCGCTGCGTGTCGATGATCCCGACGAGCGGCATCAGGATGATGTGGCGCCAGATCGGCAGGGCCGGGGTCGCCAGGTCGAGGAGGGCCCGGCCCTGGCGCTTGATGATCTCCTCGCGGGTCTCGACGAAGGTCGCGAAGGTGATGAGGGCCAGCTTGTCCACCGCCGTGTCCAAGGCGACGCGCGCCTGGTCCGGCTCGGCGATCCCGTCGCCGGCCTGGCGGTTGAGCAGCGCGCCTGCGATCGCCTTCAGCGCCAGGATCAGCTCGGCGGTCTCCATCGGCGTCAGGCCGTCCCGGGCGCAGGCGGCGCTGATGGTGGCGGCCTGTTGCTCGACGGTTCTGAAGGCTGCTCCGGCGCCCTCGCCCTCGCTGGCGAGGAAGTAGGCCGTGAGCTTCTCGACCAGCGTGCCCAGTTCGAGCTTGAGCAGCTGCAGCGAGGCCGGCTGGGCCGCCGGGGCGGCGTCGTGCAGGTGCGCGAGCCACGCGTCCAGCACGCCTGCCCGATTCTGGAGGAGGATTTGTCCGAGGCCGTACATAAGTTCGGTCACTCCTTGGCGGCCGATGGCGCGAGGGCGGA
This sequence comes from Methylobacterium sp. WL1, assembly GCF_008000895.1. NCBI lineage: Bacteria > Pseudomonadati > Pseudomonadota > Alphaproteobacteria > Hyphomicrobiales > Methylobacteriaceae > Methylobacterium > Methylobacterium sp. WL1. The sequence goes on along the minus strand of NZ_CP042823.1, from coordinate 4,368,260 downwards.
GACGGCGGCCAGGAGCTCCTGCATGCCCACCGGCTTCATGAGCACGCGGTCGGCTCCGACGCGCGCGGCCTCCTCCATCGAGAAGAGCTGCGGCGCCCGCGGGGCGCCGCCGGTGATCGCGATGATCGGCAGGCCGGGCCGGTTCGCCTTGACCCAGCCGATCAGCGTCAGGCCGTCCCGGCCGGGCATCCACAGGTCGGTGACGAGGAGGTCGAACGGCCGGCCGGCCAGCAGCGTCTCCGCCTCGGCGGCGGAGCTGCATTCCTCGACCCGGTGCTGACCGCGCTCGAGAAACCGCCGGACCGTCATCCTGACGACCGGAACGTCATCCGTCAGGAGGATCGATGCCATCGATCAATTCTCCTGGCGTGTCTGTGGGAATGGCGCATCGAAAGACCTGATTACAGGACGCATGCGCGTTAGTAATATTGGGATGTCACTAATTCCTAAAACAATTCGATATCGTTCATCGCATTGACATCTCTTTTGGGAGGAGATGGTCCTTCTGAGAGCGCGATGTCTGCAAAATATTTAACGTCGTGCCAAGATTTCGTCAAGGGATTCGATAGATCCAGCGCCTGGAGATGCGTGCGCGCTGCGGCGAAAATACCTTCGAGATGCTGAAGACGCTGCCGCGTGACGTCCTGAAACTGAATCGAGCCGATCAGCCGCACGATCGGCTGCGCGATGCGGGTGCTCTCCTCCTGGACCTTCACCAGCGTGTCGCGCTGATGGGCGACCAGGCGCTCCATGTTCTCGGTCAGGCTGGCGATCGCCGCGGCGATCTTCATCAATTCCCCGCGCTCGTCCTCGACGCGGTCCGTCACCAGGGTGGAGAAATTCTCCCGGATGGATTCGCGTAAGGAGGCGAGGTCCCGGGCGATCCGGGTCGCGGTGTCGGCCGAGGCGCTCGAGAGTTCCTTGACCTCCCTGGCGACCACGGCGAAGCCCGCGCCGGCCGCCTCGGCCCGGGCCGCCTCGATGGTAGCGTTCAGGGCGAGCAGGTTGGTCTGGCGGGCGATGGACTGCACGCCATCGGTGGCCCGGGTCAGCTGCGCGGTGGCGACGTCGAGCTCGTCGAGCCGCTGCCGGCACTCCGCCATGTCCTGATCGCGCCGGACCAGGAAGTCGCCGATCAGCTGGCGGTTCGTGGTGAGCTGCTGGTCGGTCTGGTCCACGATCTCGATCACCCGGGCGTTGGAGCCGGACAGGTCGAGGAAGGACAGCAGCTCGGTCATCGCGCCGTCGACCTCCCGCAGGCTGGTCATGATGTCGTAGGCGGCGGCCTCGGTTTCGACGGTGACCGAGGCGGTGTCGGTGGCGGCGCGTTCGAACAGGCGGTCGTAGACCGCGAGGTGTTCGGCCAGGGTGGCCTGGATCTCCGTGGGGTCCGCCCCGTCCCGCCCGGCGGGCCCATCCCGCCGATCCTCCGGGGGGCGCCGCCGCCGCCGCCGGCATGGTCTCCTGAGACCCGTGCGCCTCCGGGCCGGCCGGCGGGCGTGCCGCAGCCGCGGCCCGGGCCGCGGCCCAACCGGTTCCCCAACTGGCTGCCCAGCTGGCTGCCCATGTCGCCGCGAAGCCGACCGCCGCGATGGCGGCGACACCCGGCACGGGGCCGAACGCGGCCGTGCCGACGGCGGCGAGCGCCACGGCGGCCAGCGCCGCGCAGAGCGGGCCGAGCCATCGGATCGCGCGCGGCGGCATCGCACAGGCCATGGTCAGGCTCCGGGGACGAGCTGGCGGATCACCTTGAGCAGGGCTTCCGGATCCACCGGCTTGACGATCCAGCCCGTGGCGCCCGCCGACTTGGCCTCGTTGCGCTTGTCCTGCTGGGACTCGGTGGTCAGCATCAGGATCGGGATGAACTGCAGGCCCGGGAGCTTGCGCACCCGGCGGATGAGGTCGATGCCGTTCATCGCCCCCATGTTCAGGTCGGTGATCAGCAGGTTCGGCTTGGTGCCCGCCTGCAGGGTCTCCAGGGCCTGTTCGCCGCTGGCAGCCTTCACGACGCCGAGCCCGGCCTTGCCCAGGATGCCCTCGATGCTCATCAGCATCGTGGGGGAATCGTCAACAATCATGATCGTCGTAGCCAACACGGTCTCCTAGGGTGCTGCGTGGGGTGCGGGCGCCGCCTCGGCCTGCCAGAATGCGGTCAGCTCGTCGGCCAGCACGCTGTAATCGGCCGCGCCGCGGCTGGACGGGGCGTAGTCCCGGATCGGTTTGCGGACGGCGAACGCCTCCGCCAGGCGGATGTCAGTCCGGATCCCGGTGAGCACGCGCTCGATTCCGAATTCCCGGGCGATCTCCTGCATGGTCTCGCGGTGGTGATTGGTGTGCACGTTCAGCATCACCGGCAGCAGGCCGACCACCGTCAGGTCACTGTTCACCGTGGTGGCGATGCGGAAGAACAGCCGCGCCAGCTGCCGCACCCCCTCGGCCGACAGGGCGTGCGGAATCATCGGGACGAGCACGCCGTCGGCCGCCGCCAGGGCGTTGACCAGGATCATGTCCAGCGAGGGCGGCGTGTCGACGATCACGAGGTCGAAGCGCGCCCCGATCTCCGGCGCGCGCAGGCAGCGCTGCAGGGCCGAGACGCTGCGGTCCACGGCCGAGGTGCCGTCGAACAGCTGGTCGGCGGGGGCGACCGACACGCCCGCGAAGACGGTCGGCCGGATGGCATCCTGCAGGTCGAAGGCCGGGTCCGTGAAGATGTGGTGGGCGGTCGGGGCATCGCGCTCCGGCACGATGCCGAAGCCGAGGCCGGCATGGCCCTGGGTGTCGAGGTCGACCAGCAGGGTACGCCGGCCGCGGGCGCCGCATTCCGCGGCCAGGTTGACCGAGGTCGTCGACTTGCCACTGCCGCCCTTCCGGTTCGAGATGGCCAGGATCCTGGTCAAGCGGCCGCTCCGGGCGCCGGCGGGACGGCCTCCGCGGCCCCTTGTAGGAACGGCATCACGACCCCGGCCAGCGCCGGGTCGGCGGGCGGCGTGAGGGCGGCCGGCCGCGCTGCGGCCAGGACCTGCAGGATCGCGGCGTGGAGCCCGAGGCACTTGGTCAGCACGACCTTGTGGGGGCCCGGCTTGCGCAGGGCCTCCAGCAGCGGCAGGGCCTCCTCGACGGTGCAGTGCCCTTCGAGATGGACGGTCTTGCGGGCGATCCGGATGCCCATCACAGCAACTCCCTGAGATCGAGGACCAGGAGGACCCGGCCGTCCCCCAGCAGCGTGGTGCCGGCATAGCCGCCGATGCCGGCCAGGACGCCCTCCAGGGGCTTCAGGATCACGTCCATCCCCTCCCGGAAGTTGTCGATGATCAGCCCGACCCGTCGGCCGCTGACGTGGCAGACCAGGACGGCGGCGTCGTCCTCACCCTGGGATTGCTGCTGCTGTTGCTCGGGCAGGTGCAGCAGGCGCGACAGCTGCAGCAGGGGGATGATCGTCTCGCGCAGCACGAAGTTCTCGGCCTTCTTGATCCTGCGGATGCGCGCGCGCGGCACCCGCACGGTCTCGACGATCATGTCCATCGGCACGCCGTAGAGGCTGCCGGCGGCCTCCACGATCATGATCCGGGTGACCGCCATGCTGAGCGGCAGGGCAAGGCGCGTCGCCGTCCCCTCGCCGAGGCGGGAACTCACTGAGACCTGACCGCCGAGCTTCTCCACGGTGGTCAGCACCACGTCCATGCCGACCCCGCGGCCGGACAGGTCCGAGATCTCCGCCGCCGTCGAGAAGCCCGGGCGGTAGATCAGGTTGATCGCCTCCTGGTCGGACAGGCGGTCCGCCTCCTCCTGGCCGACCACGCCCTTGGCGACGGCGGCGCTGCGGATCCGCGCCGGATCGATGCCGCGGCCGTTGTCCTGGACCTCGATGACGACGCTGTCGGCCTCCTGGCGGGCCTTGAGCAGGATCCGGGCGATCGCCGACTTGCCCGCCGCCCGGCGCTCGTCCGGGGTTTCGATGCCGTGATCGAGGGAGTTGCGGACGATGTGCAGCAGCGGGTCGCCCAGCGCCTCGACGATGGTCTTGTCGGCGGCCGTGTCCTCGCCTTCGAGGACGAGGTCGATCCGCTTGCCGAGCTTGCGCGCGAGGTCCCGCACCAGCCGGGGGAAGCGGTCGAAGATCTCGGCCACCGGCAGCATGCGGACCTGCATGATCGCGCTCTGCATCTCCTGGGCGAGCCGGTCGATGACTGCGTACTGCTCCTTGATCTCGCGGGACATCTCGCGCGAGGCGTAGGTCTCCTCCGCCCGCTTGGCGAGGAACGGCAGGGCGTTCTTCGAGACGACGAGTTCGCCGATCAGGTTCATCAGCAGGTCGATCTTGGCCTGATCGACCTTCAGGGATTTCGCGGCGATGCGCCCCTCGGGCTCCTTGCCGGCGGCGGCTGCGACCGGCGCGGCCTCCTCGGCGAAGGTCTGCGGCAGCGTCCCGGCAAGGTCCGGCGCGGCCTCGGCGCGCTGGAGCGGGGCGCCGGCCAGCACAGCCGAGAGGGCGTCGAGCACGGGCGCGACCGAGCGGGACGCCCGGGCCTCCGCCAGGGCCGCCTGGACCGCGGCGCGGTCGGCGTCGCGGCCGAGGCTCAGGAGCACGTTCCCCACCACGGTGCCGACCGAGGCGAGGCGTTCCGCGTCGTAGCCGGTGCGCTCCAGGATCCGATGCTGGCTCGCCAGGACGGAGCGGGCGAGGTCTTGCCGTGGATCGGCGGCTTTGCGCGGACGGCTTTGGCGTCGGCTCGGGTGCCGGCGCGGCCGGCGCGGGAGGGCCGGAGCCGGATCGAGCCGGCCCGAGCCGGCGGCCGCCACGAGGGCCGCCACGAGACCCGCATCGGGCGATCCCGCCGACAGGGCGGCGTCGAGCCAGTCCAGCGCCTGCCGCCGCCACAGCATCGGCCCGGCGACGCTGCGCAGCGCCCCCACGGCCTTGCGCAGGTCGTCGTGGCGCCCGGCGGCCAGGAACCCCGAGGCCGCCTCGCGAAAGTCGTCCCAGATCGGACCGTCGCTGGCCGCGCCGTCGATCCGCACCAGGTCCCGGGGCCGCACGGCCGCGATGGTGACCTGGTCCAGCTCGTAGCGCAGCGCCTGCTCGATCTCGGGCCGGGGCGCCGTACTCAGCAGGGCGAAGTGCAGGTTGCACTGGTAGGGGTCGAGATCTTCCAGCGGACCCCACGGCTCGGTCGCCGCGATGTCGAGGGCGAGCGCGTCCGGCACCTGCTGGATCGTCAGCAGGGGGTCGGTGCCGTTGAAGAAGCAGCCCGGCTCCGGCGTGTAGCGGACCAGATGCACGGCCTGGCCGCCGCAGGCGCGGCGGAACGCGTCCAGGCAGGCGGCGGCCGGCAGGCGGGCGAGAAGCGCCGGCGGCACCGTCGCGACCGCTCCGGCGGGTGCCGGATCGGCCTCCTGCCGCGCGTCCGCCGCCGGCGCCCCCGCGTCGTCCTGCGATCCCAGGCGCTGACGCAGCTGCGTCGCCATCCGGTGCGCCACCCCGTCGGCATCCGCCGGCAAGGCCGCGCGCCGCTCGAGCGCGTCGATCCACTGGCCGACCTGGTCCAGGCTGTCGAGCAGCATGTCGATCAGCGCGGAGTCGATCTGGAGCGCGTCGGACCGGACCTCCCCGAGGAGATCCTCGGCGGCGTGGACCAGCCGGGTCAGGGCCATGGCGTCGAACAGGCCGGACGAACCCTTGATCGTATGGACCGCCCGGAACACCTCGTTGATCGCGGTCTCGTCCGTCGGGTTCCGCTCCAGCTTCAGCAGACCGCTGGCCGAGACCTGCAGCAGCTCGCGCGCCTCCGGGATGAACCGAGCCAGCAGGGGGTTGGTCATGGCTGCGCGCCCGTCAGCAGGCGCGCGGTCTCGACCAGCAGCACGGGATCGGCCGGCTTGACGATGTAGAAGTTGGCGCCGACCTCGTAGGCCCGGCTCGCATCCGCGTCCTGGGCCTCGGTGCTGATCGTGACCACCGGGGTCGCCTGGAGCGACGGCTCGCGCCGGATCCGGGACACCAGCTCGTAGCCGTCCATCTTGGGCATGTTGATGTCGACGATCATCAGGTCGTAGCCGCCGAGCAGCGCCTTCTCCAGGCCCTCGACCCCGTTGGTGGCCTCCTCGACCACGAACCCGGCCCGGCCGAGCACGTCCTGGTAGAACATCCGCATCGTGATGCCGTCTTCGACGACAAGTATTCGTTTCCCGGACATGCCCGTCTCAATCCTGTTCGATCGGTCTTTGGTAGACGATCGTGTCGCCGAACTTGCGCGGCAGGAACATCGACGACATGCGGCTCATGCTCTCCGAATGGCCCAGGCAGATGAACCCGCCCGGGATCAGGCATTCGTAGAGCGCCTCGACCGCGGCGCGTCGGGACGTGTCGTCGAAGTAGATCAGCAGGTTCCGACAGAAGATCACGTCCATCGCGCGATAGCGGTGCATGTGGATCGGGTCGGATAGGTTGGCGATCGAGAACTCGATGGAGCTGCGCAGCTCCTCGTGGATCTCGAACTGGTCGTCGCCGAGACGGCGGAAATACTTCTTGCGCAGCTCCGGCGACAACCGCTGCAGGGAGCGGTTGCCGTAGATCCCCTTGCGGGCATCGGCCAGCACCCGGGAATCGATGTCCGACCCGGTGATCTCGATGGCGAACTCGTCCGCCCGCGACCAGTGTTCGAGGATCTGGATCGCGATCGAGTAGGGCTCCTCCCCGGTCGAGCAGGGCATCGACCAGATCCGCAGCGTCGCGCCGGGCCGGCGCGTCCGGGTGATCTCGGGCAGGATGCCCCGAACCAGGGCATCGAACTGATAGTCCTCGCGGAAGAAGTAGGTCTCGTTGACCGTCATCAGGTTGACGAGATGCTGCAGCTCCTCCCCCGACGCCTGGAAGCGCAGCAGGGTGAAGTAGGCCTTGAAGCTGTCGCTGCCAGTCTTGGCGATCCGCTCCAGGAGTCGCTTCTCGACGAAATACTCCTTCTTGCCGCTGAACGAGATGCCCGTGCGGCGATAGAAATACTCGTAGAACTTCTCGTACTCGTCCTCGCTGATCTGGATCGCCGAGGCGGTCTGCCCGAGGGAACGGGAGGATTGCATCATGCGCCTCCGATCCGGCGGATCGCCGCGGCGGCCGCGAAGCGGATGAACGGCACCTCCGGGAAGCGCGCGGCCAGGGCCTGGAGCGGCGCGACGGCGGCCTCGTTGCCGATCTCCGCGAGGCCGTCCACCGCCGCCGCGCAGACGTTGATGTGGGGATCGTGCGCCACGACCTCGGCCAGCCAGTCCGGCGCCTTCGGGTGCGGCAGCAGGCTCAGCATGTTGACCGTCAGGATGCGGACGTCGCTGTCGGGATCGGCCAGCAGGTCGGCGACGTGCGGCTCGACCTCGGCGGGCATCTCCTGGAGCACCTCGATCGCGGCGTTGCGCAGCCCGCTGTCCTCGCTGCGGAGCAAGGGCAGCAGGCCTTCCACCACCGCGGGGGACTTGAGGCGGATCAGCGTCGTCAGGATCACGGCGCGGACGCTGGCGGCGGGCTCGCGGCCGAGATGCGCGCACAGCAGCGGCCCGGCCTCCGGAAGGCGCCGAGTTCGCGGGCGGCCCGGCGCCGCTCGCCGCTTTCCGGCGAGGCGAGGGCGGCCGTGAGCGCGTCGAGATCCGCGTGCGGCGGCGCCTCGGCGTCGGGCTTCGGCAGGGTCGGTTTCTTAAGGGCCACGGCGGCGTTCCCCGGCTCGAGCGCCGGCTTCCGGGGCACGGAGCCACCCGACGAGCTGCTCTGCGATCGCGTCGCTCGGCAGGACCAGGCTGGCCCCGCCGCGCTTGATGAGTTCGTGCGGCATGCCGAAGACGATGCTGGTGTCCTCGTCCTGCGCGATGGTCATGCCGCCGCCGGCCCGCACCCGGGCCATGGCCTCGGCGCCGTCGTCGCCCATGCCGGTGAGCTGCACGGCGATCAGCCGGTTGGCCGGGAGATGCGCGAGCGCGCTCTCGACCATGCGGGCGACGCTGGGATGCCAGATATGCTCGTTGCTCTGCGGCAGCGGCGTCGCCGAGTAGCCGGTGCCCCGGCGGGTGACGACGAGGTCGGCATCCCCCTTGGCGATGTAGACCGTGCCGGGCTCGATCGGCATCTGCCGGGCGACCTCCACCACCGAGACGGCGCAGAGGTCGTTCAGCCGGCGGGCGAAGACGCCGGTGAAGCTGCTCGGCATGTGTTGCGCGACCAGGACCGGCCAGGGGAAATCCTTCGGCAGGCGGGGCAGGATCTCCTCCAGCACTCCGGGCCCCCCCGTGGACACGCCCACCAGCACCAACCCGGTCGGCCCCGCGCGCGAAGGAGACCGGGGCGGCGGCTCCGGTGTGGCGCGCCGGCGCTGGGCGGCCAGGCGCCCGCGCAGGCCGGTGCTGCGGCGGACCCGGGTGGTCGCGGCGCTGCGGATTTTCATCAGGAGTTCGCGGTGGATCCGGTCGATCGACAGGGAGATCGTGCCGCCGGGCTTCTGCACGAAGTCCACCGCCCCGAGGCTCAGCGCCTGCAGGGTCGTCTCGGCACCTTGCTCGGTCAGCGACGAGACCATCACCACCGGCCGCGGATCCTCGCTCATGATCCGCGACAGGCAGGTGATCCCGTCCATCTCGGGCATGTTGACGTCGAGGGTGATCACGTGCGGATCGAAGGTCCGCAGCGCCTCCAGGACCTCGAGGCCGTTGCGGGCCGTCTGGACCGTGAAGCCGCCCGCCGACTCGAGGAGCTGCGTGAGGTGCCTGCGCATCAACGCGGAATCATCGGCCACGAGGGCTCGGATCATGCGGGGTCTCGCCAGGGTGACGGGATGAGGGGGCGTCGGGCCGAGCCGGGGCCCGGACCCGCGCTCAATGGGTGCTGAGCCGGACGGCGGCGGCTTCCTGGGTGTCCAGGAGCTGCATCGTGTCGAGCAGCAGCACCATGCGCTTCTGGCTCTCCAGGTTGGCGACCCGGCGGATCAGGCGCGTCTGCGTGTCCGAGAGGTTGGGCGCGTCGCCGATCGCCTTGGCCGAGATCCGCATCACCTCCGAGACCGAATCGACGATGAAGCCGGTCTGGACGCCGCGGACGGTGAAGACCATGATCCGCTGGCGGTCGTTGCGCTCCGCCTCGGCGAGGTTGAAGCGGCGGCGCTGGTCCACCACCGGCAGCACGATGCCGCGCAGGTTGATCACCCCCTCCACGAAGGCCGGCGCCTTCGGGATCCGGGTCAGCTCGTCCGGCACGCGGACGATCTCCTGCACGGCCTCGATCGGCACGCCGTATTCCTCGCCCATCAGGCGGAACACCACGAACTGCTCCTCGTCGGCGGCGTCCTGGCGCTCGTCTCCGTCCTGTCGTCCGTCGGCGCTCATGCCCTCGTTCTCCGTGGCAGCCAGCTTGCGCAGCTCGGTGGTGTCGAACATCTTCTCGACCGACAGGACGGAGACCAGCCGCCGACCCTCCTGCAGCCGGCAGATCGCCTGGATCTCGTCCATGCCGCCGTCCTGAGACAGCAGGGCCGGCATCGCCTCGACGAGGTTGCGGCTGACCCGCAGCACCTCCTTGACGCTGTCCATCACGACGCCGACCGACAGGGTCCCGCCCTCGCCCAGCGACACCACCACGACCTTGTTGGTCTCGGTGAATTCCTTGGCCGGGAGGCCGAACATCTCGCGCAGGGACACGAGCGGCAGCAGGCGGTTGCGCAGGGTGATCACCCCGAGCACGTGGGAGGGCGCGTTCGGGACGTGGGTGAGGCGCTCGGGCAGCTGCACGATCTCCTGCACCCGCTCGATCGGGAAGGCGTATTCCTGACCCGCCACCTCGAAGCTCACGAGCTGGTCCTCGTCCGCCTCGACCTCGGCCCGGGCGGACGAAGCCGGGTCGGCGCCCTGCACCTGGCCGGCGGCCCGGCGGACCTTGGTGGCGATCTGGCTGAACTCGCGGCTCACCAGCTGGGCCGCGTCCAGGATCATCACCATGGACCGGCCGTCCTCGCCCTTGATCATCCCGGTCAGGAGGCTGGTGTCGACGCTGCCCTCGATCGCCGAGGTCGGCTCGATCCGCTCGGGATCGACCGTGACCACGTTCGCCATCCGGTCGACCACGAGGCCGATCGGATTGCCCTGGTCGAGCACCACCACCCGGGTGGCGTCGTCGTTGAGCACCGGCGGGAAGGCGAACACGTCCCGCAGGTTGAGCACCGGCAGGACCGTGCCGCGCAGGTTGGCCAGCCCCAGCAGCGAGGCGGGGCTGAACGGCACCCGCACCACCTCGGGGATCCGGATGATCTCCTGCACGTCGGCCAGCGCGACGGCGAACATCTCCGTCTCGACGTGGAAGATCACGAACTGGCGGGCCTCGCTGCGGCCGTCCGCGTGGTCCGGCTGCGCGGCGGCCTCCCCCGGATCGGGCGTGAACCCGGAATCCGGCGCCTGCACCGCCTGAGCTGCTGCGTTTGCCATGGTCGGTCTCTCGCTCCCCGGGCGGTTCGGCTCAGGCGGCCTGGAGCTCGTCGGCGAGCGAGGCGATCTCCTCGATCGCGGCGGCGAGCTGCTCGGCGCCCTTGCCCTGCTCGCTGGCGGCGATCCCGGCCTCCGCGGAGGTGCGGGCGGCCTGCTGGGCCGCGGCGGCGACCTGCTCGATCGCGGTCTGGACTTCCCGGACCATGCGGGTGATGCCGTCGGCGCCGCTCAGGATCTCCCGGTTGCCGCCCAGCACCTCGGCCATGTCCTTGATCACAGTGTCGAAGTTGCGGGAGATGGCGCCGCTCTTCTCGACCTCGCTGGCGGCGCCGTCGGCGATCTCCTGGATATCGCCGCGCACGAACACGATCGTGTCCTGGATGGCCTTGACCGTGTCCTTGATCCGCTCGGCGTTCTCGGCGGAATCCCGGGCGAGGTTTCGGATGTCCGTCGAGACGACGGCGAAGCCCTTGCCGAACTCACCCGCGCGGGCCGCCTCGACCGAGCCGTTGACCGCCAGCATGTTGGTCTGGATCGAGACCGTGGTGATCGCGTCGACGATCTTGTCGATGCGCCGGCTGACCTGCTCCAGCGCGGCGACCTGATCGCGGCTGACGCGGCCCGCCTCGACGGATTGCTGCAGGCCCTCCATCATCGCGTCGACCAGGTTTTTGTTCTCGGCCAGCGACTCCGAGATCACCTGCGCCTTCTCCACGGCGGCGGCCGCCAGGGTCTGGGTCACCTGGGCGCGCCGCTCGATCTGTGCGATCGCCGCCGAGGATTGCTGGGTCGCGGCCGATTGCTGCTGCGCGCCCTTGGTGATCTCGTCGAGGGCGATCGTGACCTGTCCGGCGGCGCGGTTGATCTCCTCGACGGCGCTGGACAGCTCTTCCGCCGCGGAGGCGACCTCCTCGGCGCTCTTGCCGATATTGGTGCTGTTCTTCAGCTCCTCGGCGAGGCCGGACAGCTCCTGGGCGGCATCCTCGCTCTGCGACAGCGCCGTGGTCTGCTGCTCGACCATCTTGCCGGCCTCCTGACAGGCCGCGCTCTGCTCCTCGGCGGCGGCCGCGATGATCTCCGCGCCCTTCTGCGCCTCGGTGGCGGCGGTGGCCGATTCCTCGGCGGCCCGGGCCAGCTCGTTGCAGCCCTCGATGATCTCGGCCATGTCGGTGCGGACCCGCGCGAGCTGGCCGCTGACCGCCCGGCCGGTCTCGACCTGAGAGCGGGCCGAGCTCGCCGACTGGCTGATCCCGTCGGCCGCGACCTTCACGTCGGCCTGGATCTGCGCCACGAGCGCCTGGATGTCGCGGGCGGACTTCTCGCTGGTCTCGGCCAGGGTGCGCACCTCGTCGGCGACCACCGCGAAGCCCTTGCCGTGCTGGCCGGCCCGAGCCGCCTCGATGGCGGCGTTCAGCGCCAGCAGGTTGGTCTGGTCGGCGATCCGGGCCACGGCCTTCACGATCTCGCCGATGGCGCTGGCCTGCCGGTCGAGCTCCTCGACCAGCTTCACCGATGCCTCCTGGCGCTCGGACGCCTTGACGATGGCCGCGACCGACGCGCCGATCTGCGCGGCGGTCTCGACGACGAGACCGGACAGGGCCTCGGTCTTGCGCAGGGAGTTGGTGGCGTTCTCCTTGGCGGCCTGGATCAGGGCCCCGCCCTGGCTCACCGCCTTCATGGTCTCCTGGGCGGCGCCCGCGGCCTCCTCGGCGCCGACGCCGATCTGCTCGGAGGCCTTGCGCAGCTCCTCGGCGGCGGCCGCCGCCTCGGCGATCCCGCTGGACAGCTCGGCGGTGGCCGAGGCGATCCGCTCGGCTGCCTTCTGCTGGCGCGCGAAGGTCCGGGCCTTGCGCTTCTCCGCCTCGGCGACGAGGTGCGATCGACCCGCGGAGGCCGGCACGTTCTCCCGCGGGGCAGTCGCGGCCGGGAAGGAGTGGATGGCGGATTTCTTCGCGAGAGCCATGTGTCGACGCCTTGGTATCGGGGTCAGAGGGTTTCCCGCTCCTCGGAAGAAGCGGGTGTGCTGGTATTCAAGTAGACGCGTGACGGGTGTGCGAGTTTTCGGATGGTTCTGAAGCTAAATTTACCGGTACATAATACATATTGTCGTGAATTACGGTTACGTGAATATAATGTGACACGCATAAACTAATGACCTCATAATCTTTATCAAGAATGCGCTGAGTCACAAGTTTTTTTCTGATTGAAATCTGCTCAGACGGTTCATAAAAATGTTGGTCCCCCCTTGAGATTGATCAGAATCGGCTCACTTAGCCAACGGCACATGTGACCGCTCCGGATCACTGGCGGAGATTGCTGCACCCTGGACGCGATCGGGAACTTTAAGTAGACGGCCCGTCGGCCGGCCTCGGCCGAGCCACCCGCCCGGACCTCATGGGATGGGGCACCCGGGGGCATGCCGGCACCGCAGCGAAGCTTTGCTCAGCTTGCGCTAGCGGAGACGGTCGTGGCTGCGTTACTAGATCCAGGGGAGAAATACTGTTCGGCGGACATCGCTGCGCGCTAAATATAGATCTTTGTACGGCCTGATCTGATCGTTAAATGCTGAGTTTGAGTTATTTTAGATGAAGCATGATCCTGTTTCTGCGTTCGATAACGACAATATCATCGAGGGAATTCCTCTGTCGTCCTACCAGATGCTGAAGCTGGTCAAGGAGCGCGGCGGGGTCGGCTTCTGGTCGCTCGAGATCGCGACCCGGGGGCTGTGGGGCTCCCCCGGCTTCCACCGGGTGACCGGGCTTCCGGCCACGGACGACCTGCGCGGCCTGTTCCGCCGGCTGATCCATCCCGACGACCAGGCCGCCCAAGCGGACCTTTGGGACCTGATCCAGCTCGGCCACGTGGTCGACCGGGAATTCCGGATCATCCGGCCCGACCAGACGGTCCGGTGGGTCGCCCTGAAGACCGGCGTGGTGCTCGGACCGGATGCGCTGCCCGCCCGCACGGACGGCGTCCTGCTCGACACCACGGCCACCCACGAAGCCCGGCAGATCGCGGCCTGGATGCAGGGGCGCCAGACCGGCGTCCTGCGCGCGATCACCGCCGCGACCTGGTCGGCCCATCCCGCCGGGGAGATCGAGATGGCGGCCGGCTGGGAGCGCCTGACCGGGCAGACGGCCACCGAGATGGCGGGGTTCGGCTGGCTCGACGCGCTCCATCCCGACGACCGCCGCGTCGCCCTGGCCGCCTGGCAGGCCGCCCGGACCACCGGCGCGCCCTACCGCGCGGAGTACCGTGTCCGCGGTGCGGACGGGACGTATCGCCGGTTCAGCAGCCGCGGCGCGGCGCAGGCCGGGCCCGACGGAGCGGTGCGTGAATGGTTCGGCCTCGTGCTCGCCGTGCCGGACGACGCGCGCGACGCGGTGCCGGATGCCGCGATCGGGCCGCTGATCCGGGGGGGGCGGGCGGTCCTCGGCTGGTCGATCCAGGACCTCGCCGCGGCCTCTGGGGTCTCGGGCTCCAGCGTCCGGCGGATGGAGGAGTTCGGCGAGGGCCCGCGTCCGAAGATCCGCCAGGCCGTGCGCCAGGCCTTCGAGGGCGCCGGCATCCGGTTCTCCGCGCTCGGCGCCGACCGGGTCGCCATCGAGGTCGATCCCGGGCGCTTCCCGCCAGCTTTGGGCGCGCGCCGCCGAAGTGGGGACCGGCTCTAGCCGCATCCGGCCGCAAAACCGCCCGCCGGATCGAGGCGCTATGCCGGCCCTCGGACCGGGCCGTCGCCCCGCACCCGGGAGCCGGTGTAGGCCATTCGTTAACGTCGGCTCTGCATCCATATCGGCACCGAAACCGTTGCGCGTGTCCAATTCGACCGCCGGGGCAGCTGTCATGACCATCCTGAGCGTGATCTGCCTGGTGACCGGTGCGACCCTCGCGGGCATCGCCCCGAAGCGCTCCGTGCAGCAGGCGGCCCTGGAGAGCGCGGGCGGCAGCCTGATCGTGCTCGGGCTCGTCATCATCGGCGCGGGCCTGCCCCTGTTCGGCTGAGGCGGCGCCGCTCGGTCCGTCAGCGTCCCGGCGCCGCCCCGGCGCCTGCGGCCGCGAATCTCTGTCGAGCCCGCTTGCGCCGCGCCCTGATGGGCCGCGTGCGCCGGAAAAACCGCGGCGGTCCTCGACGCCGGCATCGCCGTATCGACCGACCACGGGACGCGCTTCGCGGCGCGTGGTCCAGTCTTGCGCCGTTCCGGCCCGGACGTACCGCGATGATCGCCGTGAAGATCGGAGAGATGAGACTGATATCCGCGCAAGCTTATCCTGGCCGGGAAGGCTCTGGTATCTGCCGCTGATCGCCCCTATGGTTAGATCTCTGCCATGTCTCTTTGTATTTTGAAGTGTTACAAAGAACGAAGCCGAGGCCTTCCAAAGATGTCCGGTCCGGACGGGGATGACAATCTGGGCGCACGCGTCCCGGGCCGCGGGGATCCGCGGACCGGGGTTCGGGCGTTGGCCACGGGAGCGTTGGCCTTTGAAGCGTTGGCTTTGGACCGGAACGGCGAGATCGTCCCGGCGAGCCTCCTGCAGGGGCGCCGCGAGCTCGTCATCCGCCACGCCGGCCAGCGGTACCGGCTCCGCATCACCGCCAACGACAAGCTGATCCTGACCAAATGACGCCATCCCCCGCCTGGTCGCGCCGCTTCCTCCTGGCCGCCGCCGCCGCGACCGCGCTCGCCCCGCGCGGGGGCGCCGCCAAAGCCGATCCGGCGCCGGCCGGCCGCATCGCCGCCCTCGGGGGCGCCGTCACCGAGATCCTGTATCGCCTCGGCGCCGGCCCGCGGATCGTCGCGGTCGACACCACCAGCCTGTATCCGCCCGAGGCCCTGCGCGAGAAGCCGAATGTCGGCTACCTGCGGGCGCTCTCCGCCGAGGGGCTGCTCGCCTGCGGACCCGACCTCGTGATCGCTGCCGAGGGCGCCGGCCCGCCCGCGGTGCTGGCGCAGCTGCGCGAGGCCGGCCTGCGCGTCGAGACCGTGACCGAGCCGTCGAACCCCGAGGGCGTCCTCGACAAGATCGCCGTCATCGGGCGTCTGGTCGGCCTGGACCGGGAGGCCGGATCCCTCGCCGCCGAGGTCCGCGCCCGCTTTGCCGAGGTCGCGAAAAGGCGCGCGCGGATCGAGACGCCGGCCCGGGCGATCCTCGTCCTCTCCCTCCAGGGCGGCCGCACGGTCGTGGGCGGCACCGGGTCCACGGCCGACGGCATGCTGGCGCTCGCCGGCATCACCAACGCGGCCGCGGGCGTCGCCGGGTTCAAGCCGATTACCGACGAGGCCATCGTGGCCGCCGCCCCCGACGCCGTGGTGATGATGCAGAACGGCCCGGAGCCGCCCAAGCCCGAGACCGTGTTCGCCCCCGATTCGGCCCTGGGCCGGACCCCGGCCGCCGCACAGGGCCGGCTGATCGCCATGGACGGCCTCTATCTCCTCGGCTTCGGCCCGCGCACCCCGCAGGCCGCCACCGAGCTGATGCGCGCGATCTACCCGGGCCTGCCGGGTGAGTGAGGGGGCCGCGCTTGTTTTGCCTGAGAGAGCGGAGCCGATGTCGCGCAAGGCGTCCCGAGTCGTGAGTGGGCCGCTCGGATGCTGAGCCGCCGCGCCGCCCTGCCGTGGGTGTTGGCGGCGCTCGCCGGGCTGATGCTGGCGGTCGCGCTGCTGTCGGTGAGCCTCGGGGCGATCCGGATCCCGCCAGAGCGGGTCTTGGCGGTGCTGACCGGGGGCGGGAGCGATCCGGCGCTGGCGCGCGACGCCCTGGTGGTGCTCAACATCCGGCTGCCCCGGACCCTGCTGGGGCTGATGATCGGCGCGGGGCTCGCGGTCTCGGGGGCGCTGATGCAGGGGCTGTTCCGCAACCCCCTGGCCGACCCGGCGCTCGTCGGGGTCTCGTCGGGGGCGGGATTGGCCGCCGCCTGCATCATCGTGCTGGGCGACCGGCTGCTCGCCCATTTCGGCCTGCCGGGGCCGCTGCCCTACCTGGTCCTGCCGGCCGGGGCCTTCGTGGGGGGCTTGGGCGCGACCCTGATCCTGTACGGGCTGGCGACGCGGTCCGGGCGCACCGCGGTGGCGACGATGCTGCTCGCCGGCATCGCCCTGGGGGCGCTGAGCGGCGCGCTCACCGGCCTGCTGACCTATGCCAGCGACGACCGGCAACTCCGCGATCTCACGTTCTGGTCGTTGGGCAGCCTGGGTGGTGCCACCTGGGGCAAGGTCGCGGCCTCGGCACCGCTGATCCTGCCGGTGCTGCTCGCCGTTCCGTTCCTGGGCCGCGGCCTCAACGCGCTGGTGCTCGGGGAGGCGGAGGCGTTCCATCTCGGGATCCCGGTGGAGCGTCTGAAGCGCACCTGCATCGTTCTGGTCGCCATCGCGGTCGGCGCCAGCGTAGCGGGGGCCGGGGTGATCGGCTTCGTCGGCCTCGTGGTGCCGCACGCCTTGCGGTTGGCGATCGGCCCCGAGCACCGCCTGCTGCTGCCGGCCTCGGCGCTGCTCGGCGGCGCGTTCCTGGTGCTGGCCGACGTCGTCGCCCGGCTGGTCGCGGCACCGGCCGAGCTCCCGATCGGGATCGTCACCGCTCTGGTCGGCGCACCGGTGTTCCTGTGGCTGCTGCTCGGCCGGGCGCGGGTCGCCGCCGATGCCTGAGCCGACCCTGCTCCGTGCCCGCGACCTCACCGTCACGGTGGCCGGTCGCGACCTCGTGCGCGACGTGTCCCTGTCCGTGGCGGCCGGCTCCCTGCAGGTGATCGTTGGCCCGAACGGCGCCGGCAAGTCGACCCTGCTGCGCCTGCTCTGCGGCGAGCTGCACCCGACGAGCGGGCAGGTCGCCTACGGCGGCGAGGCGGTGGAGCGGATCCCGGCCTGGCGGCTCGCCGCGATGCGGGCGGTGCTGCCGCAGGCCACGCGCCTCGCCTTCCCGTTCGCCGCGGCGGACGTGGCCCGGATCGGCCTCGACGGCATCGGGCGGGGCCTCAAGGCCCGCGACCGGGACGCGATCCTGGCCCGGGCCCTCGACCGGGCCGACGTCGCCCATCTCGCGACCCGGGCCTACCCGACTTTGTCGGGCGGCGAGCAGGCCCGGGTGCAGTTCGCCCGGGTGCTGTGCCAGATGGAGGCCGGCCGCACGGTCGCGGACGGCCAAGTGCTGTTCCTCGATGAGCCCACCGCCAGCCTCGACCTGAACCACCAGGGCGCTCTCCTCGAGGCCGCCGCGGCGCTGGCGGCCTCGGGCGTCGCCGTGGTGGCGATCCTGCACGACCTCAACCTCGCGGCTGCCTACGCCGATACGCTGCTGGTGCTCGAAGCCGGCCGGCTGGTCGCCACCGGGCGGCCCGCGGACGTGCTCCGCGACGACCTGATCGCCCGGGTGTTCGGGGTGCGCTGGCCGGTCGGAAAAATCCCCGGCCCGGACCAGCCGTTCATCCTGCCGCACCGGACTGTTGCAGGTCGGCAACAAAACTGATTCGCGATCGGGTGATCTGGAGATGTTTCAAGATATTCCCGAGGAAAGTTGGAATGCATGCAAGCTGATTTGCCGTAGAGACGGTTGCATTAAAATATCGCGTCCGTATACGCCTCAGTTTACCCACTCTGGATCCGTTTCAGGACCGAGGTAAATCTTCAATGCGCCGCCATAGATGGCTGTTTTGACTCGGTGCAAAACGCTGGAGTTTTCGCAAGATCTCGGCCTTCAGCAGCAGGACTGCGTCGCCGGACATTTACAGGTAGTGGGCGGTCGGAGCAGGACTCGGTCCAGGACAAGGCTCACTTGGCGATGCCCATGCGCTCACCTCGCTGTCTGCTCACGCCCTTGATGCTGATTGTGGGGGTGATGAGTGCCCTACAATCGGCCCAGGCCGAGATGGACCCGGAAGTTCTGACGCCTGTGCCAGTCGTGCAAGATGCTCGGCTGGAAGTCAGGGCGCGGCAGGGCGTTGGAGTGGTCCCGCTGCATGTGACGCAAGACTGGACCGTGTCGCAGCCCGGCATCCGGCGCGCAGTGATCGTCATCCATGGGTGGCCACGTCGCGACCTGCGCTCGGGGGAGTATGCTGTCGCTCGAGCCGGGATGGCTGCTGACGATGCACTCGTCATCACGCCACAGTTCCTGATCCAGGCCGATATCGCAGCCCACCATCTCCCGGACACGACCCTGCGTTGGGGGCCCAATGACTGGGCGATCGGACGGGACGCCGCGGCACCGGCCTCGATCAGTTCGTTCGATGTTCTCGATGCGATCCTCGACCGGCTCGCAGATCGGCAGACTTTCCCGAACTTGCGAAAGGTCGTCGTCGCCGGTCATTCGGCCGGTGGCAGGTTCGTTCAACGTTACGCGGCCGTCGGGCATGGGCAGGCCCCACTGCGGACAGCCGGTGTCCACATCCGCTACGTCGTCGCCAATCCTTCCGACTACCTTTATTTTGATGCCGCGCGGCCCTTCGCACCCGCGCCAGGATGCAGCGCCGTCAACCGCTGGGCATACGGACTGGACACTGGCTTGCCGCGCTACGCGACTCAGTTGTCAGATCCAGAGTCTTTATGGACGGAATATTTAGCCAAAGACATCGTTTATCTGCTTGGAACAGACGACAACGATCCAAATCATCCTCAACTAGACCGAAGCTGTGCGGCTGAAGCGCAAGGTCTGAGCCGGCTCCAACGCGGGATCGCGTTTGTGAAGACGATGGCTGCGGCCGGGGCGCTGCGGCAATCCTTGTTGGAGGTGCCGGGCGTCGGCCACCACAGTTCTCAAATCTTTGGCTCGCAATGTGGCGTCTTCGCGCTGTTCGACAACGGCTCCTGCGCTGCGATACCCATCGTCGTTGAGCACGGCGGGCCGATCCATCCGTGAGCCGCAACGCGGACCGCTTCGGCAGGCGCGCCTCATCCTGCCTCCGCTCATGGAAACGGCGGGGCTCTCACCCCGCCGCGGATCCGATGCGTCGTGGCCGGCCGCCCGTGCGGGCTTACAGGCCGAACAGAACTCCGGCCGAACCGGCCACCGTCATGGCGAGACCGCCCGCGAAGGCGCCGATCATCGCGTAAGAGAAACCCTTCAGGACCATAGCGTGCACCCCTTTCATCGTGCGGCGGGCCTCGGATGAGGCCCTGCAAACCATCTGCAACGATGATGCCGGTTCGGCCGGGTGCGTGCGGTGCGATCAAACACGCTGCATTGCGGAACGATTGCGCGCGGGCACGACGCGAGGGGGCACGACGCGAGGGGGCATGACGCGAGGGGCGACGCGAGGGGCGTGACGCGAGGGGCGTGACGCGAGGGGCGTGACGCGAGGGGCGTGACGCGAGGGCGTGACGCGAGGGGCGTGACGCGAGGGCGTGACGCGAGGGACATGGCGCAGGCGGGCATGATGCAGGCGGGATCGGCCGCGTCGGCGTTCGACACCGCCGCGCGCGCCTTCAACGTGCCGCCCCATCACCCCGCCAAAGGGCCGAACCCCTTG
Organism: Methylobacterium sp. WL1; assembly: GCF_008000895.1. Lineage (NCBI taxonomy): Bacteria > Pseudomonadati > Pseudomonadota > Alphaproteobacteria > Hyphomicrobiales > Methylobacteriaceae > Methylobacterium > Methylobacterium sp. WL1. Next base: position 4,348,354 of record NZ_CP042823.1, on the reverse strand, counting down.
GAAGCCCGTACTTACCGGTGCCGGGAGGGATGGTATTCCTGGTAGCTCAGGCCGAGCACGGCGGCGAGCAGCCCGGCGCCCCGGCACAGGGTGTAGAAGCCGCCGACCAGGGTGGCGGGCCGGAGCGACAGCCCGGCGATCCCGAGACGAAGCGCGCCCCGCCGAGGCGGGGCCAGGCCCGGGCCGCGTTGCTGAGCCGCCGCTCACCGTCTCCGGCCGGAGGCGGCCGAGATAGGCCTCGACGCTGCCGCTGCGGTACCAGCGCGCCAGCAGCCAGCGCACCCGCATCCGGTGCGCCGGGATGCTGTCGTACACGATCGCGTCGGGCGCCCAGGCGATCCTGTGCCCGGCAAGCAGAAGCGACCGGAAGAAGATGGTGTCCTCGCCGCCCAGGGTGTTGAAGCGCATGTCGAAGGACAGGCCCAGCGCCGTCACCACCCGGAGGTCCAGCAGCGCGTTCGCCGTGTAGGCGTCCGCCACCAGTCCATCGCGGACCGGCAGGGTCTTGGCGAAGAAGCCCCCGGTCGTCGCCCAGGCCGGGGGGACCCGGTCGAACAGCGGCACCACCGGGCCGACGCAGGCCGGGGCGCCGGTCCGCCGCGCCGTGTCGAGCAGGCTGCGCAGCCAGTCGCGGTCCGGAACCTCGTCGTCGTCGATCAGGGCGATCCAGTCGGCGCCGAGCGTGGCGGCCGCCGTGAGGCTGCGGTTGCGCACCGCCGCCAGGCCCCGACCGCCTCGCGGGCGTAGGTGATCGGGAAGCGGCCGGCGGTGCGGTAGGCCTCCACCACCGGGATGGCGGCGTCGCTGCGGCCGTTATCGACCACCAGGATCCGCAGGGCGGCTTCGGCGAGGTCGCCGAGCCGCTGCCGGTCGATGGCCTTGAGCAGCAGCGTCAGGCCCGCCGGACGCTCGCAGGTGCAGATGCAGAGGCACAGGCGCATGGGGCTCACCGTGGTCCGGCCGGAAGGGCGTCCGGCATCGCGGGGCGCAGGCGACGGCCGGCGCGCTTGCCCGCCGCGGCCATCAGCGAGCTGGTCAGGAACCGCCAGGCCCGGGGCCGGGTCAGCGCCAGGGCGGCGCCCTGAGCCACCGGCCGCCCTGCGCGGCCTCCACCACCCGGGCGATGACCTGCGCGGTGGCGGGCTGTCGCGATAGGCGCGGCTGGCCTGCCGGATCCCGGCGGAGCGCGCCCGGTGCCCGGCCAGGGCGCCGCCCTCGGCATAGGCCGCGAAGGCCGCGTCGAGGTGCTCGATGTCGGCGAGCCGCAGCCGGTGGGACAGCGAGGCCGGGCCCCGCCGATACCCGTAGCCCGCATAGGAACTCACGACGAAGCGGGCGCCTTCCGCGAGGGCCGCCACGCAGAACAGGAAGTCCTCGCCGACCCGGACCGTATCCACGTAGCGCAGGCCGTGCCGGCGCACGAAGTCGGCCCGCAGCATCGGCTTGAGATAGCCGAGCTTCACCCCCGGGGTGAGCATCCGGTTGCAGGTCAGGTACTGCGCGAGTTCGACCGTGAACAGGTAGGGCTCGCGGCCGCGGTCCAGCATGCCGGCCCCGCCCGGATCGAAGGCCCCGGTGAAGGGGATCGGGTTGTCGGCGATGAGGTCGGCATCCGTGGCGGCGGCGAGATCCAGGAGCGTGCGGCTCCGGTCCGTGACGATCAGGTCGTCCGCGTCGAGGATCGCCACCCAGCGTCCCCGTGCGGCGGCCAGGGCGGCGTTCCGGGCGGCCGACGGGCCCCGCGGCGCGTGCGTGCGTGCGGCGTCGATGGGGATCGGGCGGATGCGCGGGTCGGCCGCCGCCAGCCGCGCCAGCACGGAAGCGGTCCCGTCCGTCGACCCGTCGTCCACCACCAGCACCTCGACCGCGACGCCGGCCTGATCGAGGGCCGAGCGGATCGCGGTCTCGATCCACGGGGCGGCATTGTGGGCGGCCATGAGGAACGAGATGTCCACGGGCGCCGTCCGCGCATCGGCCTCGATCTGCTTCGCCATCGCTCGTCCTGCCGCCGCCCCCGGGATTCGCGGTCTCCCGGGCCCAGGCCGACCATGGCGTGAAGCGCGCCCGGCGCACGACACTCAAAGGGCGTAGGCGCGCGCCGCACCGTCCCAGGGCGGCGGATTTATGCGTCCCGGCCGGGATCCCCGTGGCTGACCGGGGGGCCAGGGCGGGCGTAGCGCGGTACCGCCTTTCGCCACACCACCATGATCAAATGGGTAATGATCGATACCTATATTGTTCGAGTGCAGAAAAAATCAGACATTATTGCAACGGACCGGGCGAAATCAGCTTTGATATTTATTAAACTTTATGTCTCCAGATGATTTCCGTCGGGCGCGTCGGGCCGCGCATCCAGGACGGGACGGCCCTCCGAGGGCATCAATCACGGGGGATCGTCTTTGCCCATCCGGTTCTACTTCGACGTCGAGAACGGCAGGGAGACGATCCGCGACCACGAGGGCGTGGACGCCACCGATCTGACCGAGGCCCTGGCCGAGGCGCGCAGCGTCATCCGGGAGATGGCGGACGACGTCTGCGCCCACGACCTCGGTGGCGGCTGGACGCTCGTGGTGCGGGACGCCGCCGGGATTGTGGTGGCGCGGCTGCCGATCAGGTCGTAGGCGAGGCCTGCCGCCACCGTTGCTGCAGCGCGTCCCCGCTACGGGTTCCACAGGGTGGAAGGTTCATCTCCCGAGGGGTAAGCCCCAGACTGGATTATCCGCGCGGTCATTCCAGGCCGCCGCAGGCGAGCCTGAAATCCAGAAACGCCGTTGGCTCGAGAGCTTGACGCGTCGGCGTCTCTGGATCCCGGGCTCCGCTGCGCGGCCCCGGGATGACGGTGCATGGCGGCAAGGGTCAAACCTTCACTTGAAGTAGACTTAGTTCTCCCCCCCCCCTCGGGAGAGGTCGAAAGTCCAACCTGTCCAACCCGTAGGCGCGTCACCCCCGCCGACGGCGAGACGGGACGAGCGCGGCCACACCGCCAGGACGGCCTCGTAGCGGGCCGCTCGGGAGGCGTGTGGCCCGGCGGGCCTTGGCGACATTGCGCTCTGCTACGCCATTCGGAGGAGTTCTGACCCCGCCCGGGTGGCCTGTCGCCGTACAGCGGGGAGGGATCCGGCGCCGGATCCCTCCTTTTGTGTGCTCGGCCCCGTCCCTCGCCTCGGGCCAACCGGTGGCATGGATCGGAGGCGCCGCGCCCCGCTGCGTGTCCGTGCGAGGCTCTCTCATGCGTCAACAGATGCCCCGTCGCGGGCGGACGATCGGAGGGACGCTCGCGGCCGGCGGCGGCTACGGCGCCGGCTTCGATACCCTGCGCCTGGTGCTCGCGCTGCTGGTGATGCTGTTCCATGCCGGCGCCACGGTGGGCAGCACGCTCTGGACCGATACGCTGTCGCCGCTGACCGGCAGCCTCGTGCCGCTGTTCTTCGGCGTCAGCGGTTTCCTGGTCGCGGGCAGCGCGTCGCGGCTCCCGGCCGGACCGTTCCTGATCAACCGCGCCGTGCGGATCCTGCCCGCCCTCACCACCGTGACCCTGGTCACGGCCTTCGTGATCGGCCCGGTGTTTTCCACCGATGCCCCGGCGGCCTACTTCGCGCAGGTGGGGGTCTGGCAGTATTGCGCGAACAGCATCGGCCTGTTCCGCGCACAGCTGCCCGGGGTGTTCACCCAGAACGGGCAGCCCGGCATCGTCAACGCCGCGCTCTGGACCCTCGCGTACGAACTCGCCTGCTACGGGCTGGCGGCGGCCCTGATCGTGGCGGGGCTGTTGCGGCGGCCCCGGGTGCTCCTGGCCGTACTCGTCGCCCTCGCGGTCACGCCCGCCCTGCTGGCCGCGTGCGGGGGGCTGCCCCTGTTCGAGCGGAACGGGCTGTTCCGCCTGTTCTTCCTCGGCCGCGGCGCGATCCTGTTCTCCACCTTCCTGAGCGGCTGCCTGCTGTATGTCTGGCGACACGCCGTGCCGCTCGATGGCCGGCTGTTCGCGGCGGCGGTGGCCGGGTGCGGCCTCGTCTACGGGCTCGGCCCGGACCGGTGGCACCTGGCCGATCCGGCCCTGTCGGGGCTCTGCTTGGCCTATATCGCCGTCGCGATCGGCGTCAGCGATTTCGGCGGGTGGCTCGGGCCGTACAAGGTCGACTACTCGTACGGGCTGTACCTGTCTCACTGCCCGATCCTCAACGCGGTCTATTCCCTGGTCCCCGGGATCGATTCGACGGCCCCGCTGGTCCTGCTGGCCATCGGCCCGACGCTCCTCGCCGCCGCCGCGTCGTGGCACGGCATCGAGAGCCCGGCCTTGCGCGCGCGAAAGCGCCTCGCCCCGGTCGCTGCGGCCCTGGTCGGCCGTCTCGTGAAAGGCGCCGGATCCCACAGGGCGAGCCCTTTGGCAGGGTTCGGGACAGCGTCCCGCTGGAGCGCGGCTTCGCACGACCGCAGGGCTCCGCCCTGCACCCGCAAAAGGTCGAGGACCTTTTGAATCCGTGACGTCTACAGCGGATGGATCAACGCGGGACGCCGGGCCGCCCGGGGCGGGCTCCGCAGGATCCGGCGGGCCGGGGATTCGAGGAGCCGCCACGACGCTTCCGCCAGGAGCAGGGTCAGTGCCAGGTCGAGCGCGAGGGTGACCGAGCGCGGCCCGGCGAGATGCAGGCCGACGGCTGCCAGCACCTGCTCCGCGTGCAGGGGCACGTGGAACAGGTAGGCGGCGTAGCTGATGACGCCGATCCGGCGCAGCCAGGCCGTGTCCAGCAGCGCGACGATGCGGTTGCCCGGGGATTGGACGATCTGGAGCAGGACGAGCGCCGCCAGGATCCCGCTGAGCCGCCCGAGGATCAGCCACCGGCCGGTCTCCCCGGCGAGCAGCGGCAGGGCCAGGAACAGGGCGAGCGCGCCGAGCAGGGCGGCGTCGCCCCGGAGCCAGCCCGGCAGGGGCTGCGTGCGCAGGCCGGCCAGACCCCCCAGGGCGATCAGCCCGAGATTGGCCACCGTGTCGACGTCGAAGCTCACCGGCCAGGCGCCGGCCGACCACAGGGCGACGTGCATCAGCACGCTGGCGCCCACGAGCGCGCCGCACAGCGCCCCGAGACGGCGCCGGGGCAGGAACAGGGCCGCCGGCGCGAACAGCAGGTAGAACTGCTGCTCGACGGCCAGGCTCCAGAGATGGCCCAGCTCCGTCCCCCAGCCGTTCCGCTCGATATAGACGTTGGTCAGGTACAGCCACGTCGAAAGCTTGAACGCGTCGTCGCCGAGGTTCAGCGGGCCGCCCAGTCGGGTGGTGTAGAGCACGAACAGGAAGACGTAATACACTGGCACGATGCGGGCGAGCCGGTTCCGGTAGAACGCAAGCAGGCTGTCCATCGGCGTCGCCGCGCCGGCCTCGATGCGCCCGCGGGCCGCCGCCAGGATGCGGACGATCAGGAAGCCGCTCAGCACGAAGAACAGCCAGACCCCGGCGCTGCCCAGCGCCTCGGTGCGCGGGCTCGGCGCCTTGTGACTGGCGAAGACCATCAGGAAGGCCACCGCCCGCAGGCCGTCGAACCCGATGATGCGGCGCTCTGCCGGGACCATGCACGCCTCGTCCGATGCCGGAGCCCGTCCCGCCGCGCGGGCGCGGTCGAAGCGGATCGAGCGCCCGGTCTAGGCCGGCCGGACGCGGGGGGCGGCCTACCTCGATCGGCGTAGGCCGGGTCGCCTGAACATCTGCCGCATTGCTGTATTCGGCCTTAGACCCTTCGTGTTTAGGGTTGTTTAACAATATCGAAGTGGGGTATGGTCGCGATGGCCCGTCCGATTCCGGGTGGAACACTGATGTGAACGGTCATCGCTCACACGCACCGGTTTGCAGACGACGCGATGCCGTGCAGCGCGATGTCTCGCGCCACGCCATGCCACAGGCCGTCCCGGGGGCCCGCCGCACGCGGCGCGGAGCCGAGGCTCCGCCCGGCCGGGGCGCTCACCGACGCATCCCGAGCAGGACCACGAGGCCCACGCCGATCGCGGCTCCGGCCTGGGCCGCCAGCAACGCGACCAGCCAGCCCTGCAGCAGGCCCACCGCGAAACCGATCGCGCCCCCGATCAGCGCAGCAAAGACCAGAAGGACCAGCAATTACTTATCTCCACTGGTGATTCGGTGGTCCTGCCCCGGCTTTATCTCGCAAGTTTTCCGCTGTGCCAACGGCTCAAGACTTTCGCGTGTCAAATATTGTCCCCGTCCCGGCCGCACCGGCCTGCGGGTTTCGATCGCATCTCGCACTGTCGCATCCACCTTTCGCACCGAGTGAGGAGCCGCCGCCATGCTGCGTCCGGTTGGGACCCCGACCTCCATCACCCCGTCGTCGCCGCACCATATGGTCGAGACGATCAACGAAGCGTTGGTCATGACGCTGCCGACGGCTTCTCCAGCGCGCTTCGGGCTCCGGCTCGGCTGGGCCACCAAGCGCACGCTCGATACCGGGGTGGCGTTGACGGCCCTGTGTCTGCTGCTGCCGCTGCTCCTGTTCATCGCCCTGTTGATCTGGGCCAGCGACGGCCACGCGCCGATCTTCCGGCATCGGCGGCTCGGCCGGAACGGGCGTCCGTTCGGGTGCCTGAAGTTCCGGTCCATGATCGCGAACGGCGACGCGGTCCTGGCCGCGCACCTGGCGGCGCATCCCGAGGCCCGGGCCGAGTGGGAGGCGACCCACAAGCTTACCCGGGATCCCCGGGTGACCGCCCTGGGCCAGGTGCTGCGCAAGACCTCGCTCGACGAACTGCCGCAGCTCTGGAACGTGCTGCGCGGCGAGATGAGCCTGGTCGGCCCGCGCCCGATCGTGCAGGGGGAGGTCGTCCGCTACGGGACGGCGTTCACGCTCTGCTTCTCCGTGCCGCCCGGGGTCACCGGTCTGTGGCAGGTCTCGGGCCGCTCCGACACCAGCTACGCCGAGCGCGTCGCCCTCGACCTGGACTACGCCAGCCGCTGGAGCCTGCGCCGGGATCTCGCGATCATGCTGCGCACCATTCCGGCGGTGCTGGCCCAGCGCGGCAGCAAGTAGCGCCGCGAGCCGACGACGGGACGCCGCGAGAGCGCTCGCCGCCGAGGTGGATCCCGGTTTGGCGTCAGCGAGCGCGTTGCATCAAGAGCTGAAAGCCGTTGGCGATTGCAACGCGATCCGGGACGGCTCTCGGCATCGGGTGTGGGCTGCGTCGGGTCGGGGAGGCCCTCAGGCCGGGTCGTCCTGGTCCAGGGGCGCCACGACGCAGAGGCGCCAGAACTCCACGAAGCCGACCGCATACACAGCGATGAGAAGGCTGAACCCGGACATCAAACTTGGCCCCGCAGTGACCGCAATCGTGAACGTGCGGGGGACAAGGTTAATGTTTCGTTAGGGTTCCGCGATAAGCCGGCGGCGTCGTGCCGCCCTACCGGCAGACGATCGAGCCCTTGAAGCCGCACGGGTCGCCCAGCTTGGTGAAGGCGACGCGCTCGAAGGCGGCCGAGACCGGCTGTCCCGGATAGGTGGCCGGCCCGAGCCACGATTCGAAGTCGCGGCCCTGGCCCGTCCAGATGCTGAGCATGATCTTCCCGGGATGCGACGGGATCGGCCGGTCGGGCGCGGCCCGCACTTCACGCAGCAGCCGGCCGTTGACCGACCAGCGGATCCGGTCGGGTAGCCATTCGAGCGCGTAGTCGGCCATGGTCGTCGCGGCGTCGAAGCCCAGCGCCTCGACGCTCTCGTGCTGGCCGGTACCGCCGGTGAAGTAGTTGAGCTGGACGCCCTTCGTGTCCTTGCCCAAGAATTCGAAATCGATCTCGTCGTTCGTCCGGCGGTCGCCGTCGTCCGGGCCGTTATAGGTGAAGAACGCCGAGACCAGGCCGGAGGCCGCGCCTGGCCGCATCCGGACCTCGTAGGTGCCGTAGCCGTAGCGCTCCTTGGTCTGGATCTCCGCGCAGCTGAAGGCGCGCTCCTTGTAGGGGCTGTCGGCCAGGGTGAGGGTCAGCGCCCCGGGGCTGGGGATCTGCACGCGCTGGCGCGACCACGTGCACTTCTGGAAGTCGCCGTTGACCCAGCCGTCGGCCACGTACCAGCGTCGATCGCCGAGGGTCGCGAAGGTCTCCACGAAGGAGCCGCCGCCCCGGAACGCCGGCGCGTCGCCGGAAGCCGGGGCGGGATCGTCCCCGGCCGCGACCGGCAGGACCGGCAGCAACAGGGCCGCGGCCAGGCAGCCGGTGCGGATCGGGCGGCGCGGTCTCGTCATGCTCATCGTCTCGCTTTGGCCGGTTCACGGAATCCGGCGCAGTATCGGCGCGTCCGGCCGCGGCGGCGGTGATCTTTCGGACGAGCGGATCCGGCGCCCGCGCCCTCCTTTTGGACGATGTCGCGTGCCGCGCGCGGGCCGCCTACGGTGCGGGATGGCCGTCCGGCCCCTGCCGGGCGGGGAGTCTTCGGAGTCGTCCGGTGCGAAGCGTCCAGGCCCAGAGCGACGGAGCGGATGTCTGCGTCATCATCGCGGCGCGCAACGCCGAGGCCACCATCGCGACCGCGGTCGCCTCGGCGTTGCGCCAGCCGGAGGTCGCCGAGGTCATCGTCGTCGACGATGCCTCGACGGACCGGACCAGCGCGGCCGCCGAGGCCGCCGGTGACGGGACCGGCCGGCTGAAGCTGCTCCGGCTGACGCGCAACGCCGGACCGGCCGCTGCCCGCAACGCGGCGCTGGCGGTGGCGACCGCGCGGCTGCTCTGCGTCCTCGATGCCGACGACACTTTCCTGGACGGGCGCCTGGGCCGCCTGCTGTCGGCCCCCCGCAGCTGGGACCTGATCGCCGACGACATCATCCTGGTCCGGGGGAGCGCGGCGGCCGCGGCCGGGAGCCTCGTGACGGGGCCCGGCCGGCCACAATTGCTGTCGCTCGCGGGGTTCGTCTCCGGCAACATCGGACGCGCGGGCGAGCACCGGCGGGAACTCGGGTTCCTCAAGCCGATCATGCGGCGCTCGTTCCTGCAGCGCCACGGCCTGCGCTACGACGCCCGGCTGCGCCTCGGAGAGGATTACGCCCTCTACGTCGAGGCCCTGGCGGCGGGCGCCGTGTTCGCCGTCACGGCGCCATGCGGCTACGTGGCGGTCGAGCGCGCGGATTCGTTGAGTGCGCAGCACCGGACCGAGGACCTCGCGGCGATCATCGCGTTCGACGAGACGATGCTGGCCCGTCCGGACCTCGCGCCGGGCGCCCGCAAGGCCCTGCGGTCCCATCGCGACGCCACGATGCGGAAATGGCAGCACCGGCGCGTCCTCGACCGCCGGCGCTCGCACGGCTACGCGGCGGCCCTGCGCGAACTGCTGTACGCCCCGCGGGCCTGGCGGCACATCGCGTCCGAGACCCTGGAGGCCAAGCTGGCCCGGCTGATCCCGAACCGTGCCGCGACCGGGGATACGGCTCCGCGCCTGCTGCTCGGGCCGAGCGAGCGCCTGCGGCCGGCGCCCTGAGAACGCGCCGCCGCCGGCTTCGTCAGTGATCCCGCTCGCCGCTCCGGGGCCGGACGGCCGACACGTCGCACTGGACGTCGTCCAGCGCGCAGCGGACCCGCTCCAGCGCGGCGCTGAACAACGCGGTGGTGTGCGGATCGCCGGTCCGCGCCGCCTCGGCGTTCCGGAAACTGTCCAGCAGGTACGGCATCATCTTTCCATGAAGTGCCAGGTAGGCGCCGGGGTTCGAGAGTTCATAGACGACTGCCAGGGCATGATAGGCTCGCGCCAAAACCTCGAGTGCAACATCTGCACTACGTGAACCCTGGTCACAATCATCGCTGATCTTCATCGCGCCGATAATATTGTTTCCATCCCTAGTTGTGGACTAACATGATCCGTTAACACTGTCGATGCTTCAAGCTAGGGCCAGTGTCTCCGCCCAAGCGTGGTGAGAGATTTAGTGCGGCCTCATGGCTCAACTGCAACAGTCCGGTATTCGGCCTTCGGATACCCCGTGCGCGGTACGGAGCGGAGGCTCGCCTGGTCCGGGTTGGCGCGGTTCCACCCCACTCCCGTCATCCGGGGGCGAGGGAGCGAAGCGCAGGCCTTTGCGTTCGCGCAGCCGGCCGAAGGGCTTCTTCGAGGCGTCCGCGTGCGGGGAGGGGCGCGGGATCGTCCCCATTCTGTATGACTCTGTCCACACCCGAAGGCAGGCCTTAGCGGGCGCGGTCGATCGGCCCGGTACGATTCGATGGCACCCCGTCGTGTCCCGCGCGCGGCTCAGCCACGCATGTATCGGGTCGGCCGGATCATCGTCGCGATCTTGCTTTCGACCTCGAGCAGGACGCCGTTCACAAGATGAGCCGCGCCTTCGACCGTTCCCGCCGCCAGGGTCTCGCGGCCGCTGGTCTCCTGGATGATACGGAAATTGTCTTCGACGAACGCGCGAATCTTCTGCTGGACGCCATCGAACTCGCCCGGGTGCGCTGTCTCGTAGAGGAGGGCCAGGGCGAGATAGGCGCGACCGACCATGTCGAGCGCGAGGCCGGCGCTCATCTCGCTGTCTGTCGGGGGCACGGCGCGTGAGTTCCTTGTCAAGCTCTATCTTGCAAATCTACCAGGCTGTTCGGGTGTAAACAATCAGCAAAAACACTTGTGCGGGTGCTTTTATTGAATTTTTAGCTGTTGATCGCTCGCAAACTGGCCGGATACTGTTCTTCGTGTGGCCGCTGGATGACGTCGGGCCCAAGTATGCGCGATGCGCAGCCGCCTTGTGCGTGTGTGCCAAGTGGCTGGACCGTCATCATAATATTTAACACCTCAATTTCTCAGCCAGCACGAAATATGGTTCGATCACCCGCACTATTAGAAGTTATGATCCGAAACGATGGACGTTCTTGTGTAAAGTTATATGATCAAGATCTGCCGGTAAATTTTTTTACATACTGGTACGTAACAAATGATCATGTCAACCCACTTGATTAATTTCAGGGCACGTTTTTAAGGTCGGCACAATGCCGGGTTAGAGAATCTTTCCATATGAAAATCTTTGAACGCTTAAGAATACTGCACAAGATGTTTGTGCCGATCTTAATCATGGCGCTCGTGAGCGTTGGAACGATCTATTATACGCTCAGTATGTTGGGGAATATCACCGAGCGTAACCACGTGTTGGTGGATTATTACGTCGCGCGGTTGGAGGCGTTCGCGCGGGTCCGGCAGAACGTGCAGACCGCCGGCCTCATGAACCGCGCGATCATCATCGGTCAGCCGCAGAACGAGATGTCCGACTTCGAGAAGGCGTATCGCGATGCGGTGAAGGGCACGGCGGACGATATCGCGACGCTCGCCGAGGGCGCGCTGAAGAAGGAGGTGCGGGACCTGCTGCTCGAGATCGGTACAATCACGCGCGAGTATTACGATGTCCTCGACAGATCCAACGCGCTCGCGCTGAAGAACGATCAGGCCGCCGCCACGCAGCTGGCCATGGGGACGAGCCAGCAGGTCGCGAAGCGGTTCGACCGGACCGCGCGGGTCTACGAGGGGCGGGTCGATGCCCGCCTCTCCGATGGGAAGAACGCCACCGAGGCCGCGGCCAAGCAGGCGCGGCTGGTCCTGATCGGCTCGGCCGCGGCGGGGCTGCTCGCCGCCCTGGCCCTCTCGGGCGCCATCATCGTGTTCGGTGTGACCCGGCCCCTCGGCAGCCTCGTGGCCGTCCTGCAGCGGATGGCGAAAGGCGAGATCGACGCGGTCATCGCGGAGGCGCGCCGTGGCGACGAGATCGGTGCGGTCGGGCGCGCGGTCGAGCGCATCAAGGAGAGCGTCGCCCGCAGCGCGGCCGAGGAAGCCGAGCACAAGCTGGCCGCCGATGCCGCGGCCTCCGCGGCGCGCCGGCGCGCCCGGCTGGACCTGGCCCAGGGCTTCGAGCAGGCGGTCGCCGGCATCGTCGATCAGGTCGCGTCCTCGGCCACGGAGCTGCAAGTCACCGCCCGGGCGATGACGGACATCGCCCAGGAGGCCGGCACCCAATCCGGCGCGGTGGCGATGGCGGCCGAGGAAGCGGCCGCCAACGTCAACACGGTCGCGGCCGCCACCAAGGAACTCGGTGGTTCCATCCAGGAGATCGGCCGGCAGGTGCAGGGGTCCACCGATCTGGCCCAGCGGGCCGTCGGCGAGGCCGACCAGACCGCCGCCCTGGTTGCCGAGCTGAGTGCGGCGGCCACGCGGATCGGCGACGTGGTGCAGACGATCTCGGCGATCGCCAGCCAGACCAACCTGCTGGCGCTCAACGCCACGATCGAGGCTGCCCGCGCCGGCGAGGCGGGCCGTGGCTTCGCCGTCGTGGCCTCCGAGGTGAAGGAGCTGGCCGGCCAGACCGCCAAGGCGACCGAGGAGATCGCCAGCCAGATCGGCCGGATCCAGGGCGTCACCGGCGAGGCCGTCGGCGCGATCGGCACGATCACCAACCGGATCCGTGAGTTGAACGGGGTGGCGAGCTCGATCGCCGCCGCGGTCGAGCAGCAGGGCGCGGCGACCCAGGAGATCGTGCGCAACATCGCCCAGGCCACCGCCGGGACCCGGGAGGTCACCGGCAACATCGTCGGTGTCGCGGGTGCTTCCGAGCAGACCGGGGAAGCCGCCGCCAAGGTGCTCTCGGCCGCGACCGGCCTGTCACGCCAGTCCGAGCGTCTCACCGCCGAGGTCGACCGCTTGCTGGCCACCATGCGCGCGGCGTGACGGCTCCCGCCGGTTCGAGCGCCGCAGGCCGCCGACGCTGTCCCTCACCCATCGCCCGCCGGGACGCCCTTCCCCCGCAGGGAGGGGCGTCCGGCCCGATCCGTCGTGCGGGAGTGCGGGAGAGCAGTCGTCCGGACGATCGGATCGCCCGGGTTCAGGCGGTACGCGCCAGGCCCATCCAGTCCTGCGCCACGCCCCGCATCGTCCGCAGCTTGAGCGCCGCGACCCGGTTGTGCCGCGCCATCGCGCGCAGGGTCTCGGCGGTCTCGGGATCGCCGCGCTCCGCCAGGGCCTGTGCGGCTTGCGCCAGGCCGGCGGCGGTGGCGTCGGCCAGCGCGGCGACGCGCGGATCGGGCGAGGACGTCGGTCTGGCCATGGTTGTCCCTGATCGAAGGCGTCTCGATCCTCCGAACGAAGGGTTAACAACCGGTAAAGGCCGCGCGTCCGGTCATTTGCGGATCGGAAAGCGCCCGACCAGCCATCCGGCCTCGTCCCGCACCAGCAGGGTCCAGGGCGGCCCCGGATGCGCGTCGGCGATCTCGTCGGCCATCTCGGCGATGACGCTGCGCGCTTCGAACAGGGCTTCCTCGAGGTCGGTGGCCTCGACGCCCGTCGGGTCGTGGAGCGTGATCTCGGCGTTGGCAAGCTCGAAGTAGAAGCGTGCGGCCAAACGGGCTCTCCCCCTGCGAAAATCCCCGAGAGAGTTCGTCCCTGCGATCGTCTCCGTCTAAACCCCATGAGATCCGGCCTAATAGAAGGGAAAAAGACTTAGCTTTTAGGCTGCCTGGTCTCTTGCGTGGCCGGGGAACACCGCGGGAGCGGCCGAACCTAAGCCTAGCGAGGTATCCGGCCGGCCTTGGGGCCGGGCAGCCCCGCGACCGCGCCCGTACCCCGTCCCGCCGACCGGCCCTACGCCTAAGTCATGAGGTGCCGCCCCGCCGCCGCCGCCGTAGACCGGACTCACAGGGCGCGCGGTGCGACGAGGCGAGCATGAACATCACGATGGTCGGGTCGGGCTATGTCGGGCTGGTCTCCGGGGCGTGCCTGGCCGATTTCGGCCACAGCGTCGTGTGCGTCGACACCAACCGCGACCGGATCGATGCACTGAATGCCGGGCAGATCCCGATCTACGAGCCCGAGCTCGGTGCCCTCGTGGCGGAGAACGTCCGCCAGGGCCGGCTGTCCTTCGTCGCCGACCTGGAGCTCGCCGTCGCGGAGGCCGACGCGGTGTTCATCGCGGTGGGGACCCCCTCGCGACGCGGCGACGGCTTCGCCGACCTCTCTTTCGTGTACCAGGCGGCCCGCAGCATCGCCCGGGCGCTGACCCGCTTCACCGTGGTGGTGACGAAGTCGACGGTCCCGGTGGGCACCGGCGACGAGGTCGAGCGCATCATCCGCGAATTGCGGCCGGACGCCGACTTCGCCGTGGTGTCGAACCCGGAATTCCTGCGCGAGGGCGCGGCGATCTCCGACTTCAAGCGCCCGGACCGGATCGTCGTCGGCACCGAGGATCCCCGGGCCGAGGCCGTGATGCGCGAGGTCTACCGGCCGCTCTACCTCAACGAGGCGCCGATCCTGGTGACGTCGCGGCGCACCGCCGAGCTGACGAAATACGCCGCCAACGCGTTCCTGGCCGCCAAGATCACCTTCATCAACGAGATCGCCGACCTGTGCGAGCAGGTCGGCGCCGACGTGCAGCAGGTCGCCCGCGGCATGGGCCTCGACAACCGGATCGGCGGCAAGTTCCTGCATGCGGGGCCGGGCTACGGCGGCTCGTGCTTCCCCAAGGATACGCTGGCTCTGGTCAAGACCGCCCAGGATGCGGGGACGCCGCTGCGGCTGGTCGAGACCGTGGTCGCGGTCAACGACCAGAGGAAGCGCGGCATGGCCCGCAAGGTCATCAAGGCGTGCGGCGGGGTCCGCGGCAAGACGATCGCGGTGCTGGGGCTGACCTTCAAGCCGAACACCGACGACATGCGCGATGCGCCCGCCCTCGCGATCGTGGCCGGCCTGCAGGATGCCGGCGCCCATGTCCGCGCCTACGACCCGGAGGGCATGGAGCAGGCCCGGCCGCTCCTGCCGGGCGTGGACTTCGCGCAGGATGCCTACGCGTGCGCGGAGGGTGCGGACGCCCTGGTGATCGTCACCGAGTGGAACGCGTTCCGGGCGCTGGACCTGCCGCGGCTCCACGCCACGATGCGCATTCCGGTCCTGGTCGATCTGCGCAACGTCTACCGGCCCGAGGAGGCCCGGCTGCACGGGTTCGCCTATACCAGCGTCGGCCGCGCCGAGGAGCCTGCCGCGTCCGGGTCGAGCCCGCGGCCCGGCCGCTGCTGGCCGTCGGCTGAGGCGGCCGCCCTGCGGGCGGTCCGGCTCAAAACAGAGCGCCGTGCCCGATCGCGGATGGATCGGGCACGGCGCTCTGTCGGGGCCGGCGCGGCCGGGCGGCGTTCAGGCCGCCGGGGCCTTCACGGCGGCCAGGCTCGAATCCTCGCGCAGGAAGTACTTGTTGGTCAGGTACGCGACCTCGGTGCGGTTCTTCGCCTTCAGCTTCTTCATGATGTTGCGGACGTGAACCTTCACCGTGCTCTCGCACATGTTCAGCTCGTAGGCGATGATCTTGTTCGGCGTGCCCTTGCGCAGGGCCCGGGCGACGCAGAGCTGGCGCGGGGAGAAGATCTCGTCCTCGCCGGGCTCGACCGGCTCCTCGACCTTGATGCTGGCGAGAAGCGGGAACAGGCATTCCGCCGGGATGTAGACGCCGCCCGCCTGGACGAGCTGGAGCGCCTGCAGGGCGATGTCGACCGAGGTCGTCGTCGGAATGTAGCCCTTCACCCCGAGCTTGATGGTCCGCACGATCTGGTCGAGGTTTTCCCCGTCCGAGATGACCGCGACCGGGGGCGCGTCGACCTCGCCCTGCAGCAGGGCCAGCTCCCGGGTGACCTCGGCCCACTCGGTCTCCGACAGGTTGCCGTCCGGCCGGCACAGCACGACCACGTTGGCGGCCGCGAACGGGGTCTGGCGCTTCCACGACTCGATGTCCGGGAACACCTCGAACACGGTGTCCTTGTCGGCCTCCCGGAGGGATGCGGCCAGGCACCGACCGACGAGTTGCCGGCGATCGATGATCACGATGCGGTTCGTGCGGGCCAGGGTCGGGTCCCGCCGCTCGATGACGTCCGAACCGTCACCGCCCTGCGCTCCCGGAAAGCCGCTGCGGCTCCTGGGACTATCCCGCTCGACGATGACGCGCTCGTCTCGAGTACCAAGACTGGCCATAGGAAATTACCTCCTTTCGCAGGAAGCCCGTTGTCAGGCGAGGGCGTGGAAACCCACGAACTCGCCGTCGACATGACACTAGCGGATGGCGGTCTGTTCGGCGCCTTATTGAAAGGCTCTCGATGACCGTGGATATAATGCTAACTTTCGTAAAATCGGCTGTAAATACCCTATCTGCTCCGGGTTGATTAAATTTCTACGCATATCAAAACAGTCACAAACTACGTACGTAGCTACTGGTGCAGTGACCGCCGATCCGGATCGTAGATCTCGTCCTGCATCCGTGCGATCTTCTGGTGTCTGGTCTGGTTCATTGCGGTCGATCGACCGTATCCAGGCGGTCGATCGCAAGTTTTTGGCAACCAAAGAATTGAAATGTCGCGGCGGCTATTTCCGCCTCGGCGGCCTGCCGGTTCGGGGATCGGATTCCGTCACCGGATGCGGCCTTGGCCAAATTGTTTAGCCTATTCGACTGATGTCTAATTGCCCCGCCTATCTCGCACTCCAGCGCGGTGGCGAATCCAGTTTTCGCCGCTGAAACTGAGTTGCTGGACTGATTTTGTAGATATGATGACGGTTTGGAGGCTCGAACCGCCGGTCCGATGGCGAATCACCCCCGAATCAGGGCTTTCGGTGGCCGGCACGCCGCATCCTGAGCCGATCGATTCGCCCCCGCGCGGGGGCGCCCGTCGGAACTACGTAACCGGCGCCCCCCGATCCGGGCGTGCCCGTCCGCTGCGGGCCCCACAGGCTCGAGGCAGTCTCGCTTTCAGAGCGCGACAGGCCCCATTTCCCGCAACGGGCGAGGATCCGCGCTTCCTCGTGCGGCCGTCGCGCACCACCGGATGTGTGAGTCCGTCAGCGCCCGGTCGCGGGGCGGAGACGATGCGCCCGAATCCGGCCCCAGCCCGCGTCCGGCGGCGCGGCGTAAATCGCCGCGCCGCGCGAGAAAACCAATCAGGCGACCCGGGCCAGCAGGTCGCGCATGCCGTGAACGTCGACGAAGTCCGTGATCGCCCGGGTAGCGAGCCCGCCGTGCATCGCCGCGTAGGTCGCCCCGTCGAGGCCGCGCAGGAACGCGATGACGGCGTCCTCGAGCGGTTCCGGGAAGGCCCACCCGAGCTGCTCGGCCACCGCGTAGCGGCCCGTGGCGGTCTCGGCGCGCGCGAGCGTCAGCGCCCCGCACAGGCCGCCCTCGTAGAGCCGGTTCGGCAGCAGCCAGTCCGAGTTGAGGCCGTCATCCAAGTAATCGACCGCCCAGCTGAAGTGGACGCCGCCGTAGATGTCGGGCAGCTCCTCCGGATTGGCGTAGGGGCCGCGGAACGACATGTTCGGATGCCGGCGCAGCGTCTCCGCGAAGGCCTGCGGGTCGATATCCTCCTCGGAGAGCCGGCCGGCGATCACGACCCGCACCGCGTCGCCCAGCGCCTGCGCCACCGCCGCCAGGATGGTCAGGCTCCGGCGGCAGCGCAGCGTGCCGAACCAGCCGATGACCCAGGGCGGCCCGGCGCTGCGGTCGCGGTCGATCCGGTGCGCCACCTCGGCGAGGCGGTGCGCCATGACCTTGTTCTCGAGGAGGTGCCAGGGGCCCGAAAAACCCTGGACCGGCCCGAAGTAGCGGCCCACGAAGTCCGGCGCGCTAACGACCAGCAGCGCGCTGCGGCCCAGGATCCAGCGCTCCACCGCCCGGGCGACCCGTCCGACCCGGTCCGGCCGCACCATCAGGCGCTGGATGTCGAGCACCTCGTAGACCAGAGGCGCCCGGCTGCCCGCGAGCCGGGTCGAGGCCCAGGCCACCAGCGCCATGTCGAGGTTGCGCACGTAGACCACGTCTGCGGCGCGCAGGTCCCGCCACCGTGCCAGCGCCCGGACGATCCCGAGCGCCAGCATCGGGAGCCGCCGTCCGTACTGCCGATCCACGGTCTGCCCGAGCGGCACGACGTCGCCGGTGGTCCCGGGATCGGCGAGGCCGACCCGCGCCCGCACGAACATGTACTCAACCACCGACCAGCCGGTCTCCCGGATGGCGCCGACCCGCTTCCGGATCGTCGGCTCGATCCGGTCGTGGCCGAAGAAGGCGACACGGCCCACCGGCCCGGCGCCGGGCAACGCGGCATCCGGCGCAATCGGCGTCATGGCGCGCGGCCCATTCAACCTTCCTTGCGACCGCGAACCCGACGCCGCGCGAAACGCCGTCACACGGAGGCTCCTGCATCCGTCGCCTCGGCGCCCGGGCGGCGGCGCCAGGACCGGGCGAGCCGGGGCTGGGCGGTCGGCCGCATCGCGGCGGCGCGGCGGACCAGGGCGTCCACCAGGGTGCCGCGCCGGACCGCCGGCGTGGCGTTGGTCTTGTTAAGCACGACGCCCAGGACGGTGCAGCCGCTCGATTCCAGATCCTGGACGGCCGCGATCACGTCGTCGATGTTGGTCTTGCCCGCCTCGGCCACGAGAATCACCCCGTCCAGCATGTCGAGGAGCGGCCGCAGGGTCGGCAGATCGTCGGCTGGGGGCAGGTCCACCACGATGCGGTCGAGATTGGTGCGCTCGTCGCGGACCAGGCTGGCGATCGCCTCCGGGGTCATCAGGTCGCTGAAATGCGGGTCGCCCGGGTGGAGGCTGCCGCAGGCGAGCAGGCGCACGTCCCCGGGCTGGGGCCGGACGGCCTCCTCGGCGCAGCAGCGGCCGGCGAGGACGTCGAGGAGCCCGCGCTGGTCCGAGGCCTGGCTGAGCCGCGACAGGGTCGCCTGCCGCACGTCGGCGTCGATCAGCAGGATCCGGCTCGCGGAGGCTGCGCGCGACCGGGCCAGCAACTGGCTGAAGTTGCTCGCGAAGGTGGTCTTGCCGGTGCCGGCCCCCACCGAGGTCACCCCGATGGCGAAGACCGGGCCGCGGCGGTCGTTGCCGATCAGGTGCGACTTCAGGCTGTGCAGCCGCTCGACGAAGATCGATTGCGGCATGTACCGCACCGCGCCGGCCTTGAACGCCTCGACGCTGGCCGGCCGCAGGGCCTCGTCGGCGTGGCTCTGCGCCAGCGCCAGGGCGGCCCGGTAGCCCGGCTCGCGCCGCAGCTCGGGGAGGGCGGCCAGGCAGGACAGGCCCTGGCCGGTGATCTGCCCGGGCGACCGCAGGGTCCGGTCGAACCAGTGCCGCGCGAAGGCGCCGCTGACGCCGAGGCCGGCCCCGACCAGCATGCCGAGCATCACGATCAGGCCGCCGCGCGGCGCGCTCGGGCGCTCGGGGACGCTCGCCGGGGTGATCACGTGCGCGGAGGGCTGCGGGTAGGATTGCTGGTTGACCGCGTCGATGTAGCGGCTGAGCAGGTTCGTGTAGATCTGGTCGTAGGTCTCGGCCGCCCGGTCGAGCTCCTTCGCCTTCACCCGCGCCTCGCTGGTCACGAGCGTCTTCGAGATCAGCGCGTCGAAGGACGCCGACATGCTGTCCTCGCGGGCCTTGGCGACCTCGTAGTCCCGGTCCAGGGAGGCGGCAAGGCGCTCCAGCTCGGCCCGCAGGGATTGCTTGGCCGCCAGCACGTCCTTCTGGATCGCCGTGACCGCGTCGTGGTCGGGGCCGAGGCGGCGCTTCAGGTCGTCGGCGCGCTGCACAAGGTCGACGTACTGCTTGCGCAGCTGGATGATCACCGTGTCCTTGAAGGCCTCGGTGATGCCGGGATCGGCGATATCGGAGGCCAGCAGTGCGCGGATCTGGTCGCGGGTCGAGCGGGCGTCCACAGTCCTGGATCGGGCGGAGGCGACCGCGGTGTTGAGTTCCTCCAGCTGCTGCTCGCCCACCAGGCCGCGCTTGCCGAGATCGATGATGGCGTGCTCGGCCTTGTAGGTCTGGGCCTCGCGGGAGGCCGCGCTGGCGCGCTGCTGCATCTCCTTCAGCCGCGGCAGGATCCACTCGCCGGCGACCTTCCAGATCTGCGACCGGTTCTCCAACTGCGTGGCCACGTAGGCGTCCGCCACCGCGTTGGCGACGGCGGCCGCGGTCGTGGGGTTGTCGAGGCTGTAGCCGACCTCGATGACGTAGGCCGCGCCGATGCGGGCGGCTTCCAGGTTCTCCCGCACGGTCGCGGCCTGGCGCTCGTCCGGGCCCGCCGCGACGCCCGGCTTGGGAGCGGGGGAGAGGCCGATCAGGCCGGCGACGAACAGCTTGACCGCGCCGATGCCCTCCCGGACCTTCGCCACCAGCGGGTGCGGCGGCACCGACAGGTCCTGCGTCGGCGCCAGGCCGAGCCGGTGCACCGCGGCCAGGGCGATCTTCTCGGAGCGGATGTACTCGACCTGGCTCTCGACCTCGGGGATCTCCAGGGGGGTCGCGGCGCCGGGCGTGTCGCGGGCCGTGACCGGGCTCGACCGGCTCTCGATGTAGACCCGCGCCCTGGCGGTGTAGATCGACGGCGCGGTGGCGACGTAGATGATCGCGGCGATCAGCCCGACGCCGCTAAGCGCCAGGATCGACCGCCAGTTCCGCCGCATGATCGTCAGGATCGCGACCTGGGAATCGGGATCGGGCGTCCGCGGCGCGTCCCGCCACGGCCTGCCGGCGCCGGTGCCCACGGGGTCGGCCCGCAGGAAGGCCGCGCTGGTCGAGTGTCTGTTCATGGCGTGTCCCTCACCGGGGCGGGGTTTGCGCATCGTCTCGGATCCCGGATCCTGAACGACGGGCTAAGCGTGTGTTCTGGCGTGTCTTGTCCCGAAGGCCGGCGGTCGCCGTCCGGCGCGATGGGCATCCGGTGGCGTCAGTTCTGGCCGGCGCCGTCGCCGATCCCCCGCATGGCGGGGTCCGGCTTGAGCACCACCTCCACGACGTCGCCCGGCTGGAGCTCCATGTCCTCGGCGGCGTCGACCGCGCTCGGGGTGGTGCTGTTGGGGCGGAAGACGGCGATCGACGCCCGGGCGCGGCTGCCGGACAGGAGCTGGCTGCGCAGCGCGCCGGTATAGACCAGCTTGTCGTTGATGCTGTTCAGGCGCGAGCGGAGCGCGGTCAGGTTGTCTTCCGAAACCTGCAGCTTCTCCATGGCATCCATGGCCTGCTGGTCGTCGACCCGTTCGAGCTTGCGGGTCAGCTCACCCTTGTCGCGCTCCAGCTGCGCCACCTGGACGGTGGTCTGGAGCGCCCGGGTCGAGGACAGCAGTACCGCCCGCCGGGCATCCGTCAGCCGCGTCGTCACGACGGCGCCGCGCTGGAACAGTGCCCGCACCGCGTCGTAATCGTCCGCGTCGGCGGTGACGCCTTCCTTCTCCTTGGCCTGCTGCTCGGTCAGGCTGACCAGCTGGTTCTGGGAGCGGGTGAGGGAGCGCTGCAGGTACTCCTTCTCCTTGGCGACGTCGGACATCTGCACGCGCAGCTGCTGCTCGGCGAGCTTCTGCGCGACGCTCGCCCGGACCGGCGGGACGTTCGGGTCCGCCCCGGCCGGCGCCGCCTTGTCGGCCCGCGCCGCCGCGATGACCGCCTTGAGCCGCCAGACGTTGGCGCTCTCCCGGGCGATGCTCGCCCAGACGCTGTCGTACTCGGCGCGCAGGTTGGCGCTCTCGACGACCGGGTTCTCCATCCGGAAGCGCAGGAGGTTGTAGCCGCCCGCCAGCGCCACCGCCTGCCGGACGGTCATGCCGGGATGGAACGGGTGCTCGCCCTGCTTGGTCACGTCGCCGCTCAGGTAGACCGGCTGGTACTTCGCGATCCGCACCCCGATCTCGTCGGGCTCGATCACGGCGATCGATTCCTTGCCCTCCGCGTTGCGCTGCCGCACCGCCTTGGCCGGCAGCGCCTTCTGCAGGGTCTTGCGGAACTCCGACACCGTCAGCCCGACCGCCGGCACCTCGCCGAGCAGCGGCACCATGACGGTGCCGTCGATCCCGACCGTGGCCTCCTGCTTGAACCCGGGAATGCTGAGCGCCGTCACCTCGAGGGAATCGCCCGCCGCGATCCGGTATTCGGCGAAGGCCGGCTGCGCGGCCAGCGTCAGCAGGATCGCCGCGCCGGTTGCGAAGACACTTCGCAGCGACGCCCCCCTGCGGACGGCTCTGGGTCTGTGATTCGACGCGCTCACTGTCGTCGAACCGGTATCCGCTTCGGCGGCGAGCGCACTGGCCGCGAAGATTTCGGGACAGGCCGGATGGGACCAGGTGTTCAACGCGTCGTCCCTTCATGCTCGGGCACAGCTCAGCCGGCATGATGCGCAGCGGCGCAGTTCGCCGGGACTCGTCCAAAAGGAGGCCGGCGTTCCGCTCCGGCGCGGCGCCTTGCGCCTTTCGAGGTAGGCCCCCGGGGGCCGCGCCGCCCCGGGGAAGGGCGGTGCACCTTTCGGGGGAGGGACGGGTATCGAAAGCCTGGGTTCCCGATCGTCCGCAGGTCCGCGCAGTTTTGCCGCACAGAAGTTCGGCAGAAGGAGTTGCGGGGATGCCGATTACCGATGCGGATATTGAGCGAGACGTGGGTATATTCTACCCGGATCTCGTTAATATTTACGGATGTGAAATAAAGACCGGGTCGCTCATCGGGCCCTTCGTCGAGATCCAGCGCAACAGCACCATCGGCCCCCGCTGCAAGATCTCCTCGCACACCTTCATCTGCGAAGGCGTGTCGATCGGCGCGGAAGTCTTCGTCGGGCACGGCGTGGTCTTCACCAACGAGCGCTATCCGGAGGCCACGAACGCGGACGGCAGCCTGAAGCGCGACGGCGACTGGGAGCTCGTCGAGACCCTGGTCGGGGATCGCGCCTCGATCGGCTCCAACGCCACCATCGTGGCCGGCATCACCATCGGGGAGGGCGCCCTCGTCGGCGCAGGCGCGGTCGTGACCCGCGACGTCCCACCCTACGCCATCGTCGCCGGATGCCCCGCCCGGGTCATCGGCGACACGCGCCAGAAGCGCGCGCGGTCCCAACGGCCGTCCCGGCCGGCGGCGGCCGAGCCTCTGCAGATCGCTTGAGGGGACACACGCACATGATCGCCATCGGAATCGTCGGCTACGGCTACTGGGGGCCGAACCTGGCCCGCTGCACTTCGGAGACCGAGCAGTGCCGGCTCGCGGCCATCGCCGACCAGTCGGCCGCGGCGCTCGCCCGGGCGGGCAAGCGGTATCCCGCCGCTCAGCTTCACCAGGATTGGCGCGACCTCGTCGCGGATCCCGAGATCGACGCCGTCATGGTGGCGACCCCGGTGAGCTCGCATTTCGAGATTGCCATCAACGCGCTCCGGGCCGGCAAGCACGTCTTCATCGAGAAGCCGATCACGTCCTCGGCCTTCGAGGCGCGGCTGCTGATCGAGGAGGCGGCCAAGCGCAACCTGACCCTCATGGTCGACCACACCTTCGTCTACACGGGCGCGGTCGAGAAGATCAACGACCTGATCAAGGACGGCGCGCTCGGCGAGGTCTTCTACTACGACTCGACCCGGGTGAACCTCGGCCTGTTCCAGCGCGACGTGAACGTGATCTGGGATCTCGCGGTCCATGATCTCGCGATCCTCGACCATGTCCTGGACCTCGCCCCGGTGGCGATCTCGGCGAGCGGCACCGGCCATTTCAGCGGCCGCCCCGAGAACATGGCCCACCTGACGATCTTCTACCCGCGCGGCGTCGTCGCGCAGATCAACGTCAACTGGCTGGCCCCCGTGAAGGTCCGGCAGACGCTGATCGGCGGCAGCAAGAAGATGATCGTCTACAACGACCTGGACCCGATCGAGAAGGTCAAGGTCTACGACCGCGGCGTCACCGTCGGCGACGGCTCCGGGGACATCACCGAGCTGATGGTCTCCTACCGGACCGGGGACATGTGGTCGCCGCACCTCTCCTTCCGCGAGGCGCTCGTCGTCGAGATCGAGCACTTCGTCGACTGCATCGAGACCGGCAAGGCGCCGAAGACCGACGGCCACAGCGGCTTGCGCGTGGTCGAACTCCTCGAGGCCGCGATGCGCTCCCTGCGCCAGAACGGCCACCCGATCGACCTCATGCCACTTGCGAGGGCCTCGTGATCCCGTTTCTCGACCTCAAGGCGCAATACGCGGCCATCGGCGGCGACGTCGAGACCGCCGTCCTCAACGTCCTGCGCAGCGGCGACTTCGTCCTCGGACCGGCGGTCACCGCGTTCGAGGCGGCCTTCGCCGAGGCCTGCGGCGCCAAGCACGCGGTCGCCGTCAGCAGCGGCACCGCGGCGCTCCATCTCGCGCTGCTGGCCCTGGATATCGGCCCGGGCGACGAGGTGATCACGGTCTCGGCCACCTTCGTGGCCACCGTCGCGGCGGTGCTCTACGCCGGCGCGACGCCGGTCCTCGTCGACATCGACCCGGTGACCTGGACCATGGATCCGGCCCTGGTCGAGGCGGCGATCACGCCCCGCACCAAGGCGATCCTGCCGGTGCACCTCCACGGCCGCATGGCCGATCTGGACGCGCTCGGGGCCATCGCCCGGCGCCACGGCCTCGCCCTGGTGGAGGACGCCGCGCAGGCGCATCTCGCCGAGCACGGCGGCCGGAAAGCCGGCACGATCGGGGATATCGGCTGCTTCAGCTTCTATCCCGGCAAGAACCTGGGCGCGTACGGCGAGGGCGGTGCCATCGTCACCGACCGGGACGACCTCGCCGAGGCGGCGCGGTGCCTGCGCGATTGGGGCCAACAGGGCAAGTACAACCACGTCCGGCACGGCTTCAACCTGCGCATGGACGGGGTCCAGGGCGCGGTCCTGGGCACCAAGCTCCCCTACCTGGAGGGCTGGACCCGGGCCCGGCAGGCGGTCGCGGCCGAGTACGGCGCGCGGCTCGCAGGCCTCGGGCTCGACCTGCCCGGTCCGGCCGGACGCGACCACGCCTTCCACGTCTACGCGGTCAGCACCCCCGACCGCGAGGGCCTGCGCCAGCACTTGGCCGAGGCCGGCGTCGCCACCGGGATCCACTACCCCGTCCCGGTCCACAGGCAGCCCGCCTACCGCCACCTCGACGACGGGACCGGCCGCCTGCCGGTCACCGAGCGCCTGGCCGCCCGGACCCTGTCCCTGCCGATGTTCCCGGAACTGACGTCCAGCCAGATCGACAGCGTCTGCCGGGCCGTCTCGAGCTACTGCGAGGTCGCCGATGCAAAAGCTGCGTGATGTCAGCAAGGGACGCCGCTTCGCCGGCGACCTGCGCGGGACCCGGATCCTCGTCACCGGCGGATCCGGCTTCATCGGATCCCACATCATCGACCTGCTGGTCGAGGCCGGCTGCGACGAGATCGTGGCCGTCGACAACATGGTCCGCGGGCGGCCCGAGAACCTGAAGGACGCCCTCGGCTCGGGCCGTGTCCGGCTGGTGCAGGGCGACATCCGCGACCGGGCCCTGATGGACGGCCTGGTCAAGGGCACCGACGTGGTGTTCCACCAGGCGGCCCTCCGGATCACCCAATGCGCCGCCGAGCCGCGTCAGGCCTTCGAGGTGATGGCGACCGCGACCTTCGACCTGCTGGAGCGCTGCGTCGAGGCCGGCGTCGCCAAGGTGGTGATGGCCTCGTCCGCGTCGGTCTACGGCATGGCCGAGAGCTTCCCGACCACGGAGAAGCACCACCCATACGACAACCGCACCCTCTACGGGGCGGCCAAGTCGTTCGGCGAGGGCCTGCTGCGCTCGTTCAACGACATGTACGGCCTGGACTACGTCGCCCTGCGCTACTTCAACGCCTACGGGCCGCGCATGGACCTGACCGGCCGCTACACCGAGGTGATGGTGCGCTGGATGCAGCGCCTGGCCGAGGGTCAGTCCCCCATCGTGTTCGGTGACGGCCTGCAGACCATGGACCTCGTCCATGTCCGCGACATCGCCCGGGCCAACATCCTGTCGGCGACCGCACCGGCCACCGACGTGGTGCTGAATGTCGGCACCGGCGTGGAGACCTCCCTGGTCGATCTCGCCGGCCATCTCACCCGGATCATGGGCCGGGACGGCACCCCGCTGATCCATGAGGCCGAGCGCGCCGTGAACCCGGTGCCCCGGCGCCTGTGCGACACCAGCCTCGCCCGGGATCTGATCGGCTTCGAGGCCGAGATCGGGGCGGCCGAGGGCCTCGCCGACCTGGTGTCCTGGTGGAGCGACGAGGCCGGTTCGGATCACCTGAGGCGGGCGCTGGCATGATCCCGATCGCGAAACCCGATGTCGGCGAGCCGGAAGCGGAGGCCGCCGCCGCCGTCGTCCGGTCCGGCTGGCTGACCCAGGGGCCGCAGGTCGCGGCCTTCGAGGCGGAGTTCGCCGCGATCGTCGGCGCGCCCCATGCCTGCGCGGTCTCGAACTGCACCACCGCGCTGCATCTCGCGCTCCTCGCCGCCGGGGTCGGACCCGGCGACGAGGTGGTGACGGTGAGCCACAGCTTCATCGCCACCGCCAACGCCATCGCCCAGTGCGGGGCGACGCCGATCTTCGTCGACATCGACCCGGCGACCTTCAACATGGCCCCGGAGGCCGCCGCCGCGGCGGTGACCGAGCGGACCAGGGCGATCGTCTGCGTCCACCAGATGGGCATGCCCTGCGACCTCGAGGCCATCGTGGCGCTCGGGCGCCGGTCCGGCATCCCGGTGATCGAGGACGCGGCCTGCGCGATCGGCTCCGAGCGGCTCCAGGGCGACGTCTGGCGGCCGATCGGCGGACCCGCAGGCGACGTCGCCTGCTTCTCGTTCCACCCGCGCAAGGTCCTGACCACCGGCGACGGCGGCATGATCACGACGGCCAATCCCGAATGGGACCGCAAGTTCAGGCTGTGGCGCCAGCACGGGATGAGCGTGTCCGACGTGGCGCGCCACGGCAGCGCCCGGGTGGTGGCCGAGGAATACACGGTCGCGGGCTTCAATTACCGGATGACCGACGTGCAGGCGGCCATCGGCCGTGCGCAGCTCACCCGGCTGCCCGGCCTGATCGCCCGTCGGCGCGCCCTCGCGGACGGTTACCGGGCGCGGCTCGCGGACCTGCCGGAGGTGACGCCGCCGCCCGAGCCGATGGGCTCGCGCAGCAACTGGCAGAGCTTCTGCATCCGCCTGCCGGAGACGGCCGACCAGGGCGCCGTGATGCAGGCGATGCTCGATCAGGGCATCGCCACCCGCCGGGGCATCATGTGCGCCCACCTGGAGCCGCCCTACGCCGAGGCGCCCCGGCGCTTCGCCCTGGCGGAATCGGAGCGGGCGCGCGACCACGCGATCCTGCTGCCGCTCTACGCCGGCATGGACGACGCGATGCAGGACCAGGTCGTCGCCGGCCTGCGCGACGCCCTGCGATGATCCCCGGACCGGTCAAGAGCCTCGCCCGCACCGTGGGGCTCACCCGTCCGCGGTTCGCGGCCGCCCGGATGGCCTACGAACGCACCACCCTGGCGGTTGCCGGGACGCGCCGTGAGCGGCCGGGCGGGCGCATCCTCTGCTACCACTCGCTCGGGCAGCCCGAATGCGGCGTCAACGACGTCACACCCGAGCGCTTCCGGCACCAGATCGAGCTGGCCCTGCGCCTCGGCTACCGCTTCGTGCCGGCCGCCGCCATCGCGGAGGGAAACGGCGAGCCATGTGACCTCGCGATCACCTTCGACGACGGCTGGCGCAGCGTGCTGGACGCCGCGGAGCCGATCCTGCGGGATCACGGAATTCAGTGGACGCTGTTCGTCGTCTCCGGCTGGCTCGACCGGCCGGGGACCGGCCCGCGCGGAATCCTGGGCTGGCGCGAGGTCGAGGCCCTGGCCTCGGCCGGCGTCGAGATCGGCAGCCATTCCGTCACCCATCCGAATTTCGGGGGCCTCGGCGCCGAGCGGGCGGCCGAGGAGCTCGACGGCTCGCGCCGGGCGATCGCAGCCCGGCTCGGCATCCGGCCCGACAGCTTCGCGATCCCGCTGGGGCAGTCGGCGAACTGGACACCGGCTGCCGCCCGCGCCGCCCAGCAGGCCGGCTACCGGATCGTCTACGCGCAGGCCGTGGAGACGCGGCCGCTCGGGACCATCGGGCGCAGCTTCGTCACGCATTTCGACAACGACCTGGTCTTCGGGGCCCTCCTGAACGGCGTCTACGACGCCTGGGAAGAATGGACATGATGCAGCCCGCGCCCCGCGCCACGGTTTCCGTGGTGGTCCCCACCTGCAACCGGCCCGCCCTGCTGCGCGAGGCCCTGGCGAGCATCCGCGCCCTGGAGGCGCCCGATCTCGCCTTCGAGATCATCGTGGGCGACAACGGTCAGGCGGGTCCGGCCGCCGAGGTCGCCGCCGCGTTCGGCGCCCTCCACGTGCCGGTCGCGCGTGCGGAGCGGGGCCGCCCGCAACGCGGCGCTGCTGCGGGCGAGCGCGCCCTTCGTGGCGTTCCTCGACGACGACGATGTCTGGCTGCCGGGCCACATCCGCCCCCATCTCCGACGGCTCGAAGCGGAGCCCGGTCTCGGCATCGTCTTCGGGCAGGTGATCACCACCTCCCCGGAACTGGAGCCGGTCTACGGTCCCTGGCCGGCGGAGCTCCCGGCCGACGGGGCCGCGCTGCTGCGCCGGATGTTGAGCGGCTACTTCCCGCAGGTCGGCGCGACCGTGGTGCGCCGGAGCCTGGTCGACAGCGTCGGCCTGTTCGACGAGGCGCTGCTCGGCGACCAGGATTGGGATTGGCAGATCCGGGCGGTGCGCCGGCACGGGGCCGCCTTCGTGGCCGTGCCCGGTGTCCACTTCCGGCAACGGCCGGCCGGGACCTTCGACAGCCTGATCGCCCGCCGGATCCGCTTCACGCGGCTGGTCTTCCGGCGGCACGCGCCGGCCCTCGGCGTTTCGCGCCTTCAGGCCCTGCGCCTCTATTTCGCGACCGTGCAGGGGTATTACGACGCCTTCCTGGACGGCGCCCAGGCCCATGCGGCCCGGGGCGACCGGCGCGCCGCCGCCGGCGCGCTGCTCTCCGCCTTCCGGCTGATGCCGCACCGGGCGGTCAAGGACGCGATCCGGCCGACCCATCTGCGCGCGGCCCTGGTG
The DNA here is from genome assembly GCF_008000895.1 of Methylobacterium sp. WL1. Classification (NCBI taxonomy): domain Bacteria; kingdom Pseudomonadati; phylum Pseudomonadota; class Alphaproteobacteria; order Hyphomicrobiales; family Methylobacteriaceae; genus Methylobacterium; species Methylobacterium sp. WL1. The sequence goes on along the minus strand of NZ_CP042823.1, from coordinate 4,319,456 downwards.
GCCGTCGCCCAGGCAAGCCGCCCCCTCGCGGCGGCCGGGCCGGGGACGCGCTGACGGATCGGGCTTGCCCGTCGCAGGGACGTCCAGGCATCCAACCCGTGATTCCGGGCGCCGCTGCGGGTTCCTGACCTGACGAGGGCATTGGAACGGAGAAGAAAACAGGCCCGGGAAACCGCAGGGTTTCCCGGGCCTGTTTTTGCGTGATCCGATGGATACGCCTTCTCAACCGGCCCGCAGAAGCCCCGGCCGGTCCTTCACGTTGCGCACCAGCCATTCCGGCAGCAGCAGGCGCACCCGCTCCCAGGGGCTGGAGAAGTCGCCGGCGCGGCGCAGGGCCGCCCAGGAGGCGACGCGTTGCCGGAGCGGCAGCATGCCGATGTAGTTCTTGGTCATGCCGGAGATCGGGAAGTCCGAGCCGAACATGTCCTGATGGCGCAGGTCCGGTTCGCCCAGATGAGGCGCCTCGACCGTCACCGGCCCGGCACCCGGCGCGAGACGGGGCAGCGCCTGGGCCTGCGCGTAGACCGCGTCGAGCCCGGCGGCCCAGCTCGCCGGCGCGTAGAGGCGCGCGATGGCGGCGCTGATCTCGGCCCCCGTGGTCCGGCGGTCCTCCGCGTCGGTGATCAGCGCGGTGAGGTGAGCCTCGTATTCCGCTTGGTCGCGGGCGACCCGGGCCGTGGCGTCGAGCCCGGGATGGTTGATCGCGACGATCTCGGCCGCCGCGGGCGCCTCGAACCGCGTCACCAGCGGCAGCCCGTAGGCGGCGGCTTCGAGCATCGAGGTCGACGAGACGAACGGGTAGGAATCGACGTAGATGTCCGCCGCCTCGAAGAAGGCCCGCGGATCCGACTGCTCGGCATAGGCCACGATCCGCCCGTCCGTCGCGGCCTGCGCCCGGGCCCAGTCCGCGCGCTCGCCCGCGCCGACCACGATCAGGCGAGCCTTCGGATGCGCAGCCAGCAGATCGACGTGCCGGTCGGCGTAGGTGACGTCGCCGACGTTGCGGTACTTCGCGCCGCGCGCCACGGAGACCAGCAGGACCTCGTCGTCCGGGATCCCGAGGGCGTGCTTGGCGGCCGTACGGCTGCGCTGGCGCTCGGGCAGCGTGATCAGGGTCGGGAGCAGGAAGCTCCGGGCCGGATCGACGCCGCGCCGCGTGATCGCGAGCCGGCGGGCGGCCTCGCGCAGGTTGATCACCGCGTGGCTGATCCGGGTCCCGATCCAGAACAGGTGATCCGCGTGGTTCAGGAGCAGGACCGGCGGGTGCTTGCCCGGATCCGCGAAGGCGATCAGCGGGACCACGTCCTCGCAATGGATGTGGAGGACGACGACGTCGTAATCCCGCGCGACGCGGCGCAGCTCCCGCGCCCAGGCGAGCTTGCCGCCCTGGCGGTGGTTCAGGTGGTGGATCGCGCCGCCGCTGGCGCGGACCGCCTCGGCGATCCGCCCATCGACCGGGCCGCGATGCTGGGTCAGGGCGAGGCCGTTGGTCCGGTGGGCGTCGGCGCCGATCCACAACGCCAGCATCTTGGTGAGGCCGCCCACCGGGGCGAGCTGCGTGCAGACGTGGAGGACGCGCCGGAACGGGGCCGGCTCCGGGGCCGTGCGAGGGCCGGCCTCCGGCTCGAGCCGCCGGCCGATCTCGGCGGTCAGACGCTCCAGGCGCGGGCTCGCGAAGACGCCGCAATGGCGATGGGCCGCCATCGTCGCCGCAATGGCGGCTTCGACGGCGGCGCCTTCGAGGTCGCCCGCAGCCGCCCGGCGCTCGGCCTCCCGCACCCGGGCATCGAAGGCCGAGAAATTCGCCTGGATCCGCCCGGCGCGCCGGGCGGTCTCGTCGTCGATGTCTCGGCGTCCGTCATGGCGGAGCTCTGACGCAACAATGGCCATCGTGCCCTCCGGGCTTCAGCGATGCGGTGCGGGATCCGCCGTCCAGGTGCCGGGAGTGTGGAAGACACCGAACACGTCGGGGGCGAAGACCGGGTGCTCCACGTGGAAGCGGGCGCCGATCCGCGCGGCGAGCAGGCGCTCGAAGCCCCGCTGCCGGACCACCACGGAGACCTTGTAGGTGTCCGCGGTGAGGGTCAGCGGCGGCGTCAGCAGCTCGATCGTGCCGTCGCCCGACAGGGTCTGCAGCTTGGCGCGATCCGTCATCGTGCTGAAGTTGCAGCAGAGCAGCTCGTCCGATCGCGTGATCGAGAACAGCACATGCGGGTCGGTGATCGGCTCCGAGGCGGTGTAGCGCGCCGTGATCCGCATCCGCTCGCCGTGCCGGAACAGCGTCTTCGGAGCGCCCGATTCGTCGGCGACCGTGACGTCCTGGATCTCCACCGGGTGGTGGCCGCCCTCGGGCCGGAACCAGGGTGCGTCGGCCAGGTAGCTGTCGCGCTCGTAGTGGTGCAGCCCCTCGTCGGTGGGGCCGTCGAAGGCGACGCGGCCGTTCTTGATGTAGATCACCCGCTCGCACATGGTCTTCACGCTGAACATGTTGTGCGAGACGAGCAGGATCGTCGAGCCCTTGCTCTGGAGGCGGCGGGCGAAGTCGATGCACTTCTTCTGGAAGGTGTAGTCGCCGACCGCCAGGACCTCGTCGAGGAGCAGGATGTCGGGCTCGAGATGGGCGGCCACCGAGAAGGCCAGCCGGACATACATGCCGCTGGAATAGCGCTTCACCGGCATGTCGATGAAGTCGCCGATCTCCGAGAACTCGACGATCGCGTCGAACTTCTCGGCGATCTCATGGCGGTGCATGCCCAGGATCGAGCCGTAGAGGAAGATGTTCTCGCGGCCGGTGAGCTCCCGGTGGAAGCCCGTGCCGACTTCGAGCAGGGCGCCGACCCGGCCGACCAGCCGGATGCTGCCGGTGGTCGGGGCGGCGATCCGCGAGATCAGCTTGAGCAGGGTGCTCTTGCCCGCCCCGTTCATCCCGATGATGCCGACGTTCTCGCCGTGCTTGATGCCGAAGCTGACATCCTTCAGCGCCCAGAACCCCTCCTTGGTCGGGCGCGCCTCGGACCGGCGCGTCAGCAGGCCCCGCGCGCCGTCGATGAGCGCCTCGCGCAGGGAGTTGTCGTGCGTGGCCCGCGGGGCACGCCAGTATTGCTTGCCGATATCCTGTACGCTGATCGCCATCGACATCAGATTATATCCGCGAAAGAGCGCTCCATGCGCTGGAAGAAGATCAGTCCGGTGAACAGCAGCAGCGACGACACCGTGACCGAGACCGCGAGGGCGAACAGGTCGGGCGTGGTACCGCCGAGGATCGCGAACCGGAACGCCTCGATCAGCCCGACCATCGGGTTGAGCGCGTAGAGCCAGCGCACCGAGTCGGGGACGATGCTCGCCGCGTAGACGATCGGCGAGGCGTACATCCAGATCTGGATGAGGAACGGCAGCGTGTGCTTGACGTCCCGGAAGCGGACGTTGACCGGCCCGAGCCACAGGCTCACCCCGAGCGCCAGCATCGCGGTGACCGCGAGCGTCGGCACCGCGAGGACGATGTGCCAGCTCGGCATCACCCCGTAGCAGAGCATCAGCACCAGCATCACCGCGAGGGCGATGGCGAAGTCCACCATCGGCGACACCACGGTGGCGAGCGGGATCACCAGGCGCGGGAAGTAGATCTTGCGGATGAGCTCCGCCTCGGTGACGAGGCCGGTGGCGCTCCGGCGTACCGACTCGGCGAAGTAGGTCCACAGGATGATCGCGCTGCCGGCGAACAGCGCATAGGGCGCCCCGTCGGTGGGGATCTTGGCGAAATGGCCGAAGATGACGGTGAAGATCGCCACCGTGAAAAGCGGCTGCGCGATCGCCCAGCAGGCGCCCAGGGCGGTCTGGCGATAGAGCACCTTCAGGTCGCGCAGGATCAGGACCCACAGCAACCCGCGATACTGCCAGACCCCCGCGGCATCGAAGGCGACGAGTTGATTGTCGGGAAGGATTTCGGTGACCGGCATCGCGGTCGGTTCCGATCTGGGCCCGCCAAGGCCATGTTTCGGCGCATCGAGCGCAAGCGCGTCCAAAGAGTCCATCATTCGAAGCGATCCCGCACGACGATCGGTGCTTGCTGGATCCGTTCGCGGCATCAGCTGCCGGATCGGCGATCCCACTGAGCCGGGCTATCACCGCGGTCATCCGGCACGAATTACATCTTTCGTCGTACCGAGCCTCCCGACTGAAGAGGTGGTTGTCGTTGACCACCGTATTGATTGCTTATGAGGACAGAAGAGACCCCGGGCGCGGGACGTCGTCTCTGTCGATGCCGGCTCGGCCGGCCCGGACACGCGTGCCGGGCGAACGAGCCGTCCTCACCGAGGCGCTGGGCTTCCTCCGGAACGGGGCCACCGCGGGGCCGGCGCAAGATCGGGCTCGGGTCTCAGGAGAACCGCCATGAAGGACGCTTCTGTCGACGGCCCGGACGGCGCGGGCATCCCGTTGGTGACGATCGCCATGCCGGCCCTGAACGAGGCCCAGCACATCGCCGAGGCGATCCGCTCGGTGATGCCGGCCCCAGGGGCGCTCGCGTGTGAATTGCTGGTGATGGACGGCGGCAGCAGCGACGCGACCTGCGCCATCGTCCAGGCGCTCAGCGACAAGGATCCGCGAATCCAGCTGATCCACAATGCCCGCCGCATCCAGGCCTCGGCGCTCAACCTAGCGGCTCGCCTCGCACATCCGGGCTCGACCTATCTCGTGCGCGCCGATTGCCACGCGGCCTATCCCGAGAACTGGGTGCAGGACCTGATGCGGACGATTCGCCAGTGGGACGCCGTCTCGGTGGTCGTGCCCCTGCGGACCATCGGGGTGACGCCGCTGCAGCGTGCCATCGCGGCCGCCCAGAACAGCCGGCTCGGCAACGGCGGCTCGGCGCACCGCCTGGGCGGGATCTCGGGCTACGTCGCCCACGGCCACCACGCCATCTTCGACCGGCGCGAGTTCCTGCGGGTCGGCGGATACGACGAGAGTTTCTCGCACAACGAGGACGCCGAACTCGACCGCCGGCTCTGCGCGGCCGGCGGCAAGATCTATCTCGCGGCCGACCTCGTCGTGACCTACTACCCCCGCGCGACCCTGTTCAGCCTGACCCGGCAATATTTCCTGTACGGCCGTGGCTGCGCCCGAACCCTGGAGAAGCACGCCAGCCTGCCGCGGATGCGCCAGATGCTGCCGCCCCTGGTCCTGCTCTACGGCGTTGCCGCCCTGGCCCTCGTCACGGTTGCCCCGATGCTGCTGATCCTGCTGGCGGTCTATGCGGGGGGCTGCGGCCTCAGCGGCCTCGCGCTGGCCCTGAAGGCGCGGGAGCCGGGCCTGGTCATGAGCGGCCCGGCGGCGATCGCGATGCACCTGGCCTGGGCCGCCGGCTTCCTGTCGCATCGTGGTTATCGCCGGACCCTGTTGCGGACCGCCTTGCGCCGGAAGCCGCCCCTGCTCGGCGTCGCACCCGGATCGGATCCGGCGAGCGTCAACTGACCGGGATTCTGCGAACGGGCCCCGCGAATCCCGTGTCAGATACCGGTCGCCGTTCCCCTTCCGTCGCCAATTCCTACCCTGGGCTGTAGTCTCGCGCGGCCAAGCCGATTATCGACACGCGCATCTCTCCGGACCTCGAGGGTCCGGAGTACCCGCGCCGTGCCGTGCAGGCCTTGGAGTGTTGTGACCGTGCCCGACAGGACCCCGCGCCCCGTGATGCTCGTGATCCTCGACGGCTGGGGACTCCGGGACGCGGTCGCCGACAATGCCGTCCACCAGGCCCGCACGCCCGTCTTCGACGGCCTGATGCGCGAGGGTCCCCGGGCGCGGCTGCAGACCTTCGGGGCCGATGTCGGCCTGCCCGAGGGACAGATGGGCAATTCCGAGGTCGGGCACCTGAACATCGGCGCGGGCCGGGTGGTCATGCAGGACCTGCCACGCATCGATACCGCCGTCGCGGACGGCTCGCTCGCCAGCAACCCGGCCCTGACCCGGTTCATCGACGCGCTGCGGGCGAGCGGCGGGACCTGCCACCTCGTCGGCCTGCTGTCGCCCGGGGGCGTCCACGCGCACCAGGACCACGCGGTGGCGCTGGCGCGGGTGCTGGTCGAGGCCGGCGTGCCGGTCCGCCTCCACGCCTTCACGGACGGGCGCGATATGCCGCCGCGCTCCGCGGCCGGCTGCCTGGAGGCCGTCGAGGCCGCGCTCCCCGACGGCGCCCGCATCGCCACCTTGTGCGGCCGCTACTACGCGATGGACCGCGACCGGCGCTGGGAGCGGGTCTCGATCGCCTACGACGCGATGACCGCGGCGCGCGGCGCCCGGTTCGCGAGCGCCCTGGAGGCGATCGCCGCCTCCTATGTGCTCGACCTGTCGGACGAGTTCCTGCGGCCGGCCATCATCGGCGACTATGCCGGCATGCAGGACGGCGACGGCGTGCTGAGCTTCAATTTCCGCGCCGACCGGACCCGGCAGATCCTCGAGGCCCTGCTCGATCCGGCCTTCGCGGGCTTCGCGCGGACCCGGACGGTCCGGTTCGCCGCAGCCCTCGGCATCGTCCAGTACAGCGTCGAGATCGACGCCTTCGCCGACACGCTGTTCGGCCCCCTCGACCTGCCGAACGGCCTCGGCGAGACCGTAGCCCGGGCCGGGCGCACCCAGCTGCGCATGGCCGAGACCGAAAAGTATCCGCACGTCACCTATTTCATGAACGGCGGCCGCGAGGCGCCGTTCGAGGGCCAGGACGCGATCCTGGTGCCGTCCCCGAAGGTGGCGACCTACGACCTGCAGCCGGAGATGTCGGCCGCGGAATTGACCGACCGCGCCGTGGAGGCGATCGGCTCCGGCCGCTACGACATGATCCTGCTGAACTTCGCCAATCCCGACATGGTCGGCCATACCGGCAGCCTCGCCGCCGCCGTGAAGGCGGTGGAGACGGTGGATGCCTGCCTCGGCCGGGTGGTCGACGCGATCAGGTCCAGCGGGGGCGCGCTGCTCGTCACCGCCGACCACGGCAATTGCGAGATGATGCGCGATCCGGAGACCGGCGAGCCGCACACCGCCCACACCCTCAACCCGGTGCCGGCGATGCTGGTCGGCGTCGATGGCGTGACGCTCGCCGACGGCCGCCTGGCCGACGTCGCGCCGACCCTCCTCGACCTGATGGGCCTCGAACAGCCCGCCGAGATGACCGGGCGGTCGCTGATCCGCCGCTGAGCGGGCCGACCACACGGCACCCGCCGGAACGATGCCCTAACGCTTGCGCCCGCATAAGGGATATCGCCGAAGCGGCGACCCGGATGGCGCATGATGCGTAGGACATGATTGCCCGGCACAGCCTGATCTATGTCGGCTCGCGCGGCTTCGCCGCCGCCCTGAACATGGCCTCCGTGGCCGTGTTCACGCGCCTCGCGCCGGTGGAGAGCTACGGGATCTACCTGTACGTCCTGTCCTGGGCGCTGGTGCTCTACGGGGCGACCTGCCAGTGGCCGAAATTCGCGTTCTTCGCCCTCTACGACGAGGCCCGTGAGCCGGCGCAGGTCGGCACCGTGGTGCGGATCCTGGGCGGCACGCTGCTGCTCGCCGGGCTCGGCAGCGCGCTCGCGGCCGGGCTCGGGCTGGTCCCGGCCGATATGGCGGCCGCGATCCTGGCGCTCGCCTTCGGCACCACCCTGTTCGAGGGCTCCACCGAGATCGCCCGCACGCGCCTGAAGGCCGGTGCGGTGGCGGCCTCGGTGATGAGCCGGGCCGTGCTGATGCTCGCACTGGGCAGCCTGGCGCTGCACCTGTCGACCGATCCGCTGCACCTCGCTTTTGCCGTGGCCGCCGCCAACGCCCTGGCGGCGCTGCCGGCCGCGATCACCATCGCCCCGATGATGCCCGGCCGCGGCAGCCGCGCCGAGGCTCTGCGGCTGTTCGCCTATGGCTGGCCGCTGGTGCTGTCCTTCGGGACGGCGGCCCTGGCCCAGAGCCTCGACCGGCTGATCATCGCCAAGACCGTGGGGCCCGCGGGGCTGGGCGCCTACGGGGCGCTGGCCGACTTCCTGAAGCAGAGCTTCATCGTGTTCGGCGAGGCGATCGCCCTGTCGCTGATCTCCATCGCCAAGCGCGAGGCGCGGGTCGGCGGCATCGCGGCGGCCTCCGGGGTGCTGAGCGACGCCGCCCGGGCGATGACCCTGATCGCCGCCTTCGGGGCGGTGTTCTTCCTCTGCTTCGACGACCTCGTCGTCGCGGTGCTGCTCGGGCCGGCCTACCGGGCGGAGGCCCGCGCGCTCGCCCCGGTGCTGATCCTGGCCAGCATCCTGATGATGTTCCGCGCCTATTATTTCGGGCAGGTGATCTACTTCACCCGCACCAGCCGGCTCGAGGCGGGGGCGGCCTTCGCCACCCTGGCGGCGGTGGCGGCACTCTCCCTGCTGCTGATCCCGACGCTCGGCGCCGCCGGGGCGGCTTTGGCCTTCGCGGGCGGGCAGGCTGCGGCCTGCCTGGTGCTGGTGCTCGGCGCCTATCGGGCCGGCACCACGATGCCGCTGCCGCTCGCCGACATGACGGGGATCGCCGGCGCGGCCCTGGTCTGCGGCGCGGTGATGGCCGGGATCGGCCTGATCCCGGGTGGCCTGATGCCGCCCGGCCAGGCCCTGCGGCTGGTCCTGCTCCTCACCGTGGCCGGGGCGACCGCGTGGCGCTACGACGTGCTCGGGTTCGCCGGGGCGATCCGCCACCGGCTCGCGGCCTGAGGGGCGCGCCATGTCGGACACCGCGACCCTTGCCGGCGGCCTCGTGGCGGCGGTCCGTCCCCTCGATCCGGCCGCCGCCTGGATCCCGGCCTGGCGGGCGCTCGGTGCGGGCGCCGCGGTCCGCAACCCGTTCTACGAGGCCGGCTACGCGCTGGCGGCCCGAGCCCCTTCGGCGACGGCGTGCGGCTCCTGATCGTGGCCGACCGTCCCCGAGGCGCCGGGCGCGCGGATCCTGGCCGCCTGGCCGTTCCGCCGGCTGTGGCGCCGTTGGGGCCTGCCGCTGCCCGTGCTGATGGGCTGGACCCACGGATACGGCCCGTTCGGCGCGCCGCTGCTCGACGCCGCCGACCCGGGGCCGCGCTCGCGGGACTGCTCGCCGCGCCGCCGCGGCGGGCGCTCGGCCTGCCGCCGCGTCTGCTGCTGCCGAACGCGCCCGCAACCGGCCCCCTGGCCGACCTGCTGTCCGCGTGCGGGGTGCGACGGGCCGCCTACTGGCCGCACGAACGCGGGTTGCTCGACGTGACCGGCCGGTCGATGCAGGCACGGGCGACGTATCTCGACCACCTATCCGGCAAGCGGCGGCGCAAGCTGCGCCTCGCCCGGCAGCGCCTGGAGGCCGCGGGGCCGGTCGCGCTCGAGATCCTGGACGCCCCCGCGGCGCTCGACCGCGCCCTGGACGACCACGTCGCCCTCGAGGCGGCGGGCTGGAAGGGCCGGGCCGGCACCGGCCTGGGGGAGCGGCCCGACGAGGTGGCGTTCCTGCGCGCCGTGCTGGCCGATCTCGGATCCGAGGGGCGGCTACGCGTGGCGCGGCTGCGCCGGGACGGCCGCGTCCTGGCCTCCGCGATCCTGACGATCACCGGCGCCGAGGCCTGGGTCCTCAAGATCGCCCACGACGAGGCGGACCCGGAGGCCGCCCCCGGGGTGCAACTCGTCCACCGCCTGACCGAGACGGTGCTGGCCCGCGAGGGCATCGACCGGATCGATCGGATCGATTCTTGCGCCCCGCCGGATTTCGCCCTCGGCTCGACATTCTGGACGGAACGGCGCCCGATCGCCCACCTGCTGGTTGAGGCCGGCCGCGACCCGCTGTTCCCCCTGGCCCGCACTCTGGAGCGCGCCCGCGAGCGCGTGGCGCGGGCGCGCCTCACCAGCCGAAGCGGGCGATCTGCGTGAGCCGGGCCTGCACCGCCGCGTCGTCGCGGCCGATGCGTGCGATCCGCTCGGACAGACCGTAGCAGGTCGCGCAGAACGGCAACTGGATCACCGGGATGCCCTCGCTCCGCGCGCGCGCGACCGAGGCGATCAGGCAGGGGACGACCGGCTCGTCCGCGGGCGTTCCGAGGCAGTCGGCCCGCGGGCTTCCGAACGCCGGGCGGTTGGGCCAGGTCAGCTGGAGCGTCGTGCCGCCGCGCCGGTCGGGGGCGGGCGCCAGGGTGTAGCTGCGCAGGAACAGGCCGCAGCTCAGCAGGACGAGCCCGGGCAGGATCAGGGCGGCGCGCATCGGCCCCTCAATCCGCCGCGTCGAAGCGGCTGCGGAAGAACACCTCGCGGCCGGCGCCGTCGATGACCCGCACGGCCTCGGCCGGCTCGCCGGACCGCTGCGGCATCCGGGCGCGGGCGAACAGGCGCAGGGCCCGCTCCTGGGCGGTCTCCAGGCTGCCGACGCGCACCGAGATCCGCGTCTGGACCTCGCCGGATTCCGGACCGAGGACTTCGATATGGAACGTCTCGCGCAACAGCACCTGCCTGATCGTGAGCGCCCGCCGCCGGAGCGGGCCCGGTTCGGCGCAGGGTGAAACCCGTCCCGGGAGACGGCCTCGGAGCCAAGTCCGATTGCAACGCGATCCGGGGCGGCTCTAAGAGGGGCCCGCCCCGACATAGGGGAGATTGTTCGAGGAGTCCCGTGGACCCGCTCAAGGCTGCCGCCGCGACTGCCGTCTGCCTCGTCCTGTTCTGGCTGGCCTTCCGGCTGACCCGGCGCCTCGTCGACATGGCGATCGCGGGCGGCTACGCCGAGGAGCAGCGGCGGCTGGCCGAAGAGGAGGCTCAGGCGGCCGAGGGCGCGGTGCCGCAGGCCTCGGCCATCTGCGCCACCGCGGCGAGCTTGGCCGCAAACAGCGACCAGTCGTCGGCCGCAGCGATCGGGGCCCAGAGCGCCTCGACCTCCTCGATCAACATCGTGCAGGGCTCCCCCGCGAAATAGGGATGGTCGAGCCGCGCGCCCGGAGCCGGGGTGAGCGCGTCGAGCGCCGCCCGCACCGGCGCGAAGGCCTCCGACCGGTAATGACCGGCGCTCGGGCCGGCCTCCGCCCGGCCGGCGCTCGCCGGGCCGCCGTACCAGTCGAAGAAGAAGCGCTCGAACGGCGCGCGGGTCTCGGCCAGGAACCGCCAGACCGCCGAGACCAGCCGGTCGGTCTCGGGCCGGGGCGCCTCAGCCAACCCGAGCCGGCCGAACAGCGCCTGCGCAAACCCGTCCTGCAGGGCGGGGCCGAAGCCGGACAGGGCCGCTTCCAGGCGCGCCTGCGGGCTGAGCGTCAGCAGGCAATCGGCCAGCCGGGCCAGGTTCCAGAACAGCGCCTCGGGCTGGCGGCCGAAGCTGTAGAGCCCGGTCTCGTCGAAATACGCGGCGGTGAAGTCCGGATCGTAATGCGGCAGGAAGCGCCAGGGGCCGTAATCGAAGCTCTCGCCGGTGACGTTGATGTTGTCGGAGTTGAGCACTCCGTGGACGAAGCCCGCGGCCGCCCATTGCGCGCCGAGCCGGGCGACCCGGGCGACCACATCCTCCAGGAAGGCGACGCCCCGGTCCTCCAGGGTTTCGCGCCAGAGGTCCGGCCGGTGGGTCTCGATGGTGTGGTCGAGCAGCCGGGCGATGTTGTCCGGCTCGCCCAGCGCCAGGAAGCGCTGGAAGCTGCCGACGCGAATATGCCCGTGCGAGAGCCGCACCAGCACGCTGGACCGGGCCGGGGAAGGCTCGTCGCCGCGCACCAGATCCTCGCCGGTCTCGATCAGGCTGAAGCTCTTCGACGTGTAGACGCCCTGCGCCTCCAGCAGCGCCGTGGCCAGCACCTCGCGCACGCCGCCCTTGAGGGTGAGCCGCCCGTCGGCCCCGCGGGACCACGGCGTCGTGCCGCTGCCCTTGGTGCCGAGATCGAGCAGCCGCCCGTCCTCCAGGTCGTGCAGCTGCGCGAACAGGAAGCCGCGGCCGTCACCCAGTTCCGGATTGTACGAGCGGAACTGGTGGCCGTGATAGCGCAGCGCCAGGGGCGTCTCGAAGCTACCGGGCAGCGGAGCGAACCGGCCGAAATGGGCGATCCAGTCCTCATCCGACAAGCCGGAGAGGCCGACGCGTGCGGCCCAGGCCTGGTTGCGGTAGCGCAGGATCGTGGCCGGGACGCGCGCGGCCGCCACGGGATCGTAGAAGGCGGATCCGAGATCGGCGTGGCGCCGGGACGGCCGGTAGGGTCTGGGTTCGGTCACGCGGCGCGTCTCCCGGGCTGGCGGCGCGGGTGCTGCCGAGGACCCGCCTCCATGATGCCCCGCCCTATCAAGCCGGTGGGCCGCGATCCGGTTCGAACCCGCCGGTCCGGCGCAGGGCCTCGCCGGCGATCATCGCGGCCGCGACCGCGACGTTGAGCGAGCGCAGGCCCGGCCGGATCGGCACCACGACCCGGGCGTCGGCGGCCGCATGGACGGAATCGGGTACGCCGGCCGATTCGCGCCCGACCATGATGCAATCGTCCGGGCCGAACGCGAAATCCGTATGGGGCCGGGCGCCCGCCGTTGTGGCGAGGACGAGCCGCAGGCCGGCCTCGGCCCGCCACGCCTCGAAGGCCGAAAACGAGCGGTGCCGGGTGATCGCCACGTGGTCGAGGTAATCGAGCCCCGAGCGGCGCAGGTGCCGGTCCGAGACGTCGAAGCCCGCGGGCTCCACGATCTCGACCGCGAGCCCGAGGCAGGCGGCCATCCGCAGCATCGTGCCGGTGTTCTGGGGGATGTCGGGTTGGTAGAGGACGAGGCGCAGCATGGGGCCAGGCTTGTGATGGGCCGGCGCCGTGCCGTCAAAGCGCCGGGCGTCGGACCCACAGCCGGCAAAGGGGCGCGTAATCCGGGGCGCCCGAAGAAAATCGGCGGAACTTACGCTGCGCCAAAGGTTTAAGGCGGCGCCACCTTCGTTTGCGAACGCTGTCCGAAAGTCCTCACCCGATGCGCACTCCGCTCCTGGCCTCGGCCCTTCTGTTGGCCGGTCTCGCAACCGCCGCGGCGCAGAATGCCACCCCGAATGCCGGAGCGCCGGCCGCGCCGGTGGCCGGTCAGCCGGCCACCATGGCCGACAACCTGCGCCCGACCTTCGTGGCCCAGTCCCCGGACGACATGGTCGCCAGCAAGCTGATCGGGGCCAACGTCACCAACGCGGCCAACGACACGATCGGGCAGATCGCCGACTTCGTCCTAGACCAGAAGGGCAGCGTGAAGTCCTGGGTCATCGGCGTCGGCGGCTTCCTCGGGATCGGATCCAAGTACGTGGCCGTCGACCCGTCGGTGATGAAGCTCGACCGGACCGACGACAAGACGCTCCAGGCCCGCATCGACACGACCAAGGATCAGCTGAAGGCCGCGCCGGAATACATCTACCTCGGCAAGGAGCCGCCGAAGGGCGCGGCCGCCGCCCCGGCCGCCGGAGAGCCCGCCGCCAAGCCCTGACATCGGGTCCGAGGCGAGCCGGCGGCATAACGCTGGCTTGCCTTCGCGCGCCGTTCCGTGCTGTGCCAGCCGCTGCACGGAGGTCGGAGTCCGATGAAGATGCGCCGCGCCCTGATCCCGCTTCTGGCCTTCTGCCTGGGTCTCGTCGGCCTGACCGGGGCGGCGGTGTTCGCCTTCATGCCGGACCGGGCGCCTGTGGGCGTGCCCGGGGTCGGCGGCCCGTTCACGCTGGTCGACCAGAACGGGCGCACGGTCACCGAGCGCGATTTCGCCGGCGCGCCGCACCTCGTGTTCTTCGGCTTCACCCACTGCCCGGACGTGTGCCCGACGACGCTCCAGCAGGTTTCGGACGTGCTCGCCGCCCTCGGGCCGAAGGCCGAGCGGATGCGTGTCGCGTTCGTCACCGTCGATCCTGAGCGCGACGACCCGGTGAGCCTGAAGACCTACCTGTCGAGCTTCGATCCGCGCATCACCGGTCTCACCGGCAGCCCCGAGCAGATCGTGGCCACCGAGAAGGCGTATCGGGCCTATGCCCGCAAGGTCCCCGGTAAGGACGGGGACTACACGATGGAGCACACGGCGATCGTCTACGTGATGGACGCGCAGAACCGCTTCCTCGGCGCCCTCGACCTCTCCCGCCCGGCCGAGGAGACCGCGGCGCAGCTGTCCAAGAAGATCTGACGAGACGATCCCAACGCGGTCGGGACGGCTCTAGAGCGTCATCCCGGCGTGGAAGCGGTCGGGGGAGAGCGGCAGCAGGAACTGCACGCCGAAGCCCCCCTCGAAGTAGCGCACCAGCCGCCCGGGCGTGCTGCCCACCGTGACGGCCGCCCCGAGGGGCAGCGTGGCCGTGCTGGAGATCGCCACGCCGGAAATCGAGATGTCGATCAGCCGGGCCTTGATTTCCCGGCCGCTCTCGACGCGCAGGGTCACCGCCGTGTGGGTCGGCACGAGCCGCTCGTGGGAGCGCCCCTCGGGCAGGCCCAGGATCTCCCGGTTGGCGAGCCAGGTCAGCTGAGATGCGATCTTGTCCCGCTTGCGTGGCGTGGCGTTGAGCTGGACCGCGAAGCCGCCCTCGCTGTGGCGAGCGATGACGCCCTCGATCCGGCCGATATGCTCGAGGTAGAGCACCACGCGCTCGCCGACCTCGCCCACCACAGCGCAGGTCAACCGGACGCCGCCCGGCGACATATCCACGGTCTGGCAGGGATATTCGCGGCGGTCGGCCAGCATGTAGCGGCCCAGCACGGCGACCCGGACGCGCTGGTGGCGTCGCTGGTCGGCCGCGTCGCGCCCCCGGCTGGCCGCGCGGCTCACGTCCGTCCCGGCGGTGGCGTCGACCGCGATCATACCGAGATGGGCTCCACGCCGCGACAATCGTCATCGCAAGCTAGACCGGGACTGTTACGAAAGCCTTTTTTCCGATTCGACAATATCCGCCGTGCCGTAGATTTTTCTGTCCTGACCGAGCGCCAGGGCCGGTCTGGCCTGTACAGTTGCCAGTTCGTCCCGATCGGACGCGATCTTCGGTCGAAAAATCGATGTCTAATATTCCAAATGCAGTTCTCGGCGCGTGGTTTTACGCCCGTCCGCCGGCATGAACGAGGAGATGCCCCCGGCGCACCGGGCCGGGAAAGCCGGCAGGACCGCGCAAGGCTGGTCGCGCCGGCGGCGCGGCCTCCATCCTGCGGCCGGGGAGGATGCGCAGGGAGGTGGTCTCGGCTTGGACCAGCGGGCGCAGGCCGATCCAGTGGGGCGTGCTCTCGACGCTGAGGGTGCCGAGCGCCCGGACCTGCATCCGGCCGCGATGGCGCAGCGGCAGGAGCAGGAGCTCCAGATCCACCGCCTCGCCGGCCGTGTTCAGGCCGCGCAGGCCCGCGACCACGCCCAGGGTATCGCTGGCCACGATCTCGACGATGCGCCAGGGATCGGGGGCCTCCGCGCCCCACAGGCCGGCGAAGGTCTCGCCCTTCAACTCGCGGCCGTAGAGGGCGCAGACCCGCGTGCCGGCGAGCCGGACCGTGGCCGCGCGCGTCGCCATGTCGAGTTCCAGGATCAGGCTGTCGGCCAGCAGATGCCGGATCTCGCCCGGCTCGATCTCGGCGCGCTCGGGCGCGGCGCGCTCACCGCGCAAGCGCTCCCAATAGGCATGGAGCATGCGGCTCGTGGGATGTTTCATCGGAGTCCCGGATCGATACGCCTGGTGTCCGTCCCTGGATCAACCTGGCACATCCGCGTGGGACGGGCCGGTGATCCGGGGCGATCTGGATCGTCCGGCGCATACGCCGTGCCGCCCGGTGCGGGACGCTTCCTGGGATCGAGAGCAGGGCAGACCGAGGCTGCCGGCATGAGGCTGATCACGGTCCGGATCTCGTCGTAGGCGGCGCGCACGCCGCCGCCATCGGTTCGATCGAGCCGGCCGGCATTCGTTCTTTCGAACCCCCTGGCAGCCAAACATCACCCGAAAAGGCTTCAATACGTCGCCGGGACTTGCCCGACACCCCGCAGCCCCGACATGGTGCCAGGATGGATGCCTCCCCCGAATTCCCACGCCAGAGCCGCGTGCCCGTGTTCAACATGCCGGGGGTGGTGACGCTCTCGATCGGATTGCTGATGGCGATCCAGGCCCTGCGCGAGTTCGTGCTGCCGGACACGCTCGACATCCGGGTCGTCCTCGACCTCGCCCTGGTGCCCGCCCGCTGGACGGTGTGGTTCGATCCCGGGAAGGCCGCCGACGTGATCCAGGCGGCCGCCGGCCTCGGCGACCCCGACATGGAGGCCGCCCGCGAGGCGTTCGCCCGCTACATCACCTCCGAGCACGCGCTGCTGCCCTGGACGCTGGCGACCTACGCCCTGCTGCACGGCTCCTGGATGCACGTGATCTTCAACAGCGTCTGGCTGGCCGCCTTCGGGTCGCCCGTGGCCCGGCGCTGCGGCGCTTGGCGCTACTTCCTGATTGCGCTGGCCGGAACCGTGGCCGGCGGCCTGCTGCATGTGATGATCGACCCCCTGAGCGCGGGACCGCTGGTCGGCGCCTCGGCGGGAATCTCGGCCCTGATGGCGGCGGCGGCCCGCTTCGTGTTCCAGCCGCCCGCCTCCGGGTATGCCGGCCCGTCCTGGCAATTGCCGCCGCACCGGCCGGCCGAGACGGTTCCCGAACTCCTGCGCAACCGGACCGCGGTGGCCTTCCTGGCGATCTGGCTGGTCACCAACCTGCTGTTCGGGCTCGTCAGCGTGCCGCTCGTTGGCGAGAACGCCGCCATCGCGTGGGACGCGCATCTCGGCGGCTTCATCGCAGGCTTCCTGCTGTTCCCGCTGCTCGATCGGCGCGAGGCGGCCCGGCCCTGAGACGACGTCCCGGCATCTTGCCAACGCGCCGGATCGGTCACACACTCGCCATAATGTGAACGAGCCGGGGCCAACCCGGACGACAGCGTAACGGAGGCGCCGCGGCTGACGGCGCACGCACCGCGTCACAGGGAGAGAGCCATGACCGTCGCACGCATCCTTGCCGAGAAGGGCAGCTCCGTCGTCACCGTGAGCCCCGACAAGACCCTCGAGGAGGTGATCCAGATTCTCGCCGACAAGCGGATCGGCGCACTGGTGGTCGCCCATGCCGACGGGTCGGTGGCCGGGATCATCTCGGAGCGGGACATCATGCGGGCGCTCGCCCGCCACGGCGGCGCGACCTTCGACGCGCCGGTCTCGGACCACATGACGGGCGCGGTCACCACCTGCGGCCGAAGCTCCACCATCGAGGAGGTGATGGGCTTGATGACGGAAGGGCGGTTCCGCCACGTCCCGGTCTGCGAGGACGGCCGACTCGTCGGCCTGATCTCCATCGGCGACGTGGTGGCGCGCCGCATCGCCACGGTCGAGGCCGAGCACCAGGCCCTGCGCGATTACATCACCATGGCGTGAGATCGCGCGCCGGCCGGACGCGGAGTCCGGCGGGCGGCGACGTTGCCTGCGCCTACGCCTTCGCGGGGTCGAGGGTGACGTGCCAGAGGTCGGTGTCGGCCGCGTCCTTGAGGGTCACGGTCATCTGCTCGGTGTCGCCATCCACCGCGACGTGGCCGAAGAACTGGTAGCCCGCGGCCGGTGACAGGTTCACCTGGCCCTTGTCGGGCGCCTTCACGTAGCGCAGTTGCGGGCCGAACGTGTTGTCGAGCGCGTTGGGCCCGAAGGTGCCGGCGTGGAGCGGGCCCGAGACGAACTCCCAGAACGGGTCGAAATCCTGGAACTGCGCCTTGTTCGGGTCGTAGTAGTGGGCGGCCGTGTAGTGCACGTCCGCGGTCAGCCAGACCGTGTTGCGGATCTTGGCCTGCTTGATGAACCGCAGCAGGTCGGCGATCTCCAGCTCGCGCCCGAGCGGCGGCCCGTCACCCTGCGCCACCGCCTCCGAGCCGAAACTGCGGTCCACGTCGTAGGTCACCACGAGGCCGAGCGGCATGTCGGCGGCGATCACCTTCCAGGTCGCGCGGGATTCCGTGAGCGCCCGCTTCAGCCACGCGATCTGTTGCGGCCCCAGGAAATACGCGTCGGGGCCGTATTCCGTCTGCCGGTTCTCGCCGTTCGGGCCCCGGTAGGAGCGCATGTCGAGCATGAACACGTCGACCAGCGGGCCGTAGGCGATCTTGCGGTAGACCCGGCCGGGCTCGGCCGGCTCGAAGCGCATCGGCATGTACTCGTGGAAGGCGCGCGCCGCGCGCAGCTGCATCGCGAGCACGTTCGGGTCCGTGTACTTCTTCTTGAGGTGCTCGGCCCGGGTCAACGGCTCGCCCGGCCACCAATTGTTGGTGACCTCGTGGTCGTCCCACTGCGCCAGGATCGGCACGGCGGCGTTCATCGCCAGCACGTTCCGGTCGGTGAGGTTGTACTTGTGGCGGCCGCGGAACTCGGCGAGCGTCTCGGCGGGCTTGGCGACCTCCTCAGTGACGCGGTTGCGCCAGAGGCTGCCGTCCGGGAGCTTCACCTCGGCCTGGATCGGCCCGTCGGCATAGATCGTGTCGCCGGAATGGATGAAGAAGTCCGGCCGGTTCTTGAGGATCGCCGCGTAGATCGTCATGCCGCCGCGGGCCTCGTCGATGCCCCAGCCCTGGCCGACCGTGTCGCCCGACCAGCAGAACGAGACCGAGCGCTTGTCCGCTGGCGCGGTGCGGAACCGCCCGACCTGCGCGGGTCCGACGATGGTCGGCGCCGCGACGTCCTGCAGGCGGACCCGGTAGAACACGTCCTGCCCCGGCGGCAGGCCAGCCAGCGCCACCTTCACGGTGCCGTCGCTCTCGGGCAGTGCATCCGCGAAGACGCCACCGCGGATCTCGGAGAAGCTCTCGGTGGTGGCCCACTCGATGATCGCCCGGGCCGGGCGGTCGGAGCGGGCCCAGACCACCGCGGAATCGGTCCCGACATCGCCGGACTGGAGGCCGTGGCTTAGGAGCGGCCGGTCGGCGGCCCGGCTCAGGCCGGGGCGGGCCACGCCGGTGGCGATCCCGACGAGGCTTGCGCCTCCGGACAGGAGGATCTGGCGGCGGCTCGTATACATTGGAAGCCCTCTCATTCGATGAGGGGCCATCGCAACCGGTCGTTACAACCGCGTGACGATCCTTCGCGCGAAAGCCGTCAACACGATGCGCGCTCCTTGATCCGCATCGCCTTTTTCCGAAAGCCCGCGGGCCCCTTCGGAACGATGCTCTAGGCCCGCGCTGCGGCGCCGTTCACGACAGCGCGGATCCGGGGCAGGGACGCCCGGGCCGCCCGGTAGCCGATATCGATCCCCTCGGCGGCCTTGTGGAAGTCGAACAGGCCGAAGGCCGCGACATCCGGGCCGATGGCCACGTCCGGCGGGTCGCGCTCCAGCCGCGCCCGGGAGATCCGGTCCTGGGTGATGTTGAAGGCGCCGAGCACGACCCGGGCAATGCCCGGGACCGGGATCTCGGCTTCCTGGGGCTCGAAGCCCGGCAGGCGCGCGCGGATCAGCTGGAGGAAGCTCCGGCGCGCGGCCGGCGCCGGCACCTCGTGCACCACCGGGCCACCGGTATCGCCGTTGAGGTTCACGCAGATCACGAGATCGGCCCCGAGCGCGCGGGCGAGCGCCACCGGGACGGGGTTGACCAGGGTCCCGTCCATCAGCACGCGCCCCTCGTGGGTCACGGGCGGGAACAGGCCGGGGATCGCGTAGGAGGCGCGCACCGCATCGACGGTCGGCCCTTCGGTCAGGTTCACCTCCAGGCCGCTGCCGAACTCGGTGGCGACGCAGCCGAAGCGGATCGGCAGGCTCTCGATCCGGCGCGTGCCGAGATCGGCGAACAGCCGCCGACGGAGGCGGTTGCCGGCGATCAGCCCGGAACCGGGAAAGCGCGGGTCGATCAGCCGGACTACCCGGTGCCGGGTGAGTTCCCGCGCGAAGCTCTCCAGGCGGTCGAGGCGCCCGGCGGCGTAGCAGGCGCCGACCACGGCGCCGATCGAGCAGCCCGCCACCACGGTGGGATGGATGCCGCCCTCCTCGAGGGCGCGGATCACCCCGATATGGGCCCAGCCCCGGGCCGAACCACCGCCGAGCGCCAGGCCGATGCGGGGGCCGGCAGCGGGCAGGGGCCGGATCGGCTCGACGGTTCCGGGGAGGAAATAGGGGACGGCCGGACATTCTTGCCATTGCAAGGCAAGGGACGCGCTCATGCCCCGGCGGCCTCCAGGGTGACGGCGCCATCCGGCCCGCGGACGACCCGGCGATAGAAGCAGGCGCGGCGGCCGGTGTGGCAGCAACCGCCGTCGCCACCGACCTCCACGCGGATCAGCAGCGCGTCCTGGTCGCAATCGACCCGCATCTCGACGACGCGCTGGATCTGCCCGCTGGTCGCGCCCTTGTGCCAGAGTTCCTGCCGGGACCGCGACCAGTACCAGGCTTCCCCGGTGGCGAGGGTCCGGGCCAGCGATTCGGCGTTCATGTAGGCGAGCATCAGCACACGCCCGTCCTGCGCGTCGACCGCGATGCAGGCGACCAGGCCGTCCCGGTCGAAGCGCGGGGTCAGGCCCGTGCCTTCCTCGACCTCGGCCCGGGTGCCGGGGGGATCGAAAGCGATGTCGCTTGCGGTCATGGCGGCGGAAGCGAGTCCGGTGAAGCTTGAGTCGAGGCTATTGGGTGTAGCCCGATCGATGAAGACCGCATGACGGTGGCCGCCCGATCGGGCCATCCGGCCTGCGGTTACTTTGTCCCGCCGCGCACCAGGGTGAGGAAGCGCACCTGCTCGCTGGCATCGTCCTTGAAGACGCCGCGGAACTGGCTGGTGATCGTCGAGACGCCGGCCTTCTGCACGCCGCGCATCGCCATGCAGAGGTGCTCGGCCTCCACCATCACGGCGACGCCCCGGGGCTTGAGGATGCTCTCGATCACGTCGGCGATCTGCGCGGTCATCGTCTCCTGCGTCTGCAGGCGGCGCGCGAAGGTATCGACCACGCGGGCGAGCTTCGAGAGTCCGACGACGCCGCGGGTCGGGTAATAGGCGATGTGGGCGAGCCCCATGAACGGCACCATGTGGTGCTCGCAGTGGGAGTAGAACGGGATGTCGCGCACCAGCACGATGTCCGAATAGCCCTCGACCTCCTCGAAGACGCGGGCCAGCAAGGCCTCGGCATCCATCTCGTAGCCGCCGAACAGCTGCCCGAAGGCCTTGGTGACCCGGGCCGGCGTGTCGCGCAGGCCCTCGCGGGTCGGATCGTCGCCGGCCCAGCGCAGGAGCGTGCGCACCGCGGCCTCGGCCTCGGCGCGGCTCGGGCGGCCGGTCTCGATCCCCTCGGGCACACGGGTTGCGGAGGCGGGCTGCGGCGCGATCTCGACCGCTGCGGGGCGGCCGTCATCGACCGGTCGGTTGTCGTTGCGCATGCCGGTCAGACTCTGTCCCAGATCCCGCCCATCGACGCCGCCCCGGTCCAGACCGTGTCCTTCGCCTCGATAGGACAATGATTTAAGCGCGGCATCCATGGCATCTCCGGCCCGCGCCACACGGGACTTCATCGTGGTGCTGTCAGGCTTGGCATACATCGTCGGATCGCGTCGGGCTTGTGAGGGAGATCCCGGGCTCGAAACGAATTCGAGCCGGCGCCCCGGTTGGACTAGAGCCGTGGGAACTACCTTGGCCGTGGGCGCGACCCTGGTCGACGAACCGCCTCCTCGCGAAGCGACCGTAGGGGGCCTATATCATTGTTCGCGCGGCAACACGCAATGCACGGGTCGCGCGGCAGAATCCCGATGGGCAATAGCTCGATCGGATGACGCACCCGCCCGAGGCCCCGATGCTCGACGACATCTACAACCGCCGTATCCTCGAACTGGCCGCCGACATCCCGCATCTGGGGCGCCTGGAGCGGCCCGATGCCAGCGCCACCGCACATTCCCGCCTGTGCGGTTCGACGGTCACGGTCGACGTCGTCCTCGGCGCGGACGGCCGCGTGGCCGATTTCGCGCAGGAGGTCCGCGCCTGCGCCCTGGGGCAGGCCTCCTCGTCGCTGATGGGCCGCCACGTGGTTGGCGCCACCGAGAACGAGCTGCGCGGCGTCCGCGAGGCCATGCGGGCGATGCTCAAGGCCAACGGCCCCGCGCCCGGCGGGGCCTGGGCGGACCTCGCGGTCCTGGAGCCGGTGCGGGAGTTCAAGGCGCGCCACGCCTCGACCCTGCTGACCTTCGACGCGGTGGTCGACGCCCTCGACCAGATCGCCGCCAAGCGCCGATCCGGCGGAGAACAGGGCACCGGGCAGCAGGCCACCGCGGCGACGGCCGACGCGTAGGGTCCGATGGTTCGCCGCGCCGCGCATTGGGCGATTCGCACCTACCAGCTGACCCTGTCGGGATTGATCGGCCGCCAGTGCCGCCACTGGCCGAGCTGCTCCGAATACGCCGACCAGGCCATCACCCAGCACGGCTTCTGGCCAGGCGCCTGGATGGGCTTCGCGCGGATCTGCCGCTGCGGTCCGTTCGGGACCCACGGCATCGATCTCGTACCCGAGCGGCTACCCGGCGGGAGCGTCTGGTACCGCCCCTGGGCCTATGCCCGCTGGCGCGGCGTCGAGGCCCCGCCGTCGCCCTTCGCCTGCGAGGCGGTTGCGCTCGGGGCCGACCGCCCGGAGGAGCCGGGCCGGGACGGAACGCGGCGTTCCCGCGGCATCTGACGCCCGCGCGTTCCGCATCCACAGGCCGCCGTCGATCGGACGAGGCCTGGCAACCGATCCCGCCGAGTCCGGTTGTCTCTCCAGACGGCTCGGCCTCGCACGGCTGGGCGGCAATCCAGAGCATGCGAACCATGTCCATCGAATTCAGAGGCAAGACGCATATCGACATCTACGACCGGGTCATGCGCGAAGAATGGGCGCAGCGCTTCGGTGTCAGCGAGGAGCGGTTGCGCAAGGCCGTGACCATGGTGGGGAGCCGGATCACCAGCGTCGCCGCCTATCTCGACAAGCCGGCCTCGTGATGAAAGCCGAGTCGTCGGAACCCGGTCGCGACGCACGGCCTGCTCCGGACCCCGCTGCCCCGGAGCCGGCGGTCCCGGAGAGCGGACCGCGGCCGCCCGCGTCACGGACCGAAGACAAATCCGCGCCGGACGCGATCCCGTTCGAGGAGATCCGGGAGCGCGCCTACGAGTTGTGGGAGCGCAACCACCGGCCAGAGGGCTTCGAGATCGAGTTCTGGCTGCTGGCGGAGCGGGAACTGCGCAAGGAGCGCAGCCGCAAGTAGGCCGACGCGGTCCCTGCGCCTTGCTTGGACCGATCCGTCGTCTTGAGCCCCTCGACGGCTGGCGCAGGTTTGCCAGATGGCGCAGGCCTTGCGACAGGTCGCCGCGACAGCCCTCAGCGGCAACCGGCGATGTCGAGGGGACGGAATGGAACCGGCAAACCTGCCAGACCGGCCTTGCCGTCCTCCGTGGACGGCATGCCTCGCCGTTCTGGGACGTCAGGGACAAAGCGATGCCCGGAGCTGCATGTGGGCACCGTGACTCGCCGGGCCTTCGCTGAACTCGGCCTCGGTGGCGCGGCCATGGCGGCTGCCGCGGGCGGATCCCAGGCGGGGCCAGCCCCTCCGGGCGACGGGGGGCGGCGGCCCGGGGCGCTCACCGTGGCCCCGACCTCACAGGCGGGGCTCGGGCCGCGGCTGACCCTGCACGCGCTCGACAATGCCAATGGAACCCCGGCGGCCGGATTGGTCTGCGACCTCTCGATCCGCGAGGACGACGTCTACCGGCCGATCAAGACGGTCACCACGGCGGCCAACGGCCGGCCGGCCGAACCGCTCCTCGTCGACGACGCGCTGAAGGCCGGCCGCTACGAGCTGCTGCTGCATGTCGGGGCGTATTTCGCGGCCCTCGGGGTGACGCTGCCGAGCCCGAATTTCCTGAGCCTCGTGCCGATCCGCTTCCAGATCCGCGACGCGCGCCAGCGCTACCACCTGCCGGTGCTGTTCACGCCCTGGGGTTATTCCTACTATCGGGGCAGCTGAGCCCAACCTTATGGGACCCCCATCCATGGCCGGCATCTCGACGCATGTCCTCGATACCGATCGCGGCCGCCCGGCCGCGGGCGTGCGGATCGACTTCTCGGTCCTGGAGGACGGGACGTGGCGGCTGGTGAAGAGCGTCGTCACCAACGCGGATGGGCGCACCGACGCGCCGATCCTGCCGGCCGGCGAGGCCCGGACCGGGCAGTACGAGCTGGCGTTCCATGTCGCGGATTATTTCCGGGACCGTCCGGGCACCGACCCGGGCGACGTCTTCATCGACGACCCGGTGGTGCGCTTCGCGATCTTCGATGCCGGGCAGCACTACCATGTGCCGATGCTGTGCGCGCCGGCGAGCTTCACCACCTACCGCGGCAGCTGACGCCATGCCAGATCTGGCGGCGATCAACCGGCTGGACGAAGAGGCCTTCGTGGCGCTTCTCGGGGGCGTGTTCGAGCACGCGCCCTGGGTCGCGCAGGCCGCCTGGCCGCATCGGCCCTTCGCGAGCCGCGCCGCATTGCACGACGCGATGATGCAGGCGGTCCGTGCCGCGCCGACGGAACACCGCCGCGCCTTCCTCAACAACCACCCGGAGCTGGCCGGCCCGGAGGCCCGGGCACGCCGCCTCACGGAGGATTCGACGCGCGAGCAGGGTAGCGCCGGCCTCGACCGCATGGATGCACAGGAGGGCGCGGCCTTCGATCGCCTAAACGCGGCCTATCGCGCCCGGTTCGGCTTCCCGTTCATCATCGCGGTGCGCGGGCGCGGGCGGGCCGAGATCCTGTCCGCCTTCGAGGCGCGCCTGTCCCGGGAGCCGGCCGCCGAGGAGGCGATCGCCCTCGAGGAGGTCGCCCTGATCACGCGCATGCGCCTCGACGGGCTGGTCTCGGCCTGACCCGGCTCAAGCCTCGGCCGCCGCCTTCGCTTCGACCAGGGCCGCCTCGAATCCGGTGAAGGCCGTTGTGGCCTCGTCCCAGGCGTGGGCCCGGACGTGGCGGCCCAAGGCCGCGGCGAGCTCCCGGGCCCGGGTGAGGGCCGATTCCACGGCGGCCGGTCGGGCCGGATCGGCGGGGATGCCGACCGGCGGCGTGTCGGCCGGGCGCATCCCCACCAGGGTCGCCGCCATGGCCCGGCGCCAGGCCGCGCAATCCGCCGGGATGCGGGCGAGCCGCATCGCCGTGTCGCTCCCGGCCTGCCGGTCGAGCAGGGTGCGGCCGAGATCCTCGATCCGGTCGAGCTGGCCGAGCGCGTCGCCGATCTCCCGGCGGCCCTTGTCGGTGCCCTCCGCGATCCGGCCGACGCTCCGGGCGATCTCACCGGTGGCCTGGATCTGCTGGCCCATGATCTCGGAGGCCTCGCGCATCTGGGCCGCCACCGTGGCGACGGCGCCGCTCTCCGCCTCGACCCGGACGTTGGCCCGCACCATGGCGGCTGCGCCGGTCTCCACGGCGCTGCGGCTGCGCGTGACCGCCGCCTGCATCGCCGCCATTTCTTCACGAAGTCCGCCGAGCCGGGCGCGGATCTCGTCCGTCGCCTTCGCGGTCTGCGCGGAGAGCATCTTCACTTCCGCGGCCACGACCGCGAAGCCTCGGCCGGCCTCGCCGGCCCGGGCGGCCTCGATGGTGGCGTTGAGCGCCAGCAGGTTGGTCTGGGCCGAGATCGCCGCGATGGTCCCGGCCATCTCCTCGATTCGCAGGGCGGCAGCCGAGAAGCTGTCGAGCCGGCTGCCGATCTCGTCGGTGCCCTGCTCGATCCCGCGCATGCCGTCGCTGGCGCGCTGGAGGTCGTCGACGCAGGTGGCGATGCCGGCGCGGGCGGTCTCGGCGGTCTCGGCCGCCGAGGAGGAGCGCGCCGCGATCTCGCTGGTGCTGGCGGCGAGTTCCTCGCTGGCGGCGGCGATCAGCCGAGCCTGCTCGGCGGTGCCGGAGGCGTCGCGCGTCATCCAGCCGATCGAGGTGCCGGCATCCGAGGCCGCGGCCGACAGGCGCGCCAGGAGCGCCAACAATTCGCGGTCGGGCGCGGCAGCAGCCTGCGGGACGCTTTCCAGGACGGTCGTCGACACGGGCGCGGACGTCTGGGCGTCGGCCGTCACCGCGGTCCCGGCCAGCTCCGGGGCCGGGCGCTTGCGGCGCAAACTCAACATGCGAGGGCTCCTGCGAACGTCGATTCGGGAGCCATATTTGCACGGAACCTTCAACCGAAGATGAAGGATAACCCACCCTTATTGGAATTGGGCGAAGCCGCCCGTTTCCCGGACGGCGCCCCCGGACGAAAACCGTCCGGGGGCGCCGTCATATCTCACTCGCCGGTCAGGGCGGCCTTGGTGCGGGACCACCAGCCGGCGCGCTTGGGCCGGTCCGGATCGCTGGGCTGGGTCAGCACCACCGCAACCGGCTCCGGCGGCGGGGCGGCCTCCGTCGGCGCCGCCTCGGGCGGGGCTTCCGCGGCCTGCGTCTCGAACCGCTCCGCAGCCTGCCTCTCGAACCGTTCCGCGGACTCCGGAGCGGCCGCGACCGGCAACTCGATGGCGACCTCGTCGTGGACGGGGGACGGCGCGGCCTCGACTGCCTCGGCCACCGCCTCGGCGCTCACCGGCTCCTCGGCCGACAGGGCGACCGCGTCGGAATCCACCTCCGCGGAACCCTCCGCGTCGCCACCCTCGCGGGTGCGACCCTCGGCGCGACCACGACCGCCCCGCCGTCCGCGGCGACGGCGGCGCGTGCCGTCCTCCTCGGACCGGGTGGACTCGTCCGCGACGGCCACGGTCTCGTCGGACCCCGCTCCCTCGGCGGCCACGGCCGCGATCGGGGCCTCGGCGGCCTCGTCGGAATCGGACGGGTCCTCGGTGCCGCGCTCCTCGTCCGGGTCGTCGGAATCCTGACGCTCGCCGTCGGCCTGGCCCTCCTCGGACCGACCGTCCTGGCGACCGCCGCGCCGACGACGCCGACGGCGGCGGCGACGGCCGTCGCCTTCGTCGCGGGTCTCGTCCTCGCGGGCGCCGTCCTCGCGCGATGAGCCGTCCTTGCGAGCCTCGGTCCGCACCTCTTCGGCGTCACCCTCGGACTCAGCCTCGGCCAGGTCGGTCTCCTCGACGTCGTCCTCGTCCTCGAACTCCATGGCGGGCGAGATCGCCTGCGCGCGTACGCCCGTCACCGGACCCTCCGCCCGCTGGGCCGGCTCGCCGCGGTCGAGCTGGAACGCGGTGGTCACCGGCAGCCGCTCGTCGGCCGCGATCGTGAGCGTGACGCCGAAGCGTATTTCCAGCTCGCGCAGGTGCCCGCGCTTCTGGTTGAGGATGTACAGCGCCACCTCGGTCTTGGTGCGCAGGATCAGGTTGTGGGAGGCCGACTTGAGCAGCGCCTCCTCGATGGAGCGCAGGATGTGCAGCGCCACGGAGGCGGTGGCCCGCACGTAGCCCGAGCCGCCGCAATGCACGCAGGGGATCGAGGACGATTCGAGCACGCCGGTGCGGATGCGCTGCCGGCTCATCTCCATCAGGCCGAAGGGCGAGATCCGGCCGACCTGGATGCGGGCGCGGTCGTTCTTCAGGCAGTCGTTGAGCTTCTTCTCGACCGCGCGGTTGTTGCGCTTCTCCTCCATGTCGATGAAGTCGATGACGATCAGGCCCGCGAGGTCGCGCAGGCGTAGTTGGCGAGCGACCTCCTCGGCCGCCTCCATGTTGGTCTTGAGGGCCGTGTCCTCGATGTCGTGCTCACGGGTGGCGCGGCCCGAGTTCACGTCGATCGAGACCAGCGCCTCGGTCGGGTTGATGACCAGGTAGCCGCCGGACTTCAGCGAGACGTGGGTCGAGAACATCGCGTCGAGCTGCTGCTCGACGCCGTAGCGGGCGAAGATCGGCGTCGGGTCGCGGTAGGGCTTCACGACCTTGGACTGGCCGGGCATCAGCATCCGCATGAAGTCCTTGGCCTCGGCATAGGCCTCCTCGCCGGAGACCAGAACCTCGTCCAGGTCCTTGTTGTAGAGGTCGCGGATGGCCCGCTTGATCAGCGATCCCTCCTCGTAGACCAGGGCCGGCGCCATCGAGGTCAGGGTCAGCTCGCGGACCGATTCCCAGAGCCGCATCAGGTACTCGAAGTCGCGGGCGATCTCGGGCTTGGAGCGCGAGGCGCCGGCGGTGCGCAGGATCACGCCCATGCCGTCCGGCACCTCCAGGTCGGCCACGACCTCCTTGAGGCGCTTGCGGTCGGCGGCCGAGGTGATCTTGCGGGAGATGCCGCCGCCACGGCCGGTGTTGGGCATCAGGACCGAGTAGCGTCCGGCGAGCGACAGGTAGGTGGTGAGCGCCGCGCCCTTCGTGCCGCGCTCTTCCTTGACCACCTGCACCAGGATGATCTGGCGGCGCTTGATCACCTCCTGAATCTTGTAGTGGCGGCGGTAGTGACGCGGCCGCTCGGGGATCTCGGCGAGCGCGTCGCCGTTGCCGCCGACCTGCGCGATCCGGGGCTCGGCATCGGGGTCGTCGGAATCCTCGTCCGACTCCTCATCCGATTCCTCGTCGGACTCGTCCTCGTCCTCGTCGTCCGAGTCGTCCTCGTCCGAATCGTCTTCGTCGTCCTCGGACTCCTCGTCCTCCAAGTCGGTCTCAAGCTCGGCCTCGTCGTCGGCCTCGCCCGTCGCGGACGCGCCGCGGCCGGACGCCTCGACGGCATCCTCGGCGATCGTCTCGGCCGGCACGTCGGCGACGGTCAGGGCCTCGGCCACGGCGACCACGGTCTCGGGCTCGACAGTGCCGTCATGGTCGGCCGTCTGCCGCTCGCCGGCCTCGGCGTGGGCCTCGACGGCCGGCGCCGCCTCGGCAGAATGCTCGGGGATATCGCCGGCGGCGGTCTCGGAGGTGATCGCCTCCTGCACGGCTTCCGGGTTCTCGGCGAGGGTGTCGGGCGTCCCGTCCGGGGCGGACCCGGCCTCGTGCGCCGCAGTGTGATCCTCGCCCTGCGAAGCGTCCGCGTGCGGGGTCTCGGCGTGCGCGGTCTCGGCGGCCGGCTGGAAGCCCGAATCCTGCTGGGCGTCCAGGCCCAGCGGGGCCTCGGACGCGTCCTCGGCGCTCACCGTCTCGTCGGTGCGCGAGCGCGCCTCGGCGCGGCGTCCGCGGGAGCGGCGGGGCGACCGGCGACGGCGCTCCTCGCGCTCGCGGTGCTCCTCGGCATCGCGCGCCTCGTCCTCCAGCAGCGCCTGCCGGTCGGCCAGCGGGATCTGGTAATAGTCGGGGTGGATCTCGTTGAAGGCGAGGAATCCGTGGCGGTTGCCGCCGTACTCGACGAAGGCCGCCTGGAGCGACGGCTCCACCCGGGTGACCTTGGCGAGGTAGATGTTGCCGCGCAGCTGGCGCCGGTTGGCGGCTTCGAAGTCGAACTCCTCGACCCTAGACCCGTGGACCGTGACGACCCGGGTCTCCTCCGGGTGCATCGCGTCGATCAGCATTTTGTTGGCCATGTCGGACTCTCGGCATGGCGGCCGACGTCGTTCTCCGTGCCCGTGGTCCCGGCGGCGCCTCGCACGACCTCAGAACGGTCGCGCATGGAGCCGGCCTCGTCGCCGAGGCGGCTGGGTTCGAGGGGAAATTGCCGTCAACCGCCGTTCGGCGCCCTGGGCGCCTGGGGTTGAACTTGGCCGGTAGGCTGAACGGGCCGGTGCGACGCAGATCCTGCGCCTCCGGGGCACGCGCAGCGCCATGCTGAGCCGTGCGTCCGTTCATCCTGGTTCCGACCTCGCGAAACAATCTCGGCCGGATGGGACCGGCCGTGAAATCTGGATGCGGCGGAACAGCTCCACCGCGTCGTGCGACACCTGCCCGATCGGGAAAACACCCGTCGCCGCCAGGCGGGCAAACAGGCCCGCCGCGACGCCGCGTCCGTTTTCTCGAAGGAATTCGGCCGCGTCCGCAAGCCGTTACGACGGCCGGCGGGACCGGAGAAGGGTCAGTATCATTACAGACGGGCACGGGGATTTGGCAAGGGTCAAGCGCGGGACGATGTCACGGTATCGTCACGGCGGTGGGTCGCGGTGCTTCGGACCGGTCGGGGGATTTTTTTAGATCGCGTCCGACAGCGGACGCTCGGGTCACGCACGCTCCCGATCCCGCAGAGCTACGATGTTCGCGCGTCGCTGACAGATTGAGGGCAACGGCCGAACCCAGGCGCGTTGCCCTCCCCCCTGCGGGAGGGAGAGGGCCGCCCGCATCCGGCCGCAATCCTACTCCGCCGCCTCCAGCCGCGGCGTGACGCCGTCGAGCGCGGCGGGCCTTGGGCCGCCGGTCGCCCAGTCGAGCAGCTCCACCGTGTGCACGATCGGGATGCCGGTGCCTTTGCCGATCTGCGTGGCGCAGCCGATGTTGCCGGTGGCGATCACGTCGGGGCGGATGCGCTCGATGTTGGCGACCTTGCGGGCGCGCAGCTTGGCGGCGAGCTCGGGCTGCAGGATGTTGTAGGTCCCGGCCGAGCCGCAGCAGATATGGCCCTCCGGCACGTCCTTCACGGTGAAGCCCGCGCGCTTGAGCAGCGTCTTCGGCTCGGTCCGGATGCCCTGGCCGTGCTGCATCGAGCAGGCCGAGTGGTAGGCCACCACGAGGTCGCTCTCCGCGGTCGCCGCCAGATCGAGCTGCGCCACGTACTCGGTCACGTCCTTCGCGAGGCTCGAGACCCGCTTCGCCTTCTCGGCGTAGGCCGGGTCGTCGCGGAACATGAAGCCGTAATCCTTGATCGTCGTGCCGCAGCCCGAGGCCGTGACCAGGATCGCGTCGAGACCCTTGGCGATCTCCGCGTCCCAGATATCGATCGTCCGCTTGGCGTGGGCGTGGGACGAGGCCTCCTTGCCCATGTGGTGGGTCAGCGCCCCGCAGCAGCCCTCCTCGGCATGGACGACCTCGACTCCGTGCCGGTTGAGCAGCCGGATCGCCGCCGCGTTGAAGTCCGGCCGCAGCACGCTCTGGGCGCAGCCGCGCAGCAGGGCGACGCGCCTCGTCGCCTGGCCGCCCGCCGGCGGGAAGCGCCCGACCCGGTTGGTCGGCTCGCGTCCGGGCAGCCGCGCCGGGGCGAGGTCGAGCATCGCGGCGAGCCGGTTGCCCACCCGCGGCAGCCGCGCCACCAGCCCCGGAACGGCGCGCCGAGCTTGGCGGCGACCAGCGCCAGCCGGAACCGGTTCGGATAGGGCAGGACCTGCGCCAGCAGCGCGCGCAGGAACCGATCGTCCGTCGGGCGCGCGAAGGTCGTCTCGATATGCGCCCGGGCGTGGTCGACGAGGTGCATGTAATGCACTCCGGACGGGCAGGTGGTCATGCAGGACAGGCAGGAAAGGCAGCGGTCGATGTGCTTCACCACCTCCTGCGAGGCAGGCTTCCCGCCCTCCAGCATATCCTTGATCAGGTAGATCCGGCCGCGCGGTGAATCGAGCTCGTCACCCAGCAGCAGGTAGGTCGGGCAGGTCGCCGTGCAGAAGCCGCAATGCACGCAGGTCCGCAGGATCTTTTCCGACGCCGCCATGGCGGGATCGGCGAGCTGGGCGAGATTGAAATTGGTCTGCACGATGCCTTCCTGCTGCTCTCCTCTCCGGGCGGAGAGGGGACCGGACTCACACGCCCGCGTACATCCGGCCCGGGTTCAGCACCCCGGCGGGATCGTGCGCCGTCTTGATCCCGGCGGTGATCCGCATCAGCGGCTCCGCCAGGGGCTGGAACACCGGCACGGCGGCCCGGACCGCATCGGGGGCGCGCACCAGCGTCGCATGGCCGCCCTGGGCCCGCACGGCCGCGCGCACGACGGCGGCGCCGGCGTCGCCGGCCGATCCCGTGGCGAGCCAGATCAGGCCGCCGCCCCAATCGTAGAACCAGCGTGCCGCGCGCTCGGCCGCGATCGCCGCCACCAGGGCCGGGCCATGACTGGGCGCGGTCGAGATCCGCCACAGGGCGGCCTCCGGGGCTCGGCGAGCGGGGCGGCATCCCGCACCGCCTGCCACAGGGCGGTGCCGGCCTCGCCCTCCACCAGCTCGGGCGTTCCGAAGCGCTTAAGCAGGCGGCGCAACTCGCCGGTCCGGTAGTCGATCGACTCCGCGAATCCTTCGAGGCGCATCAGCGTCCGCGCCGCCGAGGCGCCGATCCCGGCCGGCAGGTGCGCCGCGCCGGTGAGCTCGAACGGCGAGCCGAGGGCCGCCGCCAGGGCCGCGACCGCGCGGGCATCGTCCAGGCCGGGAAACACCAGGGTGGCGACGCGCTCGCAGGCCGGCAGCACCTTGAAGGTGACTTCGGTGAGCAGCCCGAGCGTGCCGTGGGCGCCGGCCATCAGCTTCACCAGGTCGAGCCCGGTGACGTTCTTCATCACCCGGCCGCCTGACTTGATCGCCTCGCCACGCCCGTTGACGAAGCGCACGCCGATCAGGCTGTCGCGGGCCGCCCCGGCATTGATCCGGCGGGGGCCGGCATTGTTGGTCGCGGCGACCGCGCCCAGGGTCGGCTCACCGCCGGTGCCGTAGAGAGTGCGAAAGTCCATCGGCTCGAACGGCAGCATCTGGCCCCGGGAGGCCAGCAGCGCCTCGACCTCCGCGAGCGGTGTGCCCGCGCGCGCCGACACCACCATCTCGGCGGGCTCATAGAGCGTGACGCCGTCGAGCTTCCGGGCCGAGAGCGTCGCATTGTCCTGCGCCGGGCGGCCGAGCCCCGACGCGGTGCCGCCACCGGCGAGCCGCAGGCGCTCGCCGCGCCCGGCGGCCGCGCGCACGATGTCCTCTGCTTCCGCCTCGCTGCCGGGCTCGTAGCCGCCCATCGTCTCCGCCCCGGTTCTTTTTGGACTCGTTCCAGGCCCGGTTTCGCCGGAACGCGCGGCGGATTCAAGCGGAGGTGGCGTCGCGGGCTTGGCGAAGCGTGGACGTTGAGCATCGGGAGCGGCTACTCCGCCGCGATCGTCCGGTCCGGGCGCAGGCGCGACGCGACCTGCCGGCGCAGGCCGGCGATGTCGAAGATCCAGACCAGCGCCCCGTACAGGACCGCCCCGGCCGGGACCAGAACCGCCAGGGCGGCGGCGGGCGGCAGGTGCCGGAACGGCGCGAGCGCCAGGCCCATCGCCCCGCAGGCGAGGGTCGCCGCACCGATCTGGCCCCAGGGCAGCACGATCCGCTCCGGGCCGGTCAGCGCCCGCCAGCCGAGCCAGAGCGCGGCGGCGGCGAGGCCCAGCGTCTGGGCCAGGGCGACGCCCATCCCGCCCATCCGGTCGGGCAGGAGCAGGAGGCCGGCCCCGTTGACCGCG
Source organism: Methylobacterium sp. WL1 (assembly GCF_008000895.1). Taxonomy (NCBI): domain Bacteria; kingdom Pseudomonadati; phylum Pseudomonadota; class Alphaproteobacteria; order Hyphomicrobiales; family Methylobacteriaceae; genus Methylobacterium; species Methylobacterium sp. WL1. The sequence goes on along the minus strand of NZ_CP042823.1, from coordinate 4,286,306 downwards.
AGCCCGACCAGGGCCGCCGCGATCACCGGAAAGGTCCGGCGGCGGATCTGGAAGACCGGGTTGAGGGCGTAGAACATCATCGCCAGGCAGAACAGGCCGGGCATCAGCGCGACGCTGTAGCTCTCGAACGGGCCGCGATAGGCATCGGGCACCACCAGCCCCTGGAGCGCCGGCAGCACCGCCCAGAAGCCGACCGCGCAGGGTGCCAGCAGGGCGAACACGGTGCCGGCATTCTCGGCCACCTGCGCCTCGGCCGCCGCGCGGCCGTGCTGCTCCTCGGCCTGCACGGCGAACTGGAACAGCAGCAAGTCCAGCGCGGTGCCCAGCGTCATCAGCGAGCGGGAGGTCACGTCGGCGGCGAGCGCGAAGTAGCCGGCCTCGGCGAAGCCCGCATGGCCGGCGATCGCGCCTCGGTTCACGAAGGCGAGGCATTGGTAGGCGGTGTTGGCGGCGATCAGCGGCAGGCCGTAGCGGGCGAAGACCCGCCAGGTCGCGGTCAGGCGCGGCCGCTCGAACGCACTCCGCGGGTCGCGCAGCGGGTGGCGCAGCAGGACCACGGCGACGAACTGGCTGAGCCCCGCCGCCGCCAGCACCCAGGCCGGTTGTGGCAGCCACCAGGCGGCCGCCGCCATCAGGATGAAGGCCAAGACGTTCTTGACCGCCACGAGACCGAGATAGAGCTTCCCGTCGAACCGCGCCCGCGCCAGGGCCGCGTGGTAGTCGAACACCCCGATGCCGAGCGCGGCCAGGGCGGTGCCGCACAGGACCGCCTCCCGCCCGCTCGCGCCGCCGCCGAAGCCGAACGCCCCGCACAGGGCGGCGGCGCAGAGCAGCACCAGGCCGATGCGCAGGTAGGCCCGGTCGAGCCCATGGCGGATCCAGGGCTCGTCCACCCGCACGCGCCCCGAGTAGAACCGCGTCGCCGACAGGCGCAGCCACTCGAACAGCACCGTGTTGAGCACGATCGCCCCGGTGGTCGCCAGCGCGAACCGACCGAAATCGGCGGGCCCGAGCAGCTGTGCGATCAGCAGCCCGAGGACGAAGTTGAGCCCCGCATTGATCACGAAGGCGGCGATCACGGCCATGGACGGCGCCTCATGCGCGGCGAGGTTTTATAAGGTGCCCCAGGGCTTAGGGTCGGACCCGTAAGACTCTCCTAACAGGGCGGGAACAGGGCGAGGGGCCGCGTGCAGGCCGCAAGCCGCCGCTCGCCTGCCGCGCAGTTTCGACGCGGGCGCGCCATCTCGGAGGCGCGATATACAAAATACGGCAAACAGCAGCTCGATCGTCGATTGATGGTCGAATGACCGAGCTGTAAATAATCTCAAATCCATCAGAGTAGAGAATTAAATTAAGCCATTTTGCGGGCAGTAAGCCGTATAGATGACTCAAATGTTGACATCAATTCGAGCCTGTGAAATTGACTTGCAAGAAATTGGCAGTCATATGGATATTTATAACCGATGTTTGAGATAGATACGAGACATTCGATATCTTTTCGCGTCGGTATATTGGTGACCGTGCTGATCGCATTGTCGATCGCAAGCATTTCCGGCCTGATGCTGACGGAGATGCGTGGCGAACTTCGGGATCGCGCCCAGCTGGCACTCGACAGCAATCTTCGCCTGCTTCGCCAAACCCTCATCGACGAGGGCGGGGCGGGGGCGGCCTTCGCGATCACGGCCGGACAGCTGGTGATCGGGCGGCACGCGATTGCCGCCGACGATCCAGCGGTCGATCGTGTCCGCGACATTCTCGGAGGGACCGCCACCGTGTTCCTCGGCGATACGCGGATCGCCACCAATGTGATAGCGCCGGACGGCCGGCGCGCGATCGGAACGCATCTCGCCGCCGGGGCCGCCCGTGACACGGTCCTGCGTGACGGCCGGGGCTTTCGCGGCGAGGTGGATATTCTCGGCACAGCCTATCTCACCCGGTACGAGCCCATTCAGGACGCCGGCGGCCAGACGATCGGCATCCTCTACGTCGGCGTGAAGAAGGCGGACTTCCTGGCGACCCTGGATGCGTTGTTGCAGCACGCCGTGCTCGTCGGTGTCGCGATCACCCTGGTCAGCGTCGCCCTTCTTTGGGGCGTCCTGAACCGTGCGATGGTGCCGCTCAGAAGACTGACCCATGTCCTCATCGATCTCGGCCGTGGGGATCTCGACCGCGACATCCCCGCCACCCAGCGTCGGGACGAAGTCGGCGCCATGGCGCGCGCCGTGCAGATCCTGCGGATGGACGCTCAGGCGCGCCAGCGTCTCGAACGGGAGGCCGAGATGGCCGCTGTCGAGAAAGCCAGAGCCCTGGATCAGCTCGAGGACACGCTCAGCGGCTTCCAGGGTGCCATGCAGGATGTGGTCACGACCGTTGCCCGCAACACCCGCGAGATGGGCGACATGGCGGAGGCGCTGACGGCGATTTCGACACAGACGGCCCGCGAGGCGGATAGCGCGTCGACGATCTCGACCGACACCGCCGCGCATGTCTCGGCCGTATCCGCCGCCACACAGGAATTGTCGGGGTCGATCCAGGAGATCGCGCAGCAGATCGACCGGATGTCGCAAACGATCCGTCAGGGGAGCGTCACCGCCGGAGAAACGGCCGGGCAAGTGCGGGACCTTGCCGCGACGGGCGAGCGTATCGGACTGGTCGTGGCCTCGGTGCAGGCGATCGCCGAACAGACGAACCTGCTCGCGCTCAACGCCACCATCGAGGCGGCCCGCGCCGGCGAGGCGGGGAAGGGGTTCGCCGTGGTGGCTGCCGAGGTGAAGACGCTCGCGGCCCAGACGGCGAAGGCCACGCAGGACATCGTCGCGCACGTCGCCGAGATCCAAGACGGTACGCGCCGTGCGGTGGTCGCCAACGATCAGGTCTCAGATGTCATGGCCGTCATCTTGGACTCGGCCGCCAGCGTGGCTTTGGCGATTGGGCAACAGGATGCCGCGACACATGAGATCGCCCGCAACGTCCGGAAGGCCGTGGACGGGGCAAGCCAGCTCTCCGGAAGCATCTCGGGCGTTCGCTCGGTCGCCGGCGAAACCGCGGGCGCGGCCGGCGGCGCCCTCGAGGTCGCGCGCGCGATGCGGTCGCAATCGGTACAGATCGATTCTCAGGTCCGCGCCTTCTTGCTGGCGCTGCGGCAGGGGCCGATGGATCGTAGCCAGCGGACGGGCTTGAATAGCTCCGGCCCCGAGCTGGACGCATCGCGCGCCGTCGCTTGACGCATACGGGTCGTGGGTCGGTCTGCGGCGCCAAGCCGGGGTCGCCGCGGCGCTCGAGCGGGCGTCCATCTCGATCGCCGGGTCGAACGCAAACCTAGGCCTGCGCCCGTCGTCGACCGGCTCCCTACAGCCCGCGCTCGTAGCGCCAGGCCTCCATCCCGTCCTCGTAATAGGCGGGCTGCACGGCGAAGCGGGTGTAGCCCCGGCGCTGGTACAGACGGATGCCGGCGCCGTTGTCCGCGCGGACCTCGAGGCGCAGGCGGTCGCAGCCATGGGTGCGGGCCTGGGCCTCCGCGGCGTCGAGGAGTTTGCCGCCGAGCCCGAGGCCGCCGCGGTTGGGCGCCACCGCGATCGAGGCGAGGCGGGCGATCCGGCTCCCGCGTCGCCGCTCCAGCACCGCCGCGCCGACCAGGACCGGATCCCCATCCCCCTCCGGCCCCGCGATCAGCGCCGCCAGGACGTCCATGCTCGGGGACAGGATCGCGTGGCGGATCGCCCGGCGCTCGGCCCGGTCGGTGGCGAAGGCGGCGTGTTCCAGGGCGACGAGGGCGTCGAGGTCGGCGAGCCCGGCCGTGCGGATCTCCGGCTCCGGGAGCCCGTCTCCGCTAGGATCGCGCGCGTTCATGCACAGGGGGGCGTTCACGGGGGCGTTCACGGGGGCGCTCACGCCCGGGCCGTCGTGCCGGCGCCGAAGCCGGTTCGGTCCGTGCGGATGGATGATGAGGACGCCGCGCCGGAGCCGGGCGCGATGGCGAGACGATCCGGCACCGCTCTCGATCTGTTCGGCCCGGCCATCACACGCTCGACTAAGGACATCGCTCCGGCGGTCAGATGCCCGCTTCCGGACCGCTTGGGAAGCCCGCGCGACCCGGCCGCTGGTCCAGGATGCGGCGTTTTTGCAACGGCGGCGGCCGTGGGCGGATCGCGCGGGGGAATACGGCTCGATCGAGCCCGAAACCCCTTGTTGTCGGGGGTCGTTCTCCGTATATGCGCGGTGCCCAATTTCGCACGTGCCTGTGGCCGCGTGCCGGTTGGTGGGCATCCGGTCAACTGCCGGACAGCCGCCAGGGGTCTTAAAGGATCGATGGTCGCAAGGGTGGATCCCTACGGCCGGCATCCAGGTGGCAACACCGGACCCCGACAACAACCGGCAGCCGGAGGCGAAACCGGCGAACCCCGCTCTCCACGGGGGACGCAGCTTAAAGCAACGACGAACGGGCTTTTTTGGTCTCGTCGGCCCTCCAAAGGCCGGCACCGAAGAGGCTTGTTTCTCTTTGCCCGGCGTGCGGTGGGGGTCCTCCCTTCCAATCCACGGCAGCTTCCGGGTGCTCTGCGCCCGCATGGATCGACGCGTCTCCAAAGCGCGTGGGTCCGCGCGACGCATCGCCCCCTGACGCCGACGGCCCGTTGGGCCGTCACATCGACAGCGCGCCCGCAAGTCGGGCGCTCGCGAACCCGTGCCGGGAGACGACCATGACCGATCGCATCCGTGATTTCCTGCGCGTGCGCCGTGACCTCGGTCAGGACGAGGGACCCGTGATGGTCCTCGACCTCGATGTCGTGCGCGACAACTACACCGCCTTCGCGCGCTCCCTGCCGGACACCCGCGTGTTCTACGCCGTGAAGGCCAATCCGGCCCCCGAGGTGCTGCGCCTGCTCGCCGAGATGGGCTCCTGCTTCGACACCGCCTCGGTGGCCGAGATGGAGATGGCGCTGGCCGCCGGCGCCACCCCGGACCGGATCTCCTTCGGCAACACCATCAAGAAGGAGCGCTGCATCGGCCGTGCGCTCAAGCTCGGCATCCGCCTGTTCGCGGTGGATTGCCAGGCCGAGGTCGACAAGATCGCCCGGGCCGCCGAGTCCGTGGAGGTCGCGGCCTCCGACGTGCGCGTGTTCTGCCGCATCCTGTGCGACGGCGCCGGCGCCGACTGGCCGCTGTCGCGCAAGTTCGGCTGCGTGCCCGAGATGGCGACCGACGTGCTCGAGCACGCCCACCGGCACGGTCTGGAGGCCTACGGCATCTCGTTCCACGTCGGCTCGCAGCAGGGCAACACCGAGGCCTGGGACGGCGCGCTGGGCTCCGCGGCGGCGATCTTCCGCGAATGCGCCGAGCGCGGCATCGGCCTGTCGATGGTCAACCTCGGCGGCGGTTTCCCGACCAAGTACCTCAAGGCGGTGCCGGGCGTGGAGAGCTACGGCGAGGCGATCTTCCGCGGCCTCACCAAGCATTTCGGCAACCAGATCCCGGAGACGATCATCGAGCCAGGCCGCGGCATGGTCGGCAATGCCGGCCTGATCGAGGCGGAAGTCGTGCTGGTGTCGAAGAAGTCCGCCGATCCCGACGAGGTGCGCTGGGTCTATCTCGACATCGGCAAGTTCGGCGGGCTCGCCGAGACCATGGACGAGTCGATCCGCTACCCGATCCGCACCACCCGGGACGGGGACCGGACCGAGCCGTGTGTCATCGCCGGCCCGACCTGCGATTCGGTGGACGTGCTCTACGAGCGGCAGCTCTACCCGCTGCCGGTCTCGCTCTCGATCGGCGACAAGGTCCTGATCGAGGGTACCGGCGCCTACACCACGACCTACGCGGCGGTGGCCTTCAACGGCTTCCCGCCCCTCCAGCAGATCGTCATCTGATTTTTTTTCGGATCGTTCCGGCGGCCCACGGCCGCCGGACGTCGATCTCGAAAGCCGCAGGGATGGAGGGCGTTCGGCCCGCCATCCAAAAATAGCTTCTCCCGCTTGTCGGCCCGGGGAGGGCGTTGCCATGATCGAGATCCGCGCGGAGCACCTGCACGACGTCCCGGCGCGCGAGCGCCTGCTGGACGCCTGTTTTGCCGGCAATCGACGCGCCCGGACCTCGGAGCGCCTGCGCGAGGGACGGCGTCCCGCCCGCGGCCTCGCCTTCGCGGCGACCCGGGCCGGCCGCCTCGTCGGCACCCTGCGGTTGTGGCACGTCGAGGCCGGCCTCGCCCGCCCGGCGCTGCTGCTGGGGCCGCTCGCGGTCGATCCGGCGATCCAGGGCCAGGGGCTCGGCTCGGTGATGATGCAGGCCGCCCTCGGGCGGGCGGAATCGCTGGGTCACGGCGCGGTGCTGCTCGTCGGCGACGCGCCCTACTACGCGCGCTTCGGCTTCGACCAGGCGCTTACCGAAGGGCTGACCCTGCCGGGTCCGTTCGAGCGCGCGCGCTTCCTCGGACTGGAACTCCGCAAGGGGGGGCTCGCGGGCGCCGCGGGCATGGTCCGGCCGACGGGCGTCCTCGCCCCGGTCGAGCCCGTGGCGGACGAGGCGGTGGTTGCGCGACGACGCGCCGCCTGATGGCCGCGGCCGGTCCGGGTGAGCCCGGGCCGGCCTCAGTGAACCGTTTCGCCGTCCCCGACGCCGGATGCGTCGGGCGAGACCGCCATCAGCCGCGCGATCTCCTGCGCGACCCGGAACAGGGCCTCCTGCAGGGGCGCCAGCGCGGCCTTGCCGCCATCCTCTTCGATCAGGCCGTGCGCGATCAGCAGATGGTCGGCTACGAGATCGAGGGTCGAGACCGGAGCCGTGGAGGGACTCGGCGGCGGCGGGACGAAGCGCCCGAGGCCGCCCTGCGCCTGCAGGGCCTCGCTGCCGGGGGTGATCTCGGTGATCGAGCCCAGGAATCCCAGAAAGGTTCGACCGGGCGGCCCGTAGGAAGGCACCGCCCCGGCCATCGCCCAGATCGACGCGCCGCCCTCGCTGGACAGGCGGAACTGGACGGTGAACTCGGCCTGCGCCTCCGCGGCCTCCTTGATGACCGCCCGCAGCACTGCGCCGTCCTCGCTGTGGAGCCGCTCGAACCAGCCCTGCCCGACGGCGTCGCGGCTGGCCTGCCCGGTAAGGCCATGCCATTCGGAGCTGACATACGTCAGGGCGCCTGTAGCGTCGGTCATGAAGATCATCGGATGACCTCCGGATGCGGAAGGCGGCTCGACGGATAGAATCCGCCCATCGCGAGCGGGACTCCCTCGGCAATCGTGCGCGGATGCCGCCCGTTCCGGCGCGCGGGCCGAAAGGACGGAGCGGCCTGGGAAATCCACCGCTGCCCGGACATGCCGGCGATGCGCCGGACAGGGGCGGCGTCCACCGCCCTGGCCGCCATCGTGCATTGCGCCGGGCGGCCACGATCCCGCATAGACGGACCGCCGGCTTCCCCAGAAGGCTTTTCGACCGATGCAGATCGCCACGCCCTATCTGATGTTCCTGGGTGACGTGCCCGACACGCTGGCGGCCAAGACCGCCTACGGCATCAAGGATTGGCGCCCGGAATGGTGCGTCGGCCAGATGCGTCTCCCCGGCTGCGCGGCCGATCTGGGGATCCCCGACATGACCCTGCCGGAGGCCCTGGCCAAGGGCTGCCGGACCCTGGTGATCGGCGTGGTCAACGCCGGCGGCACGCTGCCGGACCATTGGATCAAAGAGATCGTGGCGGCGATCGAGGCCGGTCTCGACGTGGCGAGCGGCCTGCATGTCAAGCTCGGTGCGGTCCCGGCGATCGCGGAGGCCGCCGCCCGGCGCGGCCGCCAGCTCCACGACGTCCGCCACACCGATGAGCGCTTCCCCACCGGCAAGGGCACCAAGCGCGCGGGCCGGCGCCTGCTCACCGTCGGCACCGACTGCTCGGTCGGCAAGAAGTACACCGTGCTGGCCTTGGAGCGCGGCATGCGCGAGCGCGGCCTCGACGCGGATTTCTGCGCCACCGGACAGACCGGCGTGTTTATCTCCGGCCGGGGCGTCGCCATCGACGCGGTGGTGGCTGACTTCATCTCCGGTGCGGTCGAGACGATCTCGCCGGAGGCCGCCCCGAATCACTGGGACCTGCTGGAAGGGCAGGGTTCGCTGTTCCACCCGTCCTTCGCGGGGGTCAGCCTGGGCCTCCTGCACGGTGCGCAGGCCGACGCCTTCGTGGTCTGCCATGAGCCGACCCGCACCACGATGCGGGGCGTGAAACACCCGTTGCCGACCCTCCAGCAGGTGATCGACCTCACCGTGCAGCTCGGCAGCCTGACCAACCCGGCGATCCGCCCGGTGGGCATTGCCGTGAACACGCAGGCGCTCAGCGAGGGCGAGGCCAAGGCGCTTCTCGACAAACTCGCCGCCGAGCACGGCCTGCCCGCCACCGACCCGGTGCGCTTCGGCGTCGCCGGGCTGGTCGACCGGATCGTCGCCGACTTCCCGGAGGTCTGACATGGCCCGCCGCCTGACCCTCTCCGTCGAGCGCTTCCCGATCGCCGGCGCGTTCACGATCTCCCGGGGCAGCCGCACCGAGATCGCCGTGGTGGTGGCGACCATCACGGACGCGAACGGGATCGGGCGCGGCGAGTGCGTGCCTTATCCGCGCTACGGCGAGAGCGTCGAGAGCGTCGTCGCGCTGATCGAGGGGCAGGCGGAGGCGATCGCCGCCGGGATCGGCCGAGACGAGCTGACCGCACGGATGAAGGCGGGGGCGGCGCGCAACGCCCTCGACTCGGCCCTGTTCGACCTGGAGGCCAAGCTCCAGGGCCGCCGGGCCTGGGAGATCGCCGGGCTGCCGGCGCCGCAGCCGGCCGTCACCGCCTACACGCTAAGCCTCGGCACGCCCGAGAGCATGGGCGAGGCCGCCCGCACGGCGTCCCACCGGCCGCTGCTCAAGGTGAAGCTCGGCGGCGTCGACGACCCCGAGCGCATTGCAGCGGTGCGGGCGGGCGCCCCGCAAGCCCGGCTGATCGTCGACGCCAACGAGGCGTGGCGCCCGGAGACCGTCGAGGCCAACCTCGCGGCCTGCCTGGCGGCGGGCGTCGCGCTGATCGAGCAGCCCCTGCCGGCCGACGCCGACGCGCTGCTCGCCGAGATCCCGCACCCGGTCCCGGTCTGCGCCGACGAGAGCCTGCACGACCGCGCCGGCCTCGACAGGCTGGCCGGCCGCTACGACGCGATCAACATCAAGCTCGACAAGACCGGCGGCCTGACCGAGGCGGTACTGCTCGCCCGCGAGGCCCGGGCCCGGGGCTTGTCCGTGATGGTCGGCTGCATGCTCGGCACCTCGCTCGGCATGGCGCCCGCCACGCTGCTGGCGTCCCAGGCCGACTTCGTCGACCTCGACGGCCCCCTGCTGCTCGCCCGCGACCGCGCCCCGCCGCTGCACTACGACGGCAGCATCGTGCATCCGCCGGAGCCGGAATTGTGGGGGTAGGGGAGGCGACAGGATCGGGGCGATGGCTCACCGCCCCGCCCTGAATCCGGTGGCGGTATTGAGCTGAATAACACGATTATCATTCACATTATTATTAGCGATATCCCGGGCTGAGAGCGTCTAAACTACTCCGCCAATTCCAAAAAATGCCGTCCCTGTCGATCGTCGATCTCGACGATCCAGAGATCGGAATCGAACCGGATCTCCTTGGTCAGCCGCTCCTCGACGTCGAGCGGCGTGCCGCCCGTGACGAGCGCGGTGAAGCGGCGGTCGCCGCTGTCCTCAGCCTCGAACAGGGCCTGGGGGGCAGGGCCGTAGAGGTCGGCGGTGCCGTCGAGGCGGTCGACCTTGACGAAGATCGCGCCGGCCTCCGGAGAGCCGCCCCGCCGCTGGACCGCCGGGATGCCCTCGATGCCGAGGCGGCGCAGGTGGGCCGAGACCCAGAAATCGGAGCGCAGGCGCATGCGTGTCGGGCCTCCCGGACGAGCGCCCGGGATGCGCGAAAGCGGCCGCTTGAGCAACCGTGGATCGGACCGCTCGCATCGCGCCAGACCCGGCCTTCGCCCGACCGGATGCACAACGATCAAGTCGGCCGAGTAATCCGAGAAAATAATCCGTCAAGATCGGGATTAAAATAAGATCAATCGATGTGTTATTGCGCACATAATCACTGAATTCTGATGATTAACTGAGCATAAGCCGCTCAGATTTGCAGGAGACGGCGCGGAAAGGAGCATCTACATGCCGAGATTCGCTTGGATTGCTGCACTCATCCTGTCCTCCGCCTGCGCAGTCAGCGCACCGGCCGACGTCAAGGCGGAAACGCTGATGGATCTGCTGGGCAACCGCGAGTCGAGGTCCTGCCCACGCTATCAGCGGACCGCGAGCGACCCCTGCAACATCGTGGTCCATCGATCCGGGGGAAATCCGACCCAGGACATGACCGGGTCGATCGGCCATGCGAAGTCCTGGCAGGGTAATGGCGGCCCGCGCTGCAAGACGATCTGCCGCTTCACCGGCACGCAATACTGAGTGCGCCAAGCCGGCGGATCCGGGCCTCGCCCGGTTCTCGCCGGCTCCTATAGGCCCTCGCCGCGCCGGCGAGCGCCTCAACCCTGTCCGGCGTGGGACAGCAATGCGCGCAGGGTCCGGCCCGCGGCCTCGCCGGTCACCGGCAGCTTGGCGCCGCGCTCGAACTTTTCGATCGCCGCCCGGGTGCCCGGCCCCATCGCACCGTCCGGCTTGACCGGATAGCCGAGCTTCGACAGCGCCTTCTGCGCGCGCAACACCGGATCGGCGTCCTTTTCGGATTTGGCCGTCTTCGGGGCCTCTTTGGCGGTCTCCTTCGGTGCCGGCTTCGCGGCAGACCGGGTCGGGACGGCCCTGGGCGTCACCGAGGCGGTCGTCTCGTCGGAGCGGATCAGCTCGGCGATCGGATCGCGGACGACCTGCTTGGCCGCGGCGCGCTCGGGTTGCACCGACTCCTTGACGACATCCCGGATCGCCTCCTTCGGGGCCGCCGCCGCCTCGCGCGGGGGAGGGGCCTTCTGGGCCGCGACCTTGGGCAGGATCGGCGCCGGATGGCGGCCGGATTGATGGCCGAGGGCGTTGAAGCAGATGAAGCCGGCCGCCCCCACGGCCACGAGGCTGCTGACCACCGTGCCGGGGCTGTTCCGGCACGAGGCGCCCGTGGCCTTCATGGCCCCCACCAGCACGCCGCGCCAGTCGCTCGGGGCGGCGCGCCGCTGGACGGGACGGCGGGCGGAGCGTGCCTCGCCCGGGACGGTGATCTCGCGGTAGCCTGACATCGTGTCTCCTTCTCGCGGATCGCTGGCTCAGCCGGCGCGGCGCAGGGCCGGCTCCGACGCGGCGCCGGGTTCCGCGTCGAACAGGCCGAGCGGCAGGCGCACCACCGCCGGCGCAGGGGGGCGCCGCGCCGCGCACGGCCGTGCGGATCGGGGCGGGGCCGGCGGCGGCCGCCGGATCCCGGCAGACGAAAGGCAGCGTCACGGTGACGGCGGTCCCGGCACTCGGGGCGCTCTCGATCAGCATCGCGCCGCCGTGCAGGCCGACGAGGCCCTGCACCACCGAGAGGCCGAGGCCGGTTCCCTCGTGCTGGCGCTTGTAGCCGCCGCTGCCGGCCTGGAAGAACGGCGTGCCGAGCTTGGGCAAGTCGCCCTCGCCGACGCCGACGCCGGTATCGGCGACGACGATCTCCAGGCCATCCGGGCCACGGCGCAGGGACAGGTCGACCCGTCCGCCCCGCGGGGTGAACTTCACCGCGTTCGAGATCAGGTTGATCAGCACCTGTCGGCACGCGCTGGGATCGGCCGTGATCTCGATCGGGCCCGGCACGGAGGCCGCCAGCGTGACCCCTGCGGTCTCGGCCTTGAGACGCATCAGGTCGCAGCAGGTCTGCACCAGCGCAGCGGCATCGAACGTCTCCGGCGCGTAGTCGAAGTTGCCGCTCTGGATCCGGCTCATGTCGAGGAGCGTGTTGACGACGCCGAGGAGGTGGTGGCCGGAGGAGCCGATGATCCCGGCATATTCCCGGGCCTGGTCCGGGCTGAGGCTGACCGCGCCTTCACCGGCAAGCACTTCCGAGAAGCCGATGATCGCGTTGAGCGGCGTGCGTAGCTCGTGCGTGACGTTGGCCAGGAACCGCCCCTTGATCGCGTCGGCGCGCTCGGCCTCGGCGCGGGCGCGCTCCAGCTCCTCGGCGTGGCGGTGATGCTCGGTCATGTCGCGGGTCACCGCCACCACCGTCATGGCCGTGTCGTGGGGGCCGTGCGCGATCCGGTGGGCGCGCATCTCGGCATGGATCAGGCGGGCGCCGTCGGGCCGGCCGGCGGCGGGCTCGACGTGGAGGCGCAGCGGCAGCGTGGCCGGGCGCCCGCTGGCGGCGACGTCGCTCACCGCCTTGAGGAAGGCGGGACGGTCGGCGACGTGGACCCGCTCCAGCAGGCCGTGGCCGCGCAGCTGCGCCGCGTCGCTGCCGACCATCCGGCTCGCCGAGACCGACGCCTCGAGCACGCGGCCGTTGCGGTCGTGCCAGGTCACGAGGTCGTCGATCGCCGACAACAGCAACCGGTCGCGGGCCTCGTTGTCGCGCAGCCGCTCGCGCCAGGTGCCCTCGTTGCGCATGTGCTCCAGGGCCTGGGCGGCGACGTGGCCGATCGCGGTGATCGCGAAGACCGGAAGGGCGACGCTGGCGGAGATGTCCACCAGCGGGACGGCGCCGCCCCAGGAGCCCAGGAAGACCACCCCCAGGACGCCGAGGACGGCCAGGAATGCCGCGGCGGCGGTGGCCCGCATCGAGCCGGACACCAGGGCCTCCAGCGGGATCGCCACCAGCCAGACCGCTGCCGGGGATGTGGCTCCGCCGGTGAGGCCCGCGAGGCAGACCACCAGACCGGTCAGGCCGGCCGACGAGATCGCGTGCGCCATCCAGAGGCACCCGGTGCGGGCGAGCAGCACGGCGGCCAGCACCGGCAGCAGCAGGCTGGCGATCGCCACCACCTCGATGCCCGACGGCACCCCGCGCCAGAGCAGGTAAGGCGGCAGCGCCGCCATCATCACCACGCCGGTGGCGAGGCGCGACACCAGGAAGCGCTCATGCCGGAACCGGACGCTCGCATCATCCGCCACGGATTCGTGGACGAGCCCCGCGAGACGGTCGTCGAGCAGAGACGTCAGGGCTTTTTTTACAGGCAAGGCTCACACGCGCCGCGGTGAATGCCAATCGACATTCCCCGCGCCTCCGGCTCGACTTCAAAACGACTACCGGACAGTCGCAGGGGCGGCTTAAACGAGTGTTGCGCGACTTGGCCGAATGCGCGGGATGCTTTCCGTAAGGTAACCAGACTTCTACGCGCGGGCTTCGTTCACCATGGCGCGTGAAAACCGAACCGGTTGAGGCGGAGTTCACGAAACCGGACGGATTTTCGCGTTCGATAGCGCGCGACATCCGCCACGGAGCCCGCCCGATGACTTTCCTGCTGCGCGCCGCGCTGGTGATCGGCGCGCTCTCGTACTGCGCCCTGCTGCGCACCGGCGCGGATCCGGCCGCGGAGACCCGCAAGCTCACGGGCGCGGCCGCCGCGAACGCTCGGAATGCGGTTCCGGCCGCCCTCGACGCAATCCCTGCGGAGACCCGGGACCGGGCGGTGCGTGCGGTGCTGGCCCGGGGCCTGATGGCGGAGCTGAGCCGACGCGCCGGCGTTGACGAGCCCGAGCCGGCCTCGAACGACACGCTGGAAGCCTCCGACCGGCAGCCCGCCTGGCGGGGCCCGTCGGATCCGCGCTGATATCGGGTTTCCAAAGGGCCGAGCCCTTCTGAATCCCTGACCGCGATGGCTCAGCCGGCCTCGCCGCCGGTCGCCCGGAAGGCGCGCATCGGCAGGGGCGGGCGCTGTGCCCCGGCGCGCTCGGGGCCCTGGCGCAGCGTTGCCTCCGGGCCGTGCAGCGGCTGGTGGGCTTCACTGCGTCCGCGCTCGGCCAGCGGCGTATCGAGGATCGCCGCGATCAGGTCGCGGGAGGCCGGCCGGCTCACGGTCCGGAACAGGCGCACCAGGCCAGAGACACGCTCGGCCGAGCGCGCGACGCCCTGGTTGAGGGTGAGGAAGATGAAGACCGCCTCCTCCTCGTGCAGGCCGGCGGCGCGCAACCCGAGCGTCAGCAAGTCGTAGCGTGCCCCGGGATCGGTGACGACGGCGAGGAAGTCGTGGGCAATTCCGAGGCTGTCGGCCAGGGCCGCGATGAAGCGCGGGACGTCCTGGGCCGCCGAGAGGCCGGTCAGGGTCTCCGCCCAGGCCGCGCGGCGGCGGCGGGCAGGGCGCAGGGCGGCGGTCGCCTCGACGGTCCGGCCGATCACCTCGCGGCGAATCGGATCGGCGTGCAGGTAGAGCGGCACGAGGTCGGCGGCCGAGACATCCGGCCGGGCCAGGAGCCGGTGCGCGAGGTCGGCGACGCCGCGGCCGCGGCTCACGAGGCGGGCGAGCGCCGCACCGCGCAGGGTGATGCCGACATTGGCGGCGAGCGCCACGTCGATCTCGAGGCGGTCCTCGCGGGACAGTCCGTCGACCGCCTCGCGGCTCAGCCCAACCCGGGTGGCGATGCGGGCGGCGATGTCGGATCCGTCGGCGAGGGCGGCCTCGATCAGGCTGTGGCTCAGGACCGGGGCGAGCGTCACCACCGTGTCGCGGACGGCGCCGCCGCGGAGGGCGAGCGCCTCCAGGACGGTGGGTGGCGTCTCAGGGAAGGGGGCGAGCTTGCGGGCCACGACCTCGGCGGTCTCGTCGTCCACCGTAGGGATCAGGCCGCAGGCGAGGGATTCGAAAATCTCGACCTCGGCCCGGTCCCGTCCGGGTGCCCGAACGAACAAGTCGGTCTGCACGCGGAGGATCACCGGCTTGAGATCGAGATTCTCGATCCGTGCCAATTCGAGGAGCCCGGACAGGTCCGGCGGAGCGTCGACGGATGGGGGCATGAGGATCGGTTTACGCAAGACTGCAGTAAGCTCACGCTAACCGCATCGACGTGAATCGACCTTTAAGCCGCCTCCAGCGGTGCCGTGTCGTCCTGCATCATCCCGGGACCCCGCGGGGTCCGGCCCGGAGCGCTCAACGTCGGCGTAGATGCCGGTTCGGCCTCAGCGAGCGCGTCGGATCTAGGACGGAGAGCCGTTCCAGATCGCAACGCGATCGGGAACGGCCCTAATGCGTCAGCCAGAGGGACACCGTCAGCACCACCGCGATCGCCACGATGGCGCCCGCGAAGGCCGGGGTGATCCAGGGCGTGCGCGTCTGCATGATCCCGGCCGCCGCCTTCTCGGAGGGCGCGCGCTCGTTCTGCCGCGCCAGGCGGACTTCCTGGGAGGTCGGCGGTGCGCCTCCGGCCTCCTCGCAGGTGCCGAGCGGGGCGGCGCCGACATCGACATGGGGAATCTTGTCGCCGGTTCGCCCGCTGTCGATATCGCCCTTGAGCTGCGCCGAGGTCGGGTTATTCGAATCCGGCGGCGGATCGGCCTGAAGGTTTCCGGGTGACGGCGGGGTTTCGGATCTCAGCAGCATCGGTGGAACTCCAGTATCTGCGGGTCAACGCCCGATATCCGCTGCCGGCTGCGCCCATGGTGTCGCGGATCTCAAGTCTCGCCGGATCCGCGCTTCAGCAAGGGCCGCGCGAGGCTGTGCCCGTCGGCGGCGAACCCGGCGGCCTCGCAGAAGGCGCGCAGGTCGTCCTGGCCGGGCCCGACGCTCAGGACCAGCCGGTCGCAGCCAGCCTGGCGCGCCGCCCGCCCGGCCGCTTTCAGGAGCACTCGGCCGATGCCCCGGCGCCGGGACTCCGCCCCGACGATCAGGGTGGTGATCAGGCCCGTCGCCCTGGGCGCCTCCAGGGTGCGGACGGGACTGAGCGCGATCAGGCCGCTCGGCGGGCCCCATTCCACCGCCACCAGGGCCGTGCCGCCGCCGCCCTGGAGCGCGTCGAGCCGGACCGTCAGATCCGCCGCGCCGACCGCGACACCGGCCGCACCCAGGAGTTCGGCGAGACCCGGAGCGTCGGACCCTGCGGCGGCGCGGATCTCCAACCCGTAGCGATTGCCCAATCCACGCTCCCGTACCGTGTTGCCGGGCGGTCAACGCGAGCCTTCGCGATCGGTCCCATCCGGTGCATCTCAGATCCGGCGCCAGCCGGGTCGGGCCGGCTCGCCGCCGTCACGATACGGTGTGCGTTCCGCTCGGTCTGCGGAGCGGCCGACCCCGGGCAGGCCGGTGAGCCGCGGGGTCGAGATCCGGTCCGCCGCCGCGCCGGCACGCCTCGAACGGGATCACGCAGAGCCTGTCCGTCACCGGACGCGCAGTGGTGGGTTCGGAACGGGTGTGTCGTTGGGGGCTTTGCACCCCAGCCGAACGGGCCATGGGAGTGCGCAGCATGTCGAGCCGGATGCCGGACCGAACCAAGGACGGGCAAGGCGTTGATGCGCCGGACGCGGATGGGCGGTCGACGGCGCCCGGCCGTCAGCCAGAGGCCGACAAGCCTGAGAAGAGCGAGGCCGAGAAAGCCGAGACGGAGCGCGCCGCGGGGGATGTGGCCGACGATCTCGCCGACTTCGCCTGATCGGTTTCCACGGTGGGCGGGGCGGGCCCCGGAACGCAGATATGGTTCGGGCGGCGCACGGGATGTGCGCCGCCCGAACCATCAGTCGGATCGAGGCTCCGGGATTGGGGCCGCCCGAGACCGGGCGACCGGCTGGATCAGGCGGTTTCCTTGGCCTTGCGCGGACGGCTCGCCTTCTTCGGCTTCTCGGCCGGCTCCTCCTCGGGCTCCTGCACGGGCGCCGCGGACTTGCGGCGCTGCTGGCCAAGGCCAAGGCTGCGGGCGAGCTCGGAACGCTGCGCCGAGTAGCTGGCGGCCGTCGAGGGGTAGTCCCGCGGCAGGCCGAAGCGCTCGCGATACTGCTCGATGGTCAGGCCGTTGCGCGACAGGTGACGCTTCAGCGTCTTGTAGGGCTTGCCGTCGATGAACGAGATCAGCGCGTCCGGGGTCACCGACTTGCGGATCTGGGCCGGCGTGGGCTTGTCGGCCGTCTCGGTGACGGCAGCCGCCGGAGCGGAGAGCTTTGCCAGAGCCGCGTGAACGCCGGCCAGGAGCGCGGGCAATTCGCTGATCGGGACGGAATTGTTCGAGACATACGCGGACACGATGTCCGAGGCCTGCTCGATAAAGGTCTGCTGCTGATCTGTGGCGATGTCGTCCATCGATGACTCCCTCTATCCGACGGTGGGGCACGGTTCTATCGTCTGTGCAACAAAATCAAGTCGTCGTCGAGAGTTTCCTTACATAATGCGTCGGCCATGAACACGCATATTACTCAAGCCGTCGGTGCAGCTGAAATCGTCGGCCGAGCAACGCGACAGCGGCGAGCCGCACTTGAACGAGATCCGGTCCTTGCGGTCTGCAGGCGTTACGCCTTTGGGACGCGTCGATTCCGCGGCTTCGTCTGAGAAAATCGTTGCCCGGTCTCGCAACAGACCGGAAACACGTCGCACGCGGCGGGATCCGGGGCGTGAGCGGGTCACGGGATTGTATACTGTCGGCCCGATGACGATGTCGGCGGAATCAGATCTGGGGATGGCGGCGTGGATCAACCATCGGAGCAGGGCACGGTCTTCGGCGCCCACATCCCGTTCGTGGACCATTGCGGGATCGAGGCCCTGGACGTGCGGGAGGGCCGCACCCGGCTGCGCCTCGTCCTGCGGCCCGAGCACGCCAACAACCTCGGCATCGCCCATGGCGGCGTGATCTGCACGCTGCTCGATGTCGCCCTCGGGACCGCCGCCCGCCTGAAGGCCGGGCGGCCCGTGGTGACCCTGGACATGCAGACCCGGTTCCTCGCACCGGGGCGCGGAACCCTGATCGCGGAGGGGCGCGTCACCCGGGCCGGGCGCTCGGTGACCTTCTGCGAGGCCGAGATCCGCGACGCGCAGGGCGAGCTGGTGGCAAGCGCCACCGGCCTGCTCAAGCCCGTGGGCGAGGGCGCCCCGCGCTGACGCCGGTTCCGGTTCGGCGAATTGACGCCCACCGATTGACGCCCAATCGGCGCAGTGGGAAAGCCTACCGCATGACCATGCCGGACGCCGCCCGCGCAGCCCTGACTGCCCCCCTGTCCGAGGCCGACGTGACGGCCATGAAATCCGAGGCCGCGGCTTGGTTCGCGACCCTGCGCGACCACATCCTGGCGGCCTTCGAGGCCCTGGAGGCCGAGGTCGAGGGGCCGTTCCATCCGGATGCCCCCACGGGACCCGGCACCTTCGAGAAGACGCCCTGGAGCCGCACCGACCATACCGGTCGGCCCGGCGGCGGCGGCGTCATGGCGATGCTCAAGGGCCGGGTGTTCGAGAAGGCCGGCGTCCACATCTCCACGGTTCACGGCGAGTTCGCCCCGGAATTCCGTGCCCAGATGCCCGGGGCCGCCGAGGATCCGCGCTTCTTCGCCACCGGCATCTCGCTGATCGCGCATCCATGGAACCCGCATGTGCCGACGGTGCACATGAACACCCGCTTCGTGGTGACCACGAAGGCGTGGTTCGGCGGCGGCGCCGACCTCACGCCCGTTTTGGTGCGGCGGCGCAGCCAGGACGATCCTGACAGCCGGCATTTCCACGCCTGCCTGGAGCGCGCCTGCGCGGCCCACGGCGTCGACCATGCGGCCTACAAGGCTTGGTGCGACGAATACTTCCATCTCAAGCACCGCAACGAGCCCCGCGGCATCGGCGGTATCTTCTATGACTATCGCTGGACTGGAGATCCGCAGGCGGATCTGGCCTTCACCCGCGACGTGGGGCGCGCCTTCCTTGAGGCGTATCCGAAAATCGTGCGCGACAACGTCCACACCGCCTGGACCGAGGCTGATCGCGAGGAGCAGCAGGTCCGGCGCGGGCGCTACGTCGAGTTCAACCTGCTCTACGACCGGGGCACGATCTTCGGGCTGAAGACCGGCGGCAACGTCGCCTCGATCCTGTCGTCCCTGCCGCCCACCGTGCGCTGGCCATGAGGGTGTTCCGTTGAGCGCCGGGTTGCCGGCGGCTTTCGCGCCCCAGCAGGATGCGGCGCTGAAGGCCATCGCCGCCTGGCGGAAGGCCGGCGGAAGCCAGGTGTTCCGGCTGTTCGGCTATGCCGGCACCGGCAAGACCACGCTCGCCCGCCGGATCGCCGAGGATGTCGACGGCACCGTGGTCTACGGCGCCTTCACCGGCAAGGCGGCCTCGGTGATGCGCCAGAAGGGCTGCTACGACGCCGCCACGATCCACTCGCTGATCTACCGCACCAAGGAGGCGGAGGAGGGCGGCCCCACCTTCACGCTGAACCGGTCCGGCCCGGCCGCGAAGGCCGACCTGATCATCATCGACGAGTGCTCGATGGTCGATTCCGACCTCGGCAACGACCTGCTGTCCTTCGACCGGCCGGTGCTGGTGCTGGGCGACCCGGCGCAACTGCCCCCCGTGCGCGGCGGCGGCTTCTTCACGGAGGCCGAGCCCGACGTGATGCTCACCGAGGTGCACCGGCAGGCCAAGGACGACCCGATCGTCCGTATGGCCATGACCGTGCGCGAGGGCGGGCGGCTGGAACTCGGGACCTACGGGCAGAGCCGGATCGTCTCCCGGCGCACGCTGGACCCGGCCGAGGTGCTGGAATGCGACCAAGTCCTGGTCGGCCTCAACAAGACCCGCCGCCTCTACAACAACCGGCTCCGGGAACTCGCCGGCCACACCGACCCGATGCCGGCGGTGGGCGAGAAGCTGGTCTGCCTGCGCAACGACCGGGTGAAGGGCCTGCTCAACGGCTCGACCTGGACAGTGCAGGCCCTGCGCGCCCCGCCGCGCCCGGACCTGATCCGCCTCGACGTCGTGCCCGAGGACGACCCGGCGCTGCGCCGCCGCGCCACCGACATCAAGGTGCTGCGCGCGATGATCTCGGGCACGGACGAGGAGATCCCGCTGTTCCTGCGTCGCGAGACCGACGAGTTCACCTACGGCTACGCGCTGACCGTCCACAAGGCGCAGGGTTCGCAATGGGACCGGGTGACCTTGTTCGACGAATCCTACGCCTTCCGCGAGCACCGTGCCCGCTGGCTCTACACCGGCCTCACCCGGGCCGCGCAGGCGATCACGATCGTGGTCTGACCGGCCCACGCCGCAGCTTGTGAAGCCCGACCCCGCGTGCTACGCACCGCCCGTCTCATTGAGGCACCTCGCGGAGAGGTGGCAGAGCGGTTGAATGCACCGCACTCGAAATGCGGCATGCCTGCAAGGGCATCGGGGGTTCGAATCCCCCCCTCTCCGCCAAGTACCCCCTTAAGTGCTTGATCCGACACAAGCTATTGGTGCGTAAGGCTTTTTTCACCGCCTGGTGGTACACACAGGTGGTACACATTGCCCTTGCCGATGGCTCGACCCTGGAAGCATCCCAAGACCGGCGTCTACCATCTCCGCAGGCGCGTGCCCGCGGACTTGGTTAAGCTCGTCGGCAGGGAGATCGAGAAGCGCTCCCTCGGTACCAAGGACCCGACCGAGGCGAGGGCCCGGCACTTCGCCGCCACCATGGAGGTCGAGGAGCGCTGGGCGAACCTCCGCAAGGGGAACCAGCCGCTCAGCAACCGGCAGGTCCAGGCCCTGGCCGGCGAGATCTACAGCAGGAAGGTCGCCGAGCACGCCGACGACCCAGGCGCGCCCGAGGAATGGCGCCGCCGAACCTTGGCGGACAGAAGCCTGCAGGGTCTGCGGAAACTCAGCGCAGGGAAGCCGTCCGCCCTGCGGCTGGCGACCGGGTGGTCCGAGGCCGAGGCGGTGGTTCGGTCCCGTCACGGCGACGACGTCGACAGGTTCATCGCCAACAAGGGCCTGATCGTCTCGGAGGCGGATCACCGCCGCATCGTCCTGGCCGCCGCGGAGGCGAGCGCCCTGGCGAACGAGAGCCTTCTCCGCAATGCCGAGGGCGACTACACCCCTGACCGGAAGGCGGAGCGCTTCCCGGAGCCGTTCGCCGCGGCCGGGGCGCTCAAGCTCGATGTCCTCTGGATCGAATACAGGCGGTCGCTCCAGCCAAGCGAGGCCACCGTCAAGCGGTGGTACCCGATCCTGACGAAGTTCATGGCCTTCGTCGGCACCGAGGATATCCGCCGCGTCACGACCGCCGACGTCATCCGGTGGCGAGACAAGATGCTCGACGAGGCCATGGACCTGAGTCCTCTCACCGTCAGGGACGTCTATCTCGCGGCCCCGAAGGCCCTCTTCGGGTTCGCGGTCTCGCAGTCGAGGATCGGGAGCAACCCAGCCGCGGGCGTGGTCGTGCGGGTCAAGAAAAAGAAGAAGCTCCGCAAGTCGGGCTTCTCGTCGGAGGAGGCGGACTTGATCCTGTCCGCATCCCTGGCGCCGCAGAACGGCCTCGCATCCCGCGAGCTGAAGGACGCCCGCCGATGGGTGCCCTGGTTGTGCGCCTACTCCGGCGCGCGGGTGAACGAGATCACGCAACTTCGTGTTCAGGACGTCAAGCGGAGCGAGGGCGTGTGGGTCATGAACATCACCCCCGAGGCCGGCAACACCAAGACCGGCCCCCGCGAGGTGCCGCTCCACGACCATCTGGTCGAGCAAGGTTTCCTCGACTTCGTACGCTCCAAGAAGGCCGGCCCGCTGTTTTACAGCGTCGCCCGCCAGCGCGGCGCCTCGGCCGGCAACCCGACCTACGTGAAGGTCGGCGGGAAGCTCGCTGAGTGGGTTCGGGCCGTCGGCGTCGACGATGAGAACGTGCAGCCGAACCACGGGTGGCGACACCGGTTCAAGACGATCGGGCGAGCGGTTGGGATAGACTCAGCGAGGCTCGATGCCATCCAGGGTCATGCCCCGGCGACGGAGGGTGACAAGTATGGCGAGTTCCTCCCGAACGCCCTGAAGCTGGAGGTCGATAAGATCCCTCGCTACGAGGTCGTGGCAGGCGCCGCCATCGACAGGCGCAGGAAGTCGGTGACCGCGAAGGCATCGGACGGCTTGCTCGCCGTTGCGGAGGACGAAGGCCCGACATGAACCCGAACGCTTAGGGCTTGGCTCCGTGCACTTTCGTTCGACGTCCTTGGAACGCCGGACTGGCGTGCCGATCCGACACGCTTGCCGCCCGTTAAACGGCTGGGGCTTCCAAGCCCGTCTGGGGCGACGCTGGCAAGTCAGCCCCGGGTTGGTAGGCGTGAAGCCGGCGCGGAGTAGATCCCTAAGCCTTGGGACATAGCGTCTTCGCCCGGAAACCTTGCCATTCGGTGACCGTACGCGCAGTTGACCAGCGTCTTCACCACGGCGCCCGTTCCCAATCGAGAGCAGAACCGCGGCAACTACGAGATCCCGGCCTGGCGCTCCGTGAAGACCTCGACCACCAGGGGACCGGGTTCGCGATCCATAGCGTGATGTCGTGACCCGGTCGGCCCAACATGTCGTGACAGATCAGGGTGCTCGACCGAACGAGTTCGACGGCGATGTGACGAAAGTGTTCTTCATCGTTCGTGTCCAGGATGGCATCGACCATCCGAGCCGGACGCCCATGATCCAGCAGCACGTCGTCGACACCCTGGCCGACGCCCTCGTGGCCGAGGGGACGCTCGTGTCCACCTCGACGATCCAGAAGGCCCTGAGGCGGTATAATCGCCTGCCGGGGGAACCGGAAGGCAAAGGCGTCTCGAACCGGGACCTGCAGGACCCTCTCGCGGACTGGAAGAAGCGACGGCGCTACAAGGGTCATCTCGCGACGCTGGACCTGCCGGAGGAGATGGAGAAGGCTATCGCCTCATTCGCCGAGTTGGCGATGCGGATCGCGGAGGAGCGATCGGCCGCGGCGCACGAGCCGACGAAGCCATCGATGGAAGGTGCCGCGCTGCTAGGTCAGATGGAGCGCCTGGTCGGTCGGTTGGAGGAACGACTGGCCGGTCTGGCAGAGGAAAACCGCGCGTTGCGCGAGGCCATGGCGCCCACTCGGTCGGCATCGACCACCCCGCCCCCGGCAATCGGGGTCCCGAGCTTCGTCACCACCATGCCGCATGTCCGGATCGGACGCAGGAATGGCGTCTCCGCATCCGCGTCGAGGCATTTCTGGACCCGTCTCATCCTTGAGTTGACCGCCTTCATCAGGCGCTCGGGTCCGAAGACGGCAACGGAGTTGGTGGACGTGATCGACGACGAGACCAAGTCGCTTGCCGCATTGGCCTTCGACCCCATCGGCGTCGGAATGCTCGTCGAGAAACTCAAGTTCCGTCTTGAGAGGCGCAACCCCACCTTGGTGCTCAAGGATTGCCGTTACGACGTGAAGCGGCGGGATGCACCCAACCGGACGCGTCCCGAGGCTCAGGCGGCCTGATATCCTGAGAGGGCGAAATCGCGATCCCCTCGATGGCCCGGGCGAAGCTTCCCTCACGGTTGGGTCGCGGTCGGCGGTCTTCCTTGATCCGGCAGGGACTCCTCAAGGTAGAGCGGCTCAAACGTTCGGTCATCGGTAACGGGTAACGTTGGCAACTACCATTTGTCGATCGGACAGGATCCGGGGCGCCCGTCACCTTGGATGGCGCGACCGCTCGATGTGGCCTGAGCGGTCGTTAATCTCTCCCCAAGCCCTCGAAGTTGCGCCGTGACGCTTGAAGCGAATATCGGGTGGGATCAAATGCCGGGACGCCATTGAAGGCCGGGGAGATTGAAGGCAATCCTCGCCGAAGAGGGTCGCTGATCCGACAAGGCGTCAAAAGAAACAATGGGCGGGGGAATGTCGGGTTGGATCGAGCAGAGCGAAAAGCGTAGACACGCCGAGCTGTCTGGCTACGCCATCCTCGACACGGCCGCAGAGGCGGAGTTCGACGACATCGTGAAGGTGGCGTCAGAGGTCTGCGGCATGCCGGTGTCGCTGATCTCGCTCCTCGACGGCGACCGGCAGTGGTTCAAGGCCGAGACCGGTTTCGGCCAGGGCGAGACGCCGCGGTCCCAGTCGATCTGCGCCCACGCCGTGCAGCAGGACGGTGTCTTCGAGATCGAGGACCTGACGCGGGACGCCCGCACCTTGGCCAATCCGTTGGTGACCGGCGGTCCCCAGGTCCGCTTCTACGCGGGAGCCCCGCTGCGAACCCCAGACGGCGTGGCCCTGGGCGCCCTGTGCGTGCTCGATACCAAGCCGAACAAGCTCACGCCCTCGCAGGCATTCGTGCTCCGCACGCTGGCGCACCAGGTCGTGACGATCCTGGAACTGCGCCGTTCGCTTCGCCTGCGCAAGGAGAGCGACCGGCGCAACAAGGCGATCCTGGAAAGCGCGGTCGATTACGCCATCGTCTCCTTGGACATGAAGGGGATGGTGACGAGTTGGTCACCCGGCGCAGAGCAGATCCTCGGCTGGGACGAGGCCGAGATGTGCGGCAAGCCCGCCCATGTCTTCTTCACCGAGGAGGACGTCGCGGCCGGCATCCCCGAGCAGGAGATGGCCTCGGCCCTGCTGCACGGTCGCGGCACCGACAAGCGCTGGCACCTGCGCAAGGACGGCAGCCTGTTCTGGGCAAACGGCGAGATGATGCCGCTCAGGGACGAGGAAGGCCGCCACGAGGGCTTCCTCAAGATCCTGCGCGACCGCACGGATCAGCGCAACGTCGCCGCCAAGGGAGCGGCCGATGCCGCGTTCATGCGAAGCGTGCTCACGTCCTCGGCCGACTGCATCAAGGTCCTCGATCCGGACGCGAGGCTGACCTACATGAACGAGGGAGGCCTCGCCGTGATGGAGGCCGACGACTTCAACCAGGTCAACGGATGCGACTGGACCGGGTTCTGGCATGGCCAGGCCAGGGTCGACGCAAGGTCGGCGTTCTGGGAGGCCCTGGCCGGCGGCACCGGGCACTTCCAGGCACCCGCCGAAACGCTGAGGGGCACGCCGAAATGGTGGGACGTGCAGGTCACGCCGATCCGAGGGGCGGACGGCCAGCCCGAGCGGCTGCTTGTGGTCTCGCGCGATATCACCCGGCAACGGACGTCCGAGCATCAGGTCGCCGAGAGCGAGAAGCGCTGGCGCGGCCTCTTCGACGGCATGCAGGAAGGCTTCTTCGTCGGCGAGTTGGTGCGCGATGCGGACGGGCAAGCCGTCGACTACCGGTTCATCGAGATCAATCCGGCCTTCGCGAGGCAGTCCGGCCTTCCGGCCGACAGCATCGGTCGGACGATCCGGAGTTACGTGCCGGATATCGAGCAATGGCTCATCGATAGTTACGCGCACGTCGTCGACACCGGCGAGCCAGCCTTGTTCGAGATCGGTGTCCCCGGCCTGCACAGGTGGTTCGAGGTCCGTGCCAACAAGGAGACCGGCCAGCGCTTCGGCTGCCTGTTCCTCGACGTCACCGAACGGAAGCAAGGCGAGGTGCGGCGCGCGGCGATGGTCGAGCTGGGCGACCGCATGCGCAACTCGAACGATCCCGCCGAGATCCTGCGCGTGGCATCGGACATCCTCGGCCGTACGCTGGGTCTGTCCCATGCCGGTTACGGGGCGGTGGAGCACGACCGGGAGACCATCCTCGTCGACCAGGGATGGACGGCACCGGGACTACCCAGCATCGGCGGCACTCACGGCTTCCGGGACTACGGCACCTACATCGACACCCTGAAGGCAGGCCATGCCGTGATCATCGACGATACCGGCGACGACCCTCGCACCGCCTCGGATGCCGGCACGCTCGCCGCAATCCACGTGCGGTCGCTGTTGAACCTGCCGGTGATGGAGCACGGGCGGTTCGTAGCGTTGCTCTATGCCCTGAAGGATGTCCCGTACGCCTGGAGACCCGAGGAGATCAGCTTCGCCAACAACATCGCCGACCGGACGCGTGCTGCACTCGCGCGGATCGAGGCAGAGGAACGACAGAGGACGCTGAACCTCGAACTCAGCCACCGCATGAAGAACATGCTTGCGATGGTGCAGTCAATCGCCACGCAGACCATGCGCACGGCGACCGACCTCGACGCGGCCAAGGATGTCTTGGCCGGTCGGCTCATCGCCCTCGGCAAGTCCCACGACCTGCTGCTGGGCGGGGCGGTCGGCTCCGCGCCCATCGAGACCCTGATCAGCAGCGCCCTCGAAACCCACCAGGACAACTTCGGGCGCTTCGTCCTGGAAGGTCCGAGCTTCTCGATCGGATCCAAGGCGGCGATGTCGCTGTCGCTGATATTGCACGAGCTCGCCACCAACGCGGCCAAGTACGGCGCCCTGTCGACGGCCCAGGGCAAGGTGTCGATCGCCTGGTCCCTCCGCGACGAGGGCGGCGAGCCACACTGCGCCCTGCGGTGGTCAGAGCACGAGGGCCCCGTCGTAGTCCCTCCGACGCGAACCGGCTTCGGGTCCAGGCTGATCGGGCGTGGCCTCGCCGGCAGCTTCGGCGGCGAGGTGGACCTCTCCTACCCGCCCTCGGGCGTGGTGTGCCTGATCGACGCCCCACTCAGGGGCCTGCAGGCCGAGGACACGCCGGGGATCCGCCGTTAACACGTCGAAGTCAGGTCTCGGTGCCGGGCCAGGCAAGCTACGATGCTCGGCCAGGCGAACTACGGCCGTAGGGACTTCAGGGGCATGGGCTGGCGATCGACCGGCATCACCTCGCGCACGAATTGTCTTGCGATCCGCGCACTGAAGGGTTTCTCGATGAACGTCGCACCTTCCGGAAGGTCGCCCGCAGCGGGGCAACGCTCGCCGGACGCGACGACGATAGCCACGTGCGGCCAGTGCTCCGCCGTATGACGAGCCAGGGCGAACCCGTTCTCATCACCCGGCATCTGAACATCGGTGAACATCAACACCACCTTCTCGTGGTGCTGAGCCAGTACCCGCATGGCCTGCGCGGCGTTCATGGCCTCAAGGACCCTGAACCCCGCATCCTCCAGGATGCAGGTGGTCTCCATAAGGATCAGGGGGTCGTCGTCGACGACGAGGGCGAAGGGCGCTTCGCTGGCATTCGATTGGGTCACCGAGCCCAAGCGTCCGCCAGCTCCATGGTTGCAAGATAACATAGGTATATTTCGGAAAGGCACGAACGGCCTCGATAGGAACCTACTGCTGATGTCTCGCGCCTCGACCCGACCGGCCGTCCAGCGACTGCCGCCAAATTGGTCGCCGCTGAAACGGTAAAGGCTTTCATCGAGGCGGATCCTGGTGGTCGAGCTGGGGAGTGACCGGGAACGCATGTAACGGGTTTTACAATGTGATCCCGAGAAGCTGGTACGGCGAAGTCACTCGCCGACCTTCGTTGTTGCGCTGGCATCAGGGCGACCCCCGCGTTCCCGCCCGGCGAGCGTGATGGGAGGCATCCCAACGATGTCGTAGGTCGCCGAGGCGATGCCGATCCCGGCGTCGTCCAGCCCGGCCAGGATCTCGCGGCTCATCGCATCCTTGGCACCGCGGATCTGGTGTGTGCCGAGGATGAAGCGGACCGTGAGCTCCAGCCAGTTGTCGGTGATGCGGAAGAACACACGCGGTTCGAGATCGGCCGGGTCGACCCCGAAGCGTTCATGCAAATTGGCCTTGGCCTCCGCGGCCATCCCCGCGGCATCGAGGGCGTGCCGATGCGCGGCGGCGAGCATGATCGCCTCAACCCTCAGCCGGTCCGCCTCGTAGGTAATCGGAATGGCCATTTCCTCCCAAATGAACGGAAAGTCGCGGGTGTAGTTGAACACCGGCTCGGAGAAGATCTGCGCGTTGCTCACCGTGACGATGCGACCGGTGAACTGGCGGCTCCGGACCCACATTGCGGGCGACGCACCCTGGACGGACGGAGGCTGGCCCATCTCCATGATGGTGGTCTGGATGAAGCCTAGCCGGAGCACGTCGCCGCGCACCCCCCCCATGGTGATGCGATCGCCCACCGTGAAGGTCGAGCCGCGCAGGATCACGAAGTAGCCGGCGAGCGAGGTGACGACCTGCTGCAGGGCGAAGGCGAGGCCGGCCGACATCAACCCGAAGGCGGTGGCGAGCCTCGCGGGATCGTTGAACCAGATTGACAGCAGGCCGAGGACGAGCAGCACCGCCGCGACCAGGCTTATACCCTGACGTGTCCAGAACTTGGTCTGGAGCGTGGAATGGTCGGCGCGGGTCAAGACCAACCCGACCAGCGCGCGCAGGCCTATGCCGCCTCCCACGACCACGGCGACGAACACGAGGGAAAGAACCAGCTTGCGTCCGTTCTCGGCGTTCACGCCGACCCAATCGATTCCAAGGAAATGCAAGTCTTCGCCTTTCAGGTGGGTCGACGCTCTGCCGGATCAGTTTGCCTTCGGGGCCGTGACAGGCGCCGGCGGCTGGGGGGGAACGGGCTGCCCGGTCGCGGCCGGTGGCTGGTCCGAGAGCTTCTGCCGCGCCTCCGCCAACTGGGCCTGGGTCGCTGCCAGTTCCTGACGTGTCGTCCCAAGACGATCTTCAATGGCGGCCATTTCCTTGTTGCGGCCGGCTAACGCCTCGGTCAGCGTCGCGAGCTGCGCCTGGGCATCCGCCTGCTGCTTCCGAAGAGCCTCCACAGCCGAGGTCGCGCCATCACGGTCGGTCGTGAGCTTCTGGATGGCTTGCTCGGCCTGACCGCGCTCAGAGATCACCCGGTCCCGCTCGGACTTGGCGGTGGCCAGATCGGCCTGGGTCGACGCCAGCCCGTCCTTGGCCTGCTGCAATCGCTGTCCAACCTGGGTGATCTCATTGGCCAGCTTGTCCCGGTTGGCATTCAGGCCGGCGATGGCCTGTTCCAGGTCGGCGCGCTGCTTCGTCGCCTGCTCGGTTGCGGTCCGTGCTTCGGCGAGGTCCTTCTGAGCCGCAGCCGAGCCCTCGCGAGCCTTCTGCTGGCTCTCCTCGGCCTTGGCGAGGTCTGCGGTCTTCGCGGTCGCTTCCTGGGACATCGCGGCGATGTCGGCCCTTAGCTTGGCTTCCTGCTGGCGCGTCTCCTCAAGACGGCGCCCGACGTCGGAAAGCTCCTTCGTCCGCGCCGTCGCCGCCTGCTCGGCCGCGGTGGTGGCCTCCTTCATCGGCGCGAGCTTCAGCTCAGCCTGGCTGACCTGCCCCTGTACGTCGGCCAGCTTCTTGGTCTCCGCATCGGACGCCGCCTTGGCCTCGGTCGCCTTGGTCTCCGCCGCCTGCTGCTCCGAGGCGAAGTTCGCCGCCTTGGCCTTGGCCTGCTCGCCGGCCTGGGTGGCCTCACGGTCCTGCTGCTGAGCCGAGGCGATCCTGGCCTGGAGCGCCGCCAGGGTGCCGGCGGTCGACCTCTGTTGGTCGAGATCGCCCTGCAGAGCCGTCCGGCGCGCCTCCAGGTCACCGATGCGGTGGTCCCGCGCCGTCCGCTGCTTGGCGCCTGCGATGGAGGCGACAATCAACCAGATCAGAAGAACCGCCGCCACGACGGCAAGGCTGAACGGGAGGGGTCGGCGCAGTTCCGAACGGTAGTCGATGGCCATGGCGGTCTCGCGGTCTTGGAGGGGCGTATGGGTCAGATCGAGGCGGCGGCCTCGCCGGGGGTCGGTTCGGCACCGGCGGCACCGGGCCCGGGGCCGCGGACGGAAGCGGTCGAGCCGGCATGCCCGGCCTCGACCAGGGAGCCGATCATCGTCAGGAGCGCACGGTGCTCCGGCGATCCGCTCCCAGAGACAAGGAAGGCGGCAAGCTCGATCCGGGACGGAGACCCGCCGGAGAGCACGTTCGGCTCATGGTAGACGAACACGTCTGCCGGATCCTCGCCTTGGCAGAGGAACCAGTGGTCGTCGTTGCCGCCGGCGTGGATCGGCGTATGCAGAACGGTCATGTTAGGGCTCCCGATCCCTACGGTCCCGACGGCTTCGGGATCGCGTACGTCCGGGCCCGGATCGGACCAATCCCCTTGGTCGAAGGAGCGTGTCGGTCGGGGTCACGAACGGCACGATATGCGGTGGCTGGGCGCTGCCCGTTCCCCTTGAGCAGCATCACGGCACCGAGGCACATCATAAGCACCGGCACCGGATTGCGGCGGACCGCCTCCAGAGCGCCGTCGTACAGGCCGGCTCCGGTCGCGTCGCGTCGGACGGTGCCGAGCATGTCCTCGACGATGCCGGTGGGGGTCAGGCGCTGCGTGAGCCTGTCCAATGTCCGGTCCAGGCGGCCGCGGCTCGCCTCGATCTCGCGCTCCAGCGCATCGGCGTCGCTCGTCATGCGTCCACGTGCTCCTTGACGACGGTAGCGTCCTGCCGGAGCTGGCGGCCCGTCCGGGTCGGGACGAGTGCGCCAAATGAGAACAGGCTTTTCGTGATCAGTGCCAGGACGATGCCAACGACGAGGAAGACGACGCCGACGATCAGGGCGGAGAGCGCTTCCGAGCCGACGACAGTGGCAAGCCACGTCACCAGAGCGTCGACCAGGACCAGGAAGCCGACGACGGCGAATACCGCCGCGCCGGCCGTTGCCGCCAGGCCAACGATCATGCTTCTCAGGCTGGCGGCCACCTCCTGCCGGAATAAGGCGATCTCGGCGCCAACGACTTCTCCAGCAGCCCGGAGCGCCTCTGCCAATAGGCCCTGGAGCCGACTTGCCTGCGGTGGCGGTGGGACTGCGCTCATGGATACCCGCCCCATGCCTGCTTGCGCTCCGGTGCCTGGGACTTGCAGGCATCGCCTTCGCCGGACCGCAGCAGGTGGAAGGCGCCGTATCCTAGCGCCCCCACCACCAGGGCCGTCGCCAGCGGATGGCCGCGTGCGACCGCCTCAGCATCGCGATACAGGTCGCGCCAGCCGCGTCGCGCAACCTGGTCGGAGAGGGCATCGAGGTTGTCGGCGACCGTTTGGACGAACGGTTTCACCTGTGCCTGTCCGTCGAGTTCGCTGCCGCCCGAACGCAGCGCACGGGCAAGATCGGAGAGGAAGCCGGCCGCCTCGGTCTTGCGCCGGTCGGCATAGCCGCTGGCCTGGTCACGCACGGCATCGGCCAAGCCGGCCGGCGACCTGGCCGCCTGCATCGGGCCATCGGCGACGGGGGACGGACCCGCAGGTCGGATGGGATCGCTCATGGTGCTGCTCCTGACCTGCGGGACGCTTTGGAGGCGGGGCCGGACCTATCGGCGGCCGTGGACGACCATCGCAAGGAGGTAGCCGAGCGCGCCGGCCATCGCCGCCATCATCAGCGGGGACTCCTTGGCGTAGCTCGTCACCGTGTCGGCGCCCTGGCGGTAGGCGCGCTCGGCGTCGGGGAAGGCATCGCGGCCCTGCTTCAGGGCACCCTGCGCGAGGTCGCCGGCTTGGTCGGCCACGTCGCGCACCGCGTCCTTGGCCTGCCCGTACAGGTTCTCGACGTTGCCTTTGGCCTCGTTGGCGGCGCCCTTGGCCTGGGTCTCGCGGTCGCCGGTCACGTCACCGACGGCGCCCTGAACCTTGCCGCCGAATTCCTTCGCGGCGCCGGTGATGCGGTTCTCGTCCATGGTTCTTCTCCTGGGTTCTCGGACCGGACGGCGGTATGCCGAGGGCCCGGGGTGAAGGTCGTAGCGGGCTGGGCGCAAGCGTCAGTGCGCCGGCAGCCTTCCGTCGGGGGTATAGCGATCGACCGCCGAGGGGAGCTCACGGGAGAGCCTGGACAGTAGTTCGTCGTGCGAGAGGCCGGTCTGGCGGGACAGGGCGTCCATGACGTCGGGACCGATGGCCTGCCGCAGCTGTGGCGGGGCGATCTCGTGGTTGGGGCCATGGTTCACCCACGAGTCTGCTGCCGCGCCGTGTCCGTTCTGACGGAAGCTCTCGACCAACTGACCCAGTCCCCCGCCGAGCACGTTGCCGACGCCGGCCCCGCCCAGCGCACCACCGATGTTGCCGAGAAGGCCGCCGAGGCCGGTTTGCCCGGGGGTGGCCGCTGATCCTGAAGCGGCATGGCCGCCGCCGAGCATCTCGGCGATCTTATCCTTGTTCTGGAACCCGGCCACGGCCAGCAGCCCGAGCAGGGCGGTCATGGAAGGAAAGCCGTCACTCATGATCGTCTCCTCAAGGTGAGTTCCGCGCTCATCGTGACTGCGAGCGCCGTTCGTTCGTGGTTTCCTGGACGCGGTATCCAGCAATGGCACCGCGGCAACCTTCGGAGACCCTCGCCATCTTGGCGCGGAAGCAAGCCTCGACGTGGTCGCCGTTCGGATCGATGCCGGCGCAGAGCCGCAAATAGTCGCCGGTACAAGCCGACCGCAGTGCCTCCTCCGAGACACCGAGATCGCGCGCCTCGGCCGTGACGGTCGGCAAAGCGACGAGGGCCGCCAGGGTGAGGATGCGAAGCAGGGACATGTCCGCGGCGTCCGATGGTTTGGGGTGGACTGGTATTGGGGCGGCCGAAGGCCGCCCCCGGAAGCGAGGCTCAGACCGGCTTGTGCGGGACGGTCCCGGTGGCGGTGCCGGCCGTACCGGTACGCTCGACGTTGCCGCGCTCGTCGGTGACCTCGACCTCGGTGTGGCGCACCTTGTCGGTCACGGTCTCGACGCGGTCGGCCGCCTCCTTGCGGATGCCGACTTCGCCGACGACGCGGGCTTCCTTCGAGACCACCGCCTGCTCACGCATCTCGGTGGCTTCGATGACCTTGTCCTCGAACAGCGCCATGTCGCCCGGCGTGACCGCACGGTCGACCACGCGCCGGTCGACGTGCACGGTCTCGTCCCGCAGCGTGACGTTCTCGCTCACCGCCTTCTCGGCAGCGTAGGACCGCACACGGACGCGGCCGCTGTCGACCATGCGCTTGCCGACGTTGAGGCGCTCCTCGACCACCGGGATGTATTCGGTGCCCTGGGCCGTGCCGTGGGTGGCGACGGACTCGGTGGATCCAGCCGCATGCAGGCCGGTGGTCCCCGTCGAGCCTGGGATGGAAGCGGCCATCGCCGGCGCACCGGTCGCCTGGCCGCTCCAACCGTCCTTGCGCCAGGAGGCCTCGCGCTCGTCCATGTTTATCGAGCCGTGCTCCTCCAGGATGTCGTAGGTCCGCTCGGCGTATCCGTCCTCGACGGTCGCGGTAAGCATGGTGCCGCCGCGGTGCAGGCCCTCGGCATGAACGTGGCGATCCTCCTCCGGCATGAAGAACTCCTTCAGCGAGCCCCACATGCCTTCCTCGTGCGTCGTCGTGCCAGCGGTACCGGCCTCGCTGCCGGACAGGATCCGGACGCCGACCTCGGGGATGCCGAGGGCGACGAGCTTCGCCTTGGCGGCGGTCGCCTCGGGGTAGGTGTCGTACATGGCGGTGATGGTCTGGGTCATGGTTCGATCTCCGATGAGGGCGTGGGGGATAGGGCCGTGACGTGCCCCTCGGGGGACACGCGTTCGATCACGGCTTGCTGCCTGCGCAGCGTCACCGGCATCTCGACGTCCTCGCCCGCCGTGGTCTGGCGGACATGCACCTCCTCCCGCAGGACGAGGCGCTTCTCGACGACGAGGATCTCTTCCAGGACCGGGATGATGGTCACCCCGTTCTCCTCACGGACCACCGGTGGCGTCTCGCCCTCGGCCAGGGTCCGGTCGATCGGCACCCGGGTGACCCCGACCATGTCGCTACGCAGGGTCTCGCGCAGGACCTGGTCGGTGGTCTCGGTTCGGGTCGAGACCCGGATCCGCCCGGTCTCCACCGCCCGCTTGTCGATGCGGGCGGTCTCGGCGATCAGCGGCAGCGTGACGTGCTCACCTATGGCGACCTCCGTCGCCTCCTCGCCTCGTGAACCGAGGTGTTGCGGCTCGATGACGACGGGGTCGCTCACCGTCAGCCCCGACGCTGGGTCGTGACGACGGGGGCGGTCCGGGTGAGCACCGGATCGACGGCCGCACCACGGCCAGCGAAGAAGGCCGACAGCGCACCCAGGATCAGCGCCAGGGCACCGTAGAGCGCGCCCTGCGAGCCGACGCGTGCGGCGGTGTCGGCCGCTTGCTTGGCCTGCTCCTTGGTCTGGGCGACGGTGTCGTTGAACTGCTTGGTGTAATCGGCGACCTGGGTCCGGGCCTGCTCGACCGGGATGTTCTGCGCCTTGGCCAAGGCCTGGGCGGCCTTCTCCTGGGCGTCCTTCTGCTGGGCGCCATCACCGGTCACGGCGGCGCGCATGGCGCTGACGGCGGCGTTCTTCAGGGCCTCCGGGTCGTTGCCGGTGCCGTTGCGGACCTTGCTCTCGATGTTCGAGAACGGGTTGTCCATGCCGGGCAGCGAGGGGCCTGCGGTCTGCGCGGCGGTCTTCACCGAACCGCCGATCAGGTTTCCGGCGCCGCCCAGCGTGCTCGACACGGCACTCGATGCGCCGCTGACGATGCCGCCGACCGCGGAGGACAGCAGGTACACGACGACGAGCGTCGAGACCGCCCAGGCGAGCAGGCCGTGGTAGGCGGTGGTGGTGTTGGCGGGCTTGCCCGATAGCCGCCCGGCGAGCCAACCGCCCGCGGTGGCGGCGAGGATGCCGGAGATCACGAACCAGATCCCGGCGCCCGACGACAGGCTACCAGCGGTCGGGGTGCCGTTGCCGGCTGGGTCGACGGTCGACAGCCCGATGCCGAGCCCGACCATGTTGAGGATGACCTGGGCGACCAGCGCGATCACGGCGCCGGCGATCACGGCGCCCCAGGAGACGGAGTGCAGCGCCATCGTTCGCATGTCCTCGGCCGGGGTGGCGAGGCTGGTGGTGGGAAGGTCGCGGTCGTAGGCCGGACGGGTGGTATCAGGAGACAACGCCATAGTCGGAACTCTCTCGTCAGGAATTGTAAGGGCAGTCTTCGGCCGCTGCCGGCGGAAGCGGGTTTGGCCGGATCACAGGACCCGGCGGCGGCCTGCGAGGGCGTGATAGAGCCACAGCAGCAGCACCGCGCCGACGACGGCGACGAGCAGGCTGTAGAGGTTCACCCCGGAGACGCCGGGCTGGCCGAACTGGTTGAACAGGAAGCCGCCGACGACGGCGCCGACGACGCCGAGCAGGATGTCGACGACGAGCCCCTGACCGGTGTTGTTGACGATCTTGCTGCCGATAAAGCCGGCGATCAGGCCGAGGACGATCCAGGCGAGGAGGGACATGGTGCAGTTCCAATTCATGCAGTTGGGTGGGGGCCTGCCTCTGCGGACATGCTGACGGCGTGCAGAGGCTGAGTGCAGCCCGCGCGCCTACTCGCGGCCCAGCATCACCTGTGGGTCGAGCGCTTCGGTCTTGCTTTGGGGATCGACAACGTGTGTGCAGCTTCGATGGCGGCGATCTCGGCGGCGGCTTCCGCCTGGATCGCGTGGTCGCCCTCGATGATGCCGATGGCTTCTTTAATCAGCGCACGGGTATGGTCGGGTGAGAGCACCTTCCGACGCCCAGCCAAGCGGATCTCCTCATATCAGCCCGAGGGATGATCTTTCGAGATGCTCGCTTGAGCAGAGCTACCACTGCGTAATTAGGTATCCTACTCGAAGTTCCGACGATTCACATAAAGTACAATTGTACCAAATCGCCTTGGTAGTTTCGTCACGGTTTTGGCTCGTCTCAGCGCTGGCGCTGCGTGGTCGCACCAATCCCACGTTCCTGCGCCCACACCAGAACGGCGCTGCGACGGTTGACCCCGAGCTTGCGGTAGAGCGCCGAGACATGGTTGCGTACCGTGTTCGGCGACAGCTTCAGCTCGGCGCCGATCTCCCGGTCGGTGGCGCCCTGGCAGATCCGGGTGAGCATGTCCCGCTCGCGGATCGTCAGGTTCTCGACCGCAACCGATGGCCGGCCGGAGCGTGCCGGGTTGCGCAGGGTCGCCAACTTGTCGATCACCCCATGGCTGAACCACGATGCGTCCGCCATCACCGCCTCGATCGCGGTGATCAGCTCGCGCTCCGAGCGCTTGCGGCCGGTGATGTCCTGTAGGACGCACAGCACGCAGGCCTCGCCGTTGATGATCACCTGCTCGGCCGAGACCAGGCAGTCGATCTCAACCCCTGCCGCATCCTGCAACACGGCCTCGAAGCCCCGCACACCGCCAAGCCGCCTCAGATCGCGTGAGAACTTGCGCTGCTCGGCGCGATCGACCCAAAGCGCGAGATCCGCGAGCGATTGGCCGTCCACACTCTCGGGGGCGTGTCCGAACGCGGTCACGAAGGCCTGGTTGACGCTGGTGATCTGCAACCCGTCCGCACTCATCAATGCGCTCGGCACCGGTGAGAGGTCGAAGGCCTTGGCAAAGCGCTCCTCGCTATGGCGCAGGGACATCTCGGCTTTCCGGCGATCCTCCAGGTCGGCGAAGGTGAACAGCATGCATGGCTCGGTACCGCCCGGGCCCGGCATCTCGATCGCG
The DNA here is from genome assembly GCF_008000895.1 of Methylobacterium sp. WL1. Taxonomy (NCBI): domain Bacteria; kingdom Pseudomonadati; phylum Pseudomonadota; class Alphaproteobacteria; order Hyphomicrobiales; family Methylobacteriaceae; genus Methylobacterium; species Methylobacterium sp. WL1. The sequence goes on along the minus strand of NZ_CP042823.1, from coordinate 4,250,098 downwards.
TGCCCGGCCACGATGACGTAGCGCCCCTTCCCGCACGGCGTTGCGAGTTGCGCTTCCATTTGCGGAATGGTGTGGCCCGCGTGCAGGCGATGGATCGCCATCTCCCGCCGCTCGGCCTCGCGCAGCAGATCGATCTCGCAGAAAGTCCGTCCGAGCACGTCGTCCCGATGGTAGCCGGTGAGGTCGAGGAAGCCGTGGTTGACCCGCACGAAGCGCAGATCGGCGATCCGGCAGATGATCGCCGGGGCAGGGTTTGCGTTGAACATGCGCTCGAACCGGGCCTCGGCTTGGTAGCGCTCGCTCACATCCTGCATCACCAGGGCAAGGCCGGTCGGCGTGCCATCCGCATCCGTGGTCACCAAGCTGCGGATGCGGTGCATCCACCTGTGCGATGGATTTCGGGTCGGAACCAACTCGACCACGACGTCGCGAAACACCTCGCCAGCGAGCACGCGATCGAGGGGATGCTGCAGCGGTCCGATCTCCCGGTGATTGCGGTAGTGCAGCGTGAAGTTCGCGCGGTACTCGGACACGGTAGCGCCGAGATCGCTCGCATCCGCAACGCCATGCATCATCACGGCGGCGGCATTCGCGTATGCGATCGTCTGATCCGGCTCGATCAGGATCACGCCCTCAGACAGGCCGGCCACGATCTGCCGCATCTGCGTGTGGTGTGCTTCGTCGATCATCGGCGTGTCCCTCAATCAACAGAGCACAACACGCTCCAACCGTCACGTTCGGCCGCAAGGACCGCCAGCCGCCGTCCGAGATAGGGAAGCATGTCCCGCGAGGCTACGAGGTGCCTCGGTTCGGGACACGTTCCCCACCGTCCGCTTGGCGGTCGTCGAGCTTGCGGAGTTCGGTGGCGATGTCCTGAAGGCTGGCGTCGCCTTTGCGCAGGACACTGTCGGCCTCCGCGAGTTGTCTCCGTTCGGCGGTGGTGACGTCGCGTGCGCTCAGTACGACGACCGGGATCTCGGCGCATTCCGGCATGCCCCTGAGGCGATGGAGGAACGAGAAGCCGTCCATCACCGGCATGGTGAGGTCGAGGAGAACCAAGCGCGGCGTCGCCTCGCGGACCCTGTCCAACGCCTCGGCCCCGTCTCCGGCCTCGCGCACCGACCACCCGTTGCGTTCGAGCACGGCGCGGAGCCGCTCGCGCATGTCGGCGTCGTCGTCGACGACGAGCACGTCCCCAGCCCCCGCCCCGAGCCGGTCGAGGACGCCCTTGAGCCGTGCCCAGTCCACCGGCTTCGGCACCGCGTCCGCTGCCCCGAGCGAGGCGCCGAGTGCCGCGTCGGCGACGAAGCTCACCATCACCACCGGGATGTCCCGAGTGGCCGGGTCACCCTTGAGCGTGGTGAGCACCGTCCAGCCGTCCACCTCCGGCATCATCACGTCGAGCAGGATCACGCGCGGTGCGAGGCTACGCGCCAGGTCCAGGCCGGTGCGCCCATCCCCGGCCGTGCGCACAGAGAACCCCTGCCGCGTCAGGAACCGGCCCATGAGGTCGCGCTGGCTCGCCTCGTCGTCGATGACCAGGACTAAGCCGCGCGCGCCCGGGCCGGTGGCCTCGTCCGACGCCGGCCCCTCGATCACGTCCGAGCCATCGGGTTCCGGAAGGGTCGCTGGCACGACAAGGGTGAAGCAGGTGCCGTTGCCGACCTCGCTCGTGACGGTGACGTCGCCGCCGAGGAGTTGAGTGAAAGCCTTCGTCAGGGCCAGGCCCAACCCGGTCCCGCCGTACTTGCGGGTCGTGCTGTCGTCGGCCTGGACGAAGCGCTGGAAGAGCCGTTCGACCTGCTCCGGGCTCATGCCGATGCCCGTGTCCTGAACCGAGAAGACGAGGCGGTCGCCGTTCTCATCCGGTTCGCGGTGCGCGCGCAGGATGATGGTCCCGGCCTCGGTGAACTTCGCGGCGTTGGACATCAGGTTGAACAGGCACTGGCGCAACTTGGTCGCGTCGGTTCGCGCGACGGCGAGCCCTTCGCTCAGATCGAGCACGAGGCGGTTGCCCTTGTTGGCCACCAGGGCCTCGACGGTGCCGGCGGCGTCGCGCACGAACGCCTCGACGTCGATGTCCTCGGCGTAGGTCTCCATCTTGTCCGCCTCGACCTTCGACAGGTCGAGCACGTCGTTGATCAGCCCGAGCAGGTGCTTGGCGTTCGACTTGATCTTTCCGAGGTCCTTGAGCAGGCCGTCTTGCCCGAGCTCCTCCGCTTCCTCCTCCAACATCTCCGAGTAGCCGATCACGGCGGATAGCGGCGTCCGCAGCTCGTGGCTCATGTTGGCGAGAAAGCTGCTCTTGGCCCGGTTGGCATCCTCGGCAGCCTCGCGGGCGGCTTCGGCGTCGCGACGCGCATCCTCCAACGCCGCCTGGCTTGCCCGAAGGCCGGCATTGGCGGCGTCGATGCGTCCGAGCACCTCCTCACGCTCGACCATCGAGCGGCGCAACGCATCGCATACCCAGACCATGGCGAGCCCGACGACGAGATACTGCACCAGGGCTACGACCTGCCCGGAATCCAGCCCGACCGTGTCGTCGGACCGGCGGAAGAACCATGCGGCCGCCAGCAGGGAGGCCGCCATCGCGAGGACGCCCGGCCCTCGGCCAAGAGCAAGCGCGACGAGGAACACGATAGGCAGGTACAGGAGGAACGGGGCCGTATCGAGCGGCGCCAGGAAGCGCAGAAGCGTGGCAGCCGCGATCGCCGCGAAGGGTATGGCGTGGCGGACGACCAGACCGAACCCATGACCCGAGAGAATCTCCATGAACCTACGCAAGCCCTTAACTCTCCATGCGCGCTCGACCCTTCCTCACGCAGCGTCGCCGGCCTGGTCGGTGATCACCGTGAAGCTTGCGAGCGGAGCAGGTCCGAAGCTGGTTGTGATTGAGCAGTACGTTGGGTCGCGACCGTAGGCCATCACGATACGGCCGATCCGAGGCCGCTTATGCCGGGCATCGAACGTATACCAGCGCGGTCCCGCTGGACCATTGAGATAGACCTCGAATTAGGCGTGGAAGTCCATCTGCGCCGGGTCCTGAGGAACGCCGATGTCACCGAGATACCCCGTGGCGTAGCGCGCCGGGATGTTCATGCATCGGGACACTTCCGAGACACGGTGGGCTCGACCGTCGACCTCACCGGCGCCCCGGTGAGGTCGGTCACGGGCATGGCCCGACTGCGCGTCGGCCACGCCGTGTTCAGGTGACGCGTGACGGTACGGTTTCGAGCGGCCCCGCGTTCATCCTGCAGGCGCCACGCCTGCCGACCACCCACCATGCCCAGCCGTCGATCTATCCGGCGCTGGCTGGATATGAATCAACTCGCAACCAGGGATGCCACGGAGTATCGATGTCACGGGTACTGACGCTCGACTTGGCCCTAGGCCTCGCTCTTGCCGCACCGGCCACGGCGAGGCGAGGAACGGACGTCCTCAAACACTACTGCTCCGGCGACGCCGTGACCTTCTGCGGCGACCTTGATCCGGGCGGCAAGGAAATGAAGGCGTGCTTCATATGACACCGGGCCGAGCTGTCGAAGGGTTGCGGCCGGGCCATCAATGCCTACCGGGCAAAGGGCGGCCGATGATCGGCCGTCGTGCCGTACTGGCCGCCTCGCTCCTGGTGGCCGGCACGATGGCCTGCGCAGCGCAGAACCAGCCGATCACGAGTCCCCAGGACGCGCAATGCCGCGACGAGGCACGCAACAAGGTGTTCACCGCTCCGAATCCCAGGTACCTTTCCCCGTTCGCTCTCGGGGCGGAACTCTACCATGCGTGCATGCGCCGGCTCGGAGCCGAACCCAAGCGGTCGCCGCGCCGATAGCGCGGCGACCGTCGTCACCAAGCGTCGATGGGGCCGGGCGGCTGCGGCGTTGGCGTATCCGGGGGCGGGTCACCCTCGGGGGTCCCGGTACCTGGCGGCGGGTCGCCGATGGGCGGGACCGGATCGCCTGGGGTCGGCGTGTCGGACATGGGCTCGTCTCCCTTTCGCCGGCGATGCGCGTGCCGCCGGGTCCAGGGAAACGCGCGAGCCCTGCATGGGTCCCGGCGTCAGGGGACGACCGGCGTCTCCTCGAAGTGCACGTGGGTGATCACACGGCGCATCTCGGCGACGAGCGCCTCGACCTCGGCGGTCGGAATGCCGGGCTTCAGGTCAAACGCGAACGGCTTCATCGTGTCCGCAGCCGCCGCACCTGGCATGCCCTGCTGCTCCAGCAGGATGTAAGGGTTCCCGTTCTCATACTCCTTCACGCGGACGCACAGATCGATAAGTTGGGTCATGGTCGACTCCGAGGTCGTCGCTATGAGGAATGCGGGATCAGGCCGCGATGGCCCAAATGGCGTCGGACGGTACGGCACGTTGGTCATGACGCTCGGCGACGACCGCTCGGTCGAGGGCGTTCCGAGCGACCTCGATGTGTGCGGGAGATTGGCTTGCCTGCGCCAGCATCAGGAGATTGGCGACGTCGAGCCACGCGTGGCGGGACCGGACGACAGGCAGCCGCATGGCGTCGACGACACGACGCGCCTCGGCCACGTCGTGAAGGGCATCCGGAAATCCCGCGAGGCCCGTGGTGGTGACCGGGGACGGGAACGTGATGTCCTTGGGGCTCATGACTATGTCTCCTCCTACCGCGCCCATAGCAGAGCCCGGCAATTATGGTCGCACGATTGAGAAACCGTGGCCTTAATCGGATCGGTGTTTGCGCCTTGGCTTGAACAAAGGCGTCAACTGGCAGTCAGGTGATTTCCACCCGACGGAGCGCTGGAGCGCCGAGGATGTGCTATCGCTCGATTTCGAGGTGATGCGCACGAGCTCCCGGCCGGTTTTCGGACGGTGTCCGGGCCTACGACAGTTTGGCCTGGAGTGCCTTCATGGAAACCAGCGTGGCAGCGGCGGTGCTGTGCATCGTGGGTGGTGGCATCGCCGCCCAGGTCCTCGCGGCGCGCCTGCGCATCCCGGCCATCGTGCTCCTGCTCGGGGTCGGGTTCCTTGTCGGGCCCGTGCTCGGCTGGCTGCAACCCTCCGCCGACTTCGGACCGCATCTGCGGCCGCTGATTGGCCTTGCGGTAGCCATAGTGGTGTTCGAGGGCGGCCTCGCCCTCGACTTCCGCGAGCTTCGTGCGTCCGGCGAGGGCGTGCTCCGGCTCACCGCCTTCGCTCTGCCCATCAACTTCGTTCTCGGCACGCTCGCCGCCCACCTGATCGGTGGGATGATGTGGGGGCCGGCGTCCGTCTTCGGGGCCATCCTCGTCGTCACCGGTCCAACCGTGGTCCTACCGCTCCTGCGCCATGCCCGTCTGGAGCGGCGCTCGGCCGCATTCCTCAAGTGGGAGGCCATCGTCAACGATCCGGTCGGCGCGATCCTCACGGCGGTCGTGATCGAGATCCTCGTCGAGGTGCCCAACCATGCGGCGGAGGAGGCGGTGGGTTCCCTCGCGCTCCACCTCGCGGAGGGCGTGCTCGTCGCCAGCGGGCTGGGCGTCGGATCGGCCCTCTTCGTCGCCTGGGCGTTCCGCCGCGACCTCGTTCCGGAAACCTTGAAGACGCCGGTGCTGCTCGCGCTTGCCCTCGTCGCCTACGTCGTGCCGAACCTGCTGATGCACGAGGCCGGCCTGATCGGCGCCACCGTGTTCGGCATCGCTCTTGCCAACCGGCACGTGCCAGGGCTGGGGGAGCTGCGCCGCTTCAAGGAATCCCTCGTCGTCTTGCTCGTGTCCTGCTTGTTCGTGGTGCTGACCGCCGACCTTGACCTCGCGGTTCTCGGCAAGCTCTCCCTGCCGATCGTCGGGCTCACGGCGGCGGTCCTATTCGTGGTACGTCCGGCCGCGATCTGGCTCGCGACCCTGCGCAGCGACCTCTCGTGGCGCGAGCGATTGTTCGTCGGGTGGATCGGGCCGCGCGGCATCGTTGCGGCCGCCGTTGCCGGCTTGGCCGGTCCCCGTCTCAGCGATGCCGGGTATGCCGGCGGCGACCTGATCCAGCCCACCGTCTTCGCGGTCATCGTGGCTACAGTGCTCGCCCACGGGTTCTCGCTGGCACCGCTCGCGCGGAGGTTCGGCCTCTCGACGGCGGCTGACACGCAGCGCCTCGCGGTCGTCGGTGCCTCCCCATGGGCAAGCGACCTCGTGACCGCGCTACACCGGGCAGACGTCCCCGTCGTCCTGATCGACACCTATCCCGGCGCCTTGAAGGCCGCGCGGGAAGCAGGCGTGCCGACGCTTCAGGCCGAGCTTCTCTCCCGACATGCCGAGGAGGGTCTCGCCGATCATCCGCCGGACCATCTGCTCGCTGCGACCCGAGACGAACTCTACAATGCCCTGGTGTGCACGAGGCTGGCCCCCGAGCTCGGCCGGGAGCGGGTCTATCAGCTCGCACCATCGGCCGACCACCTGCTGCACGTGGACACCGGGGTCAGCCGGGACGCGCGCGGCAAGGTGCTAGGAGACGGGGAACTCGACTTTGATGCCCTGGCCGGCCGACACGAGGCCGGGTGGGGGTTCATGATCGTCCGTGCCGAGGAAGACCGCACGCAGGCCGACCTTCACCTGCTCTCGGTCGGCGCTGACGGGACCCTCGACATCATCTCGTCCGACCACGAGGCCAGGGAGGCATCAGCAGGTGCCAGGCTGCTTATCCTTCGCTCCCCGGCGCCCAAGGTGTCTTGAGCAAAGGAAAGCAGCGTCGCGGACGCGGCATCGGAAAAGATCTCGGATTGACAATCCGCAAGCGGTGTAAATCAACATTGTGCCGAAACCTGAACAGCCATATGATCTTATTTGTATTACTGGGTTGTTTCAGGTCACCGCTGCTGATTCATGATTTTGAAGCGAGATAATCGGTCGCGCCGGGCGTAACGGCGCTCACGATTGTCCTGATTAAAGCAAGGGCGAGCTTGCAGGCAAGAAGGACTGATTGCTCAACAGTTCGCTACCGAAGCCTCACGCGTTTATTATTGTTTGTCCCTTGCAAGAGCTCACTTCGTAAATGCGGCTCCATTAACCGTTATATTTTTAATATTATTGCTAACATATCGGATCTGCATGAACACGACATCTAGTAACAGCCAAATCTCACATTCAAACTAGGCGAGCCGAGCTTCAGTTAAAGGTGACCTCGCTTTACTCCAAAAGGGTTGGGAAAAAATTTGGTCCCGAAAGCGGACCAGTGCGCCGAAGATCATGGCGATGAGCGGCTCGGACCGCTTCCGCTGGAATAGGGCGATTAGCCGTCCGAGGTAACGTCTCGCGATCTCCTTGTTTGGGACCGAGGGCGCTTCGGCGTCTTCAAGCGGGATCAGGCCTGCCGCATCGTCCCTCTCCGCCATCGCCTCGCGGTATCCCATGCTCGCGCTTGACAACTTCAACCGCCAAGGTTCGTTACCAGGGGGATCGCGCGCTCGGCCGGGGGAAGCGGACGTATCCCTACCGGTCAGGTGCGACGCAGGCACCCCGTCATGAGGTCCGGACCCCTGCATGACCATCGCGGAAGGTTCGTCGCTGCGTTAGCCCGGCGTCCGACATCGAGCCGTCCCCTCTAGGCACAAGAGGTCGAGCTCAGGCGGACGCCGCGACGGTGTCTGCCATGCGTGCCCGACGCGCACCTAGGGGCTTCCGGTCGCCCACGGTGGTGTCCATGGCGGTCTGGTGCTCCATCTCGGCGTTCAGCTCTGCGCCGAGCAGCACGATGGTCGTCGAGATCCAGATCCACGTCATGAAGCCGATGACGGCACCCAGCGAGCCGTAGGTCTCGTTGTACTTGCCGAAGCTCGATACGTACCAGGAGAAGACGGCCGAGACGGCGATCCAGAGGAAGGCGGCCACTGCGCTGCCCGACGTCACCCAGCGCCACTGGGCTTTGTCCCGGCTGGGACCGTAACGGTAGAGGAGCGCCAGGCTTCCGAGGACCACCAACAGGAGGATCGGCCAACGCAGCAGGGCGATCACCCATTCCATCGAGCCGAGGTTCAGGAAGGCCAGGACCGCCGGAACCACCACGATGCCTACGAGGGCCAGGACCGCGAACAACAGCGCGCCGGCGGTGAAGGTGAGCGAGCGCAGGTTCAGCCAGACGAAGTTCCGCTTCTCCTTCTCCTCGTAGACGATGTTGAGGGCGTCGAAGATCGCCTTCATCCCGCCGTTGGCGCTCCAGATCGACAGGAGGATACCGAAGGCGGCAGTGAAGCCGAGTGTGCCTCCGCCCTTGGCAGCGATCCGCTTGACCTGCTCCCCGACGATGTCGAGGGCGCCGCTCGGCAGGATGCCCTGCAGGTTGGCGAGCTGCCCGTTGATGGTTTCCGGATCGGCGACGAGGCCATAGATCGAGACCAGGGCGCCGATGGCCGGGAACAGGGCGAGGATGGCGTAGAAGGTAACGCCGGCCGCAACCAGCAGCACGCGGTCGTTGCCGAACTCCTGGGCGACGCGCTTGCCGATGTCCCACCAGCCCTTGGCCGGGATCTCCGTCGGACCCTCCGCCTGCCGGCCTCGGTCCGCCTCGGTCCGGGCGACGCGCTCAGCCACTTCGCCCTCGTGGGCTAAAGGCCCATCCTCGGGACCGAGCTGGTCCCCGCGGTTCGCCCTCGGAGGCATGGAGCCACTCCGCGGTAACGCCACGACGCCGAGGAGCGCAGTGCCCAGGAAAATCGTCCACGCCAGGGATACGGTCGCGGAAGGCGAGGTGTCCGCAGGTGCCTTCGAAGCATTCGACATGAGCCGGCCCGCTGGTTGTGCCTAAGCCGGAAGCTCGGCCGGCATTCCAACGTGCGCCTGGCTTGTTCGTTGCGATAAGGTCTTGGCCGAACGATTTAATTCCAGAGAGCGGCAAGCGAACGATATCCCTTGACCCAGTGCCGGTTCGGCGGGTCCGCGAGCTTTCTCGATAACAAGATTTTCGGTTGGCGATGCCGCCATGCAAATGAATTAAAACTTAACATCAGACGGCAATTATGTTTTAGTGGCGATGACAGCACGTAATCCAAATGAAATGTTAGAGGCAAAAATATAGCAGAATATTTGCTTACTGAACGCTCTCACTCCAATCAGTGTTTCTTTTCGGTTCAATCGCCATGGTGTCGGGGGCGATTGCCTGGTTCCAATCCGCCCTGTCCTGCGTTTAGGGCTGGTGCTCCATGGAAGGGCACGGCGTCGAGGAGTCCCGCCAAGCATGTCGACCGCCGAGATGGGCGCCCCGCGCCAGCCAGCCCAGGTTCCTCCTCCGCTCTTGCCCGGCCTTCATGGGCTGCTGACCCTCGCCATCGGCGTCGTGGTCGTTGCCGCCCTGTACTTCGGACGCGAGGTGTTCATCCCCCTGGTCCTGGCGGTCCTCCTCAGCTTCGTCCTGGGACCCGTGGTCAACCTGCTCCGATGGGCGCGTCTCGGACGGGTGCCGTCCGTAATCGTCGCTGTCCTGCTCGCGCTCGGCGTCATCGGCGGCATCGGCGCCGTCATCGGCACCCAGGTCGCGGGTCTCGCCGGAAACCTGCCGCAGTACCAGGCCACCGTGCAAAAGAAGTTCGCCGGCCTGCAGCAGGGCTGGCTCGGTGAAGCCAACCGCGTCATCTCCAAGTTCAGCCACGAGGTCCACGACGCCACTCAGAAGGCGGATGCCGCCGGTACGAGCGCCGCGACCGGACCGGGTGGGGAAACTCCGAAGGCGCAACTTGTCCGGGTTCAGGAACCTGAGATCTCACCTTTCGCGCTCGCCGAGAAGGTCCTGGGCCCGGTGTTCGAGCCGTTGACCACGGTCGGCATCGTCCTCGTCGTGGTGGTGTTCCTGCTTCTTCAACGCGAGGACCTGCGCAACCGCATGATCCGTCTATTCGGATCGAGTGACCTGCACCGCACCACTGTGGCCATGGACGACGCCGCGGGCCGGCTCGGCACCTACTTCCTGGCCCAACTCGGGATGAACGCCGCCTTCGGCGTCATCGTCGGGGTCGGTCTCTGGATCATCGGGGTGCCCAACCCGCTCCTATGGGGCGTGTTCTCGGCACTGATGCGCTTCGTTCCCTACATCGGCGCCTTCATTTCCGGGATCCTGCCCGTGGCGCTGGCCGCCGCGGTCGACCCGGGCTGGTCGATGGTCATCGCGACCGCGGCGCTGTTCCTCGTCGCCGAACCGATCTTCGGGCAGGTGATCGAGCCGCTGCTCTACGGGCACTCCACCGGCCTGTCGCCGTTCGCGGTGATCGTATCGACCCTGTTCTGGGGCTTTCTGTGGGGACCCATCGGCTTGATCCTGGCCACCCCGTTCACCGTCTGCCTCGTCGTGCTCGGCCGGCACGTCGACAGCCTGGAGTTCCTCGACATCCTCCTCGGCGACCGGCCGCCGCTGACCCCGGTGGAGAACTTCTACCAGCGCATGCTGGCCGGCGACCCGGACGAGGTGCGTGATCTCGCCGAGGCGATGCTGAAGGAGCGCTCGCTGTCATCGTACTACGACGAGGTCGCCCTGAAGGGGCTTCAACTCGCCGCCAACGATTACGCGCGCGGCGTCGTGACCCCGGCGCACCTGGAGAACATCCGGGCGTCCTCCCGGTCCCTGGTCGAGGACTTCGAGGACCACGAGGACGTCGAGCCGGCGGGCAACGACAAGGCGGTCAACCCGAGCGACACCCTGACGCTTGCCGAGCGTACCCACACCCGGACCGAGGCCGTGCCCGGCCAGGCGCCCCCCCGCGACGCCCTACCCGAGGCGTGGCGCGGCGAAACGCCAGTGCTGTGCGTGGCCGGGCGCGGCCCGCTCGACGAGGCCTCCTCGGCGATGCTTGCGCAACTGCTGCGCAAGCACGGACTCGGGGCTCGCGTCGCCGGCTACGAGGCCGTCTCGCGCGACCGCATCCGCGAGCTCGACCTCACGGGCGTGGCGATGGTGTGCATCTCCTATCTGGATATCTCCGGCAACCCGGCGCACCTGCGGTACCTTCTGGAACGCCTGAAGCGGCGGGCGCCGGACATGCCGGTGCTGGTCGGCCTCTGGCCGGTGGGCGAGAAGATCCTAATTGACGCCGCCATCGGCCGCAAGGTCGGAGCCGACGTCTACGTCGCCTCGCTGCGCGACGGCGTCGAGGCCTGCCTGAGGATGGCGGGCGGCACCGGCAAGGTCATGGACGCTGCCTGAGCTAACTCGTTAGGCGCGACGACCGGAACTCGACTTTGTCCCCGCCATGCAGGGCACCGGTGCGGCTGCTTCGGGATCACGATGCCCAGGGATAACGCGGCGCTACCGTCTTGCGCGTGGTCGCCGTCCAGGCGATCGATGCGCCACGATCAGGAGAACGACACCATGAAAGCCGCCCCGCGCCACCTTTCCGACTGACCTGGAGAGCCGCGCCGCGTGCCGAGCCTCCGAAATCGATGGAGGCCATCATGGCTACCTACTTCACCGCGGACACCCATTTCGGGCATCCGCTCGTCATCTCGGACAAGGTCCAGGCCCGGCGTCCGTTCGCCTCGATCCAGGAGCACGACGAGACCCTGGTCGCACTCTGGAATGCGGTCGTGCGTCCGGGGGACACGGTCTGGCACCTGGGCGACTTCGCTCACAAGTGCACCGAGGCTCATGCGCTGGCGATCTTCAAGCGCCTGAACGGACGCAAGCTCCTTATCCGGGGCAACCACGACAAGGTCGGCGAGCGCCTGCCCTGGGCCGAGCCGGTCCGCGACGTAGCGCGGATCCACCTCCCCGATCCGGACGGTGGGACGCAGGAGATCTGGCTCAGCCACTACGCCCATCGGACGTGGCCTGCCGCCCATAGAGGGGCCATCCACCTCTACGGGCACTCCCACGGCAGCCTCCCCGGCACCGCGGCGAGCACCGACGTGGGCGTCGATTGCTGGGACTACGCGCCAGTGACCCTGGAGCGGATCCGCGAGCGCCTGGCAGAGAACGCTTCGGCCGAGGCCGAGGGAGCCGGGGGCGTGTGACGGAAGCCTGTCGTCCGGGGTTTGGAAACCCCGGACGACGGCCGGGGCCGTCCGCGCGGAGCCGTCGGGACGACTCGCCGAGTAGCGCGTAACGGGTAACGCTATGCGCTACATGACGCGCGGCGACGGGGTCGATGATCGTGGGTGGGAAAGGTCGCGGTGCCGTCACCATGTCTAGGTCCGTGGGGGGCGATGGCCTCGAAGGACGAGGATGGACGATGGGCACGGAGAGAGCGATCCTGGCCGGCGGATGCTTCTGGGGCATGCAGGACCTGATCCGGCGCCGGGAGGGCGTGGTGTCGACACGGGTCGGGTACACCGGCGGCGACGTGCCGAACGCCACCTACCGGAACCACGGCACCCACGCCGAGGCCATCGAGATCACCTACGACCCGGAGCGTACGAGCTTCCGGCGGATCCTGGAGTTCTTCTTCCAGATCCACGATCCGACGACCCCGAACCGTCAGGGCAACGACCGAGGCCTGAGCTACCGGTCCGCGATCTACTTCGTCGACGATGGGCAGCGCCGGGTCGCCGAGGACACCATCGCGGATGTCGACGCCTCCGGCCTGTGGCCGGGGAAGGTGGTCACCGAGGTGGCGCCGGCAGGGCCGTTCTGGGAGGCCGAGCCGGAGCATCAGGACTACCTGGAGCGCCGGCCGGATGGCTACACCTGCCACTTCGTCCGACCCGGATGGACGCTGCCCGTCCGGTCCCCGGCCACGCAGGAGGCCTGAACCGACCTCGGGTGTTCGCGGGCTCGCCGGGTGGAACGGCGAGCCCTGGGCTTCAGAGAACGGGCATCGCCCCCGCGACGGTGACCAGCGCGCCGGAGGTGTAGCTGCTCTCGTCGGAGGCCAGCATCACGTAGGCCGAGGCGAGCTCCGCCGGCTGGCCCGGGCGGCCGAACGGCACCTTCGAACCAAACGACTTCACCGAGTCCTGATCCATGCCGGAGGGGATGAACGGCGTCCAGATCGGCCCCGGCAGCACGCCGTTCACGCGGATGCCCTTCTCGGCGAGCAACTGGGAAAGGCTAAGGACCATGTTGCTCAGGGCGCCCTTGGTGGCGCTGTAGGCGAGCAGCGAAGGCATCGGGTGCTTGGAGTTCACCGACGAGGTGAAGATCACCGAGGCGCCCGGCTTCATGTGCTCCATGGCCGCCTTGGTCACGTAGAACGGCCCGAAGACGTTCGTCCGGAAGTGGTCCTCGAACACCGCATCCTCGATGCCGTCGAGCCCTTCGTTGGGATGCTGGAAGGCGCCGTTGTTGACGAGGAGGTCGAGCCGTCCGAACGCCTCGGCGGTGCGTGCCACGATCTCGCGACCGTAGGCCGGATCCTTGAGGTCGCCGGGCAGGAGGAGCGCCTTCCGTCCGGCCTTCTCGATCCAGGCCTGGACCGCCTCGGCGTCGGCCTGCTCCTCGGGCATGTATGAGATGGCGACGTCTGCGCCCTCGCGGGCGAAGGCGATGGCGACCGCGCGTCCGATGCCGCTGTCGCCGCCGGTGATCAGCGCGGCCTTGCCGTCGAGCTTGCCCGATCCCTTGTAGGTCTCCTCGCCGTGATCGGGCTCGGGCGCCATCTTGCCGGTCTTGCCGGGGAAGCCCTGGGGCTGGGCCTCGAACGGGGGACGGGGATACTTATGCAAGGGGTCGGTCGTCATGTCTGTCTCCGGAGTGAATGCCGGTGAAATAGGGGCACGACGATGGCGTTCCCGGGTGCGTCGACGGACCCCTCGGGCGAGGACCGGGCGGCTTCGAGGTGCCTCAACCCTTGTCGGGGTGGGTCGAGTAGCGGCCCTTGCCGGTCTTCCTGAAGCGGTCGGATCGGGCGTCCATCCATTCGGCGAGCTGGCCACCGGTGAGGCGGAGTTCCTGGCCGATCCGGGGCGACAGGCGCTTGGCGATGACCGAAAGGGCCATGGGGAAGCCCTCCCGGTCCAGCAGGCCTGCGACCTCGGTGAGTACCCGGTCCCGGTACGCGGCGCCCAGGTCGGCGGTGCGCGACGCCAGGTCGAAGCCAGTCCTGCCCTCGACGAGACCGCCGGCCGGCCCGGTGAAGCCGCGCAGCCAGTGCCGGAGCCAGCCGGCCTCCAGGGGCATCTCCATCCGCTCGGCGCGGCGACCTAGGTCGCCCTGCAGGTGGAAGTGCAGCAGCCCGGCGGTGAGTGGGCCCCGCTCAACGAGGAGGGCATGGACGGCGGTGCCGACCTCGGCGAGCAGGGCGTCGGGATCGTCCGACCTGGCTTTTTTCTCCTTGAGGTCGGCGATGCCGGCGGTGATGGGATCGAGACCGAGCGGACGCGAAGACGGGGATGTAGGCTCCGCCTGCGCTCCGGCCCCGCCTTGGGCCCGCGCCAGCGCCTCGTGCAGCCGGACGATCTCTTCGCGCAGGCCGACGATCTCCTCCTCCATGCGGTCGGCTGCCAGGGCAAGCTCGTCATCGCCTTCGAGCAGGAACTCGGCCTGGCGCGCGAGTTTGCGCTCCTGTTCGGACAGCTTCCGGCGGGCCTTCTCCTCGCCCTCGCGCAGGATGAGGTGACCGAGGGCGAGGAGTCCCTTCTGCACGGACTCCGGGAGGTCGGGATCGCCCTCGATCCTCGCCATGTACTCGGTGTCGGCCTTCCACTCGGCCAGGACGGGTTTGAGGGTGGTGTAGGAGCACTTGCCACCCGCCGCCTTCAGCCGACCACGCACGGCCTTGTAGGTGACGCGCTCCTTGCCCCTGAGCCCGTCGGCGATCTTCCTGACCTGATCCCTGAATTCCATGAAGGCCGCCCCGTCGTATGGGTGGCATCATGCGCCCGGTCCGATGAAGGAGTGGTCACCGCGGGCGGGGCATGCGTCGGGCGACCAGACGTCAGCGAGACGGGGACGGAGCACGGCTGACGAAGATCGAAGGAAGTCACCACGAGGACTGTCGCCTGACATAATCAGTCCGCTGCACCTCCGGCCTGTATTCAGACCGTCGGATCGGTTGCACGATGGTGTGGTCGAACCCATTTAGAAGCCAAGCAAGAAGCTTGGCGGGTGGGAAATGTGGGCTGACGTCGAGACCGACCAGGATTTCCTCAATTTCCGCGTGATGGCCGGCCTCGCCGGTCAGATGATCCGGGACGCCGGGGGCAAGCCTCTCAGCATCGGCATCTCGGGTGGCTGGGGCGTCGGCAAGTCGTCGATGGTGAAGCTCATCTCCTCGGACCTTCGCGAGAAGAACCCCGACAAGCTCGTCTTCCTGACCTTCAACGCGTGGCTCTATCAGGGCCACGACGATGCCAAGGCGGCGCTGATGGAGGAGATCGGCCGGGCCTTGCTGGAGCGGGCCAAGGGGGACGAAACCCTGTTCGCCCGGGGCAAGGACCTCGTCTCGCGGATCAACGTGTTCAGGTGGACCAGGTTCGGCGCGGAGGCCGCCGTCAGCTACGCCATGGGCGTGCCAGTCACCCCGCTTCTGAAGGGCGCAGAGGCGATCTACGAACACCTCACGGACGGCGACATCTCCTCGGACGACGTCGAGGAAGCGAAGAAGTTCGCCAAGGACAACAAGGACGAGGGCAAGGGCTTCTTCAAGCCGAAGAAGAAGCCCGAGACGCCTCCCGAGATGATCCACGCCCTGCGCAACCACTTCCAGAAGCTGCTCACCGATCTCGACGTCACCTTGGTGGTGTTCGTCGACGACCTCGACCGCTGCCTCCCCCCGACGGTGATCGGGACGCTGGAGGCCATGCGCCTCTTTCTATTCATGGAGCGGACCGCGTTCGTCATCGCGGCCGACGACAAGATGATCAAGGAGGCGGTCCGCATCCACTTCAAGGAGGCGAGGCTCGATGACGACCTCGTCGTCAGCTACTTCGACAAGCTCATCCAGGTGCCTTTGCGCGTCCCTCCGCTCGGCGTGAACGAGGTCAGGGCCTACCTGATGCTGCTCTTCGTCGAGAACTCGTCGCTCGGGGACGAGGCCAAGGCCGAGGTTCGCCGCGCCGTCAACGCGCGGCTGGCCCAGAGCTGGAAGGGCGTGGCGGTCAACGCCGAGTTCGTCACGGGGTCGATCGCGGATTGCCCCACGACGCTCAAGGCCGAGTGCGCCCTCGCGGACCGACTCGCGAAGCAGATGGCCACCTCGCGCCGGATCGCCGGCAACCCGCGCCTGATCAAGCGCTTCCTGAACACCCTCTCGATCCGACGGAAGCTCGCGGCCATCCAGGAGATCCCGATGGACGACGCCGTCCTGGCGAAGATCCTGCTCTTCGAACGCTGTGCCACGCCGGCGGCCTTCGACTTCCTCGTCCAGTCCGTCACCCGGACCGTCAGCGGCAAGCCCGAGAACCTCCTGTCGGTCGAGCGCACGGTGCGTGGCGGGGGCGACCTGCCGGGCGACGGCAGCGACCCATGGTCGACCGACAAGGCCTTCGTGACCGAGTGGCTCAGGCTCGACCCTCCCCTGGCCGACGTCGACCTTCGCGGCGTCCTTCATGTCGGACGGGAAAGCCTTCCGCTGATCTCGGCCGACGACCGGGTCTCGAAGGAAGCGCAGGACGCCCTTGGCGAGATCGCCTCGCTACGCATGCGCGGCACGCCCGACCTCAAGGAGCGGTTCGGCCGGCTCGTGCCCGACGAGCGGACCTTCGTCATGGACAAGCTACTGGAACGGGCGGCGTCCGAGAGCGCGTGGGGCACCCCCGAGATCCTATGGGGCCTCGCGCTCGCAGCCGACGGCGACGTGGATCAGGCCAAGCGCCTCGTCGTGTTCCTGTCCAACCTGCAGAGTTCGTCGTTGCAGCCCCCGGTGGTCCTCCGCATCCGTGAGACCGCATGGGGAGAGGAGGTCCTGGCCGAGTGGAAGGAGCGGAGCGACCTTCCCGAGACCATGCGCAAGATCATGGCCCGCAAGCCCAAGGCGGTGGCCTGATGGGAACATCACGATCCAGCAGCGGCCCCGGCAAGGGTGTCGGCCTCGTGCCGCAGATGCTCGACGTCCCGGGGGCGCCGCATCCGCGACCGCCCCCGCCCGCGGCGCCACCTCCGGGGGGTGGTGGTAACCCTGCCCCGGCACCGGGTCCCCAGCCGCCGCCACCCGTCCCGCCTCGACCGGTCCAGGCGCCACCGCAGGTCGGGCAGGCGTTGCCCCGTCGGTTCTCCGACGCCAGGCGGGCCGTCCGTGATTTCGTCGAGACGGGAAGCGAGGGCCGCCTTCGCGCCGGTCTCGGAAGCTACGTCCGCAAGGGATACCGCGGGTCCCGGACCGCCGCGGCCCGTATGGGACAGGCGGCGACCTCGGCTGGGCGGGCCTACGATGTCCTGAGCCGGGTCGCCGACGGGTCGATCACCCCCGCGGAGCTCGGGTTCGATCCGGCCACTTTGGCCGGCGGTCCGGTCGAGGACATCATCGACGCGCTCGTCGATGCGATCTGCGCGAACGACACCACGCTCGACGACGGGGCCGGTCGCATCGCGGTCAACGAGGCCCTCGGCGAGGTCCTGGGCGAACACCCCGACATCGACGCCTTCGCGATGCCGGTCGAGCATACGCGCGAGGTCTGGCTCAGGACGCTGGCCTATCACGTGTTCGACAACATCATGCTCGACCTCGGTCCGAGCCTCCAGCGGGGAGCGAGGGGGAACGCCGTCCTCTTGAACGACCGTCGCTTCGAGATCAGGGGCTTCGTCCTCGAAAGCTATCGCGAGCAGATGACCGCGTTCGAGGCCCGGGGCCGCGTCGTCGACAGGGCGACGTCCGACGCCGTCGCGCGCGAGGTGAACGCCGCGGTGTTCGACGTGTACGGGGAGTGGGCGGAATGAGGATTGCCGTCCTTCCCAATCACGTGCCAGCCGCCGGGCTCGATTTCGACGCGCGGATCGCGTTGCTCGAACCGCACCGACCCGGAATGGTCGGCAGCGTCGGCACCCAGGTCATCCGGGAAACCCACCGTGCGCTCGGTAGGACGCCCCCGCCACAGGCCTGGGACTTCCTGGCCCTCGCCATGGCGACCATCGCCGCCGACCGTCACGTCAATCGGGCCGCGGTGAGCGAGGATGGTTGGACGCGACCGATCCACCTGACCGTCGCGGTCACGGATCCGCACCGTTGGAACCGGCTGGCCCCATCCGTCCAGGCGATGCTGCGCTTCCTCACCGGCGACGTCTGGACGTTGTCGTTCGTGGGGGACGGCATCCAGCCACGTCCGCCCGCCCATGCCGTCGGCCGACGTCAGGAAACGTGCGTGTCGCTTCTCTCCGGCGGCCTCGACAGCCTCATCGGTGCCATCGACCTCCATACGGCCGGGGAAATCCCCCTCTTCGTCAGCAACCGGGTGAAGGGGGATTGCGAGAAGCAGGACACCTTCGCCGAGGCGGTCGGCGCTCAGGACAGGGTCCTGTCGCTGAACCACAACGCCAGGACTGACGCCCCCAACCCCGAGATCTCGCAGCGGCCGCGCTCGCTCGCCTTCCTGGCCTTCGGCATCCTCGGCGCCACGACGCTCGACCGCTACAGGGACGGCGGGACCGTCGACCTCCACGTGCCGGAGAACGGGTTCATATCCCTCAACGTCCCCCTAACGCCGCTGCGCCTGGGAAGCCTGAGCACCCGCACAACACACCCCCGCTTCCTCGACGCGATGCAGGCGTTGCTCGGTGAGCTCGGGATCAGGGTGCGGCTCGTGAATGACTACCGGCACAAGACCAAGGGCGAGATGATGCTGGAATGCTCCGACGGGGCGCTCCTGAGCCGCCTCGCACCGTCCTCCATGAGTTGCGGGCGCGGCGGTCGGATCAACCGGCATTGCGGGCAATGCCTGCCGTGCCTCGTGCGCAGGTCGGCCTTCCTGAAGTTCACCGGATCCGTGGCCGGGGACATGACCACCCCGTCATATAAGAAGCCCGAGCCGGCCGGGGCGTTCAGTCAGGAGGCGTTCAGCCGCTACGACGACGTGATGCAATGCCTGGCGGCTATCGATACGGTACGGCGTCGCGGCGCGCGCCGTTGGATCGGCCCCGCGATCTCGGCGCTGAAAGTGCCGGACCCTGAGCCCTATCGAAGGGTCGCGGAACGCGGGTTGCTGGAGATCAGGGACTTCATGCACGCGGTCGGACTGGCTTGATCGACTTCCACTGCCACCTCGACCTGTACACGAGACCGGCCGAGGTCATCGCGGAGGTGGCCAGGCGCGGGACCTACGTCCTCGCCGTGACGACGACCCCGAGGGCGTTCGAGGGAAACCTTCGCTACGTCGGCGACGTCGCCCGCATCCGCGTCGCGGTCGGCCTCCATCCCGAGCTGGTGAGGGAACGGCACCACGAGGTCGGGCTCGTCTGCGCGACGCTGGTCAGGACCCGATACGTCGGCGAGGTCGGTCTCGACGGCTCCCCGGACCATCGCTCGTCGATGGGCCTCCAGCGCGAGGTCCTTCGTAGGATCCTCGGGACCTGCGCGAGCCAGGGTGGCCGGATCGTCAGCCTCCACTCCCGGATGGCGGCGTCCCAGGTCCTCGACGAGATCGAGGTGGCCGGCGCGGCTGCCATGGGCACGCCCGTGATGCACTGGTACTCGGGCTCGCCCAAGGAGCTTCTCCGCGCCATGGACCTCGGATGCTGGTTCAGCGTCGGACCGGCCATGTTGGCCTCCCGGAACGGCCGGACGCTGGCGGCGCTCATGCCGAGGGACCGCGTCCTGCCCGAGACGGACGGACCCTTCGGGCAGGCCGATGGCAAGCCCCTCTCGCCGTGGGACGCCGAGCGCGTCGTGCCGATCCTGGCGGACCTTTGGGACGAACCGGCGCATGTCGTTTCGTCGACCCTCAGGTCCAACCTACGTCGGCTGGTCGCTTGACGACCCAGGGCTCCGACGTCCCACGGGAAACCGAACGTCAGCCACGCCGTATGACGTAGCGTGTAACGA
Source organism: Methylobacterium sp. WL1 (assembly GCF_008000895.1). Lineage (NCBI taxonomy): Bacteria > Pseudomonadati > Pseudomonadota > Alphaproteobacteria > Hyphomicrobiales > Methylobacteriaceae > Methylobacterium > Methylobacterium sp. WL1. The sequence continues at coordinate 4,230,266 of NZ_CP042823.1, read as the reverse complement.
TACAAACTACGCGCTACGCCGCGAGCCGCGCTTCCGAACCATGGTGGGATCGCCACGCTCCCACGAACGAATCGACCGAGACATGCGTGGGCATGTTCGCGCGCCCTCCCGAGGCGGAGATCCAATGGGCGAGGCGCTACGAGACAACCTCGGGTGCGCACTTGGTCGGGCGCGCGGACATCGGACGGTCCATCATCGTCGATAACGGCGATCCACTGCCCGCGGCGGAGTGCCTCGACCACGTGAGCGTCCTCCGGCGAACGACACCCGGTAGGTCCTTGCGATTGAATCGTTTTCAGGATCGCTACGCGATTTACTTTCCACTTGCGTCCACTTGCAGACGACAAGAGAGAACGAGTTTTCCACAGTGATCGCTAGATCCCCTTTCGAGAATACTTGCATTTTCGACGCTTTACCCGCACTTAAGAGTCCATGTTCGCGACGATGAAACGCCAGGCGAGCCGGACGGGAAAACCCGAGCCGGTGCGCGCCGATTCCCCCTCACGCAGATAGCCGCACGCCTCGTCGCGCCGCTCCGGGAGGCCCCTTACGGACACCACCCGATGATCCCGATCCCCACCTTTCGAAAACCGGTCGTCCTCGTCCGAGCCCCGCTCGGGCGCGACCCGTCACGGGCGCCCATGCGCCCTTCCGACATCTCCCGGGGCTGACCCGGCGCCGAAGCGCGCCCGGCTGCCCCTGCGCGGAGGCAGCCGTCATGATCGAGAGTTCCACCGCCACCACCGAGGACCGCCCCCGAGGCGATGGCGATCCATCCAAGGTCGGCGACGCCACCGTCCCGTCGGGTCTCGTCACTTCCCCGCCCGACACCGAGGACCGGGCACGGCACGTGGGCGAGATTTTCCGCCGTCTGACCATGGCCGCCGAGACCTTCCCCGCGCAGGCGTTCGCCCGGATCGTGGCCGCGGTGCTCGTGGCCCTCGGCAGGGCCGCCATGATCGAGGCCGAGCGGCAGGCCGAGAGGCTTCGCGAGCGGGCCGCGCCGGCCAAGGCAGGCATCCAGGTCTCGGCGTCGGCCCGCCGGATCGACTTCGACGGGTTCGACATCGCCCCCGCCGAATAGGCCACCACCGTCCAGGAGCATCCGATGTCCCCCCACGAGCGCTCGAAACCGCGTGCTGCCGACAGGCAGCCCGGCCGCCGCACGACCGCGGTGCGCGATCCTTCCGTCCGATCCGAGACACCCCGCCGGGCCTGACCGACGCGCATCGACGCGCACGGCGGCCTCGCGATGGAGGCCGCCATGAGTTCCACGAAGAAGCAGTCCCCGCGAAAGCGGCTCGACCACCTGAACCGGGCCGCCCGGAAGGGTGCCTTCGAGCATGAGCGCGCGAGCGACCCGTTCGCCGCCGAGGCTTTCCTCGAAGGCGAAGACGAGCCTACGGAAGCCGCTCCGGTCACCGTCACCTCCCCCGTCCACACGTTGGCGAAGGCCGCGCTCACCGCGGCGATGACGCGGGCCCAAGCGCGCCGCTTCGCCACCACCCGCGGCCTGTCCGTCTTGATCGAGGCCCCGACGCCCGCATGGGTCCAGCCCCTACGCCGCGCCGTTTCGGCGATGGGGTCATGGACGCATTGCGAGGCGCGCGATGCCGCCGCCAAGCCCAAGCTCCTGGCTTCGGAAGGAGAGACCGCCTTGGTCGAACTCCTCGCGATGGGCAGTCGCGTCGCCGTCGTTTCCTGGCTGCCGGGACGCTACGTGCCGCGGTCGTACATGGACGCGTGCGACCTTCGGGTGAGCGTCGGCCACCCCTCCGCCGCGGTCCTGCGGTCCGTGATCCGCGACGCGACCGGTACGCGTCCGCGCAGGATGCCGACGTCCGTCCAAGGCTTGGACTACCCCGATTTCCTCGCGGCCATCCGGACCGGCGGCACCGCCTCGGCCGCGGTCAGGCGACTGGAGGCCACCGCCGGCGCCAGGACCATGGTGGCCGGCGGCTACGACGACGCGCCGCCGGTCGAGGATCTCGTCGGCTACGGAGAGGCCGGTGCGTGGGCACGGCGCGTCGTCGCCAGCGTCCGTGCATGGCGCCGGGGCGAGGGGCCATGGCCCGCCGGCACGCTCAATGCCTGCCTTGCGAGCGCTCCGGGCCTCGGCAAGACCACGTTGATGCGCAGTCTCGCCCGGTCCTGCCAGATACCGGTCGTGACCACCTCCGTCGCAAGCTGGTTCGCCGGCTCGGGCTACCTGGACGATGTATTGCGTCGAATGCAGGAGGATCTGCTGCGCGCATCGTCCTCTGCGCCGTGCATCCTGGCGTTCGACGAGGCGGACGCCCTCCCGACGAGGGCCGGCGGCGAGGATAGGCATGCATCGTACTGGATGCCTATACTTGGATCCTTTTTGTCGTTCCTCGACGGCCTGGGCCTGAACGGGGCAAATGCCTCGCGCATCATCGTGGTCGCCGCCACGAATGCGCCGCACCGGATCGACGCAGCGCTGCTGCGACCCGGCAGGTTCGGCGGCGTCATCCGCATCGAGCCCCCGGACGCCGTCGCCCTGGCCGGCATCCTGCGCCAGCACCTGCGCGACGACCTCGCCGACGCGGACCTGGACGGCGTCGCCGCGGTCGGGGTCGGGGCCTCCGGGGCGGAGGCCAGGTCGTGGGTGGAAAGCGCCCGGCATGCCGCGCGGCTCGACGGCAGGGCGATGACGGTCGAGGACCTGATCCGCCGGGCCGCGCCCGCCGACGGACGTTCCGCGACGGCGATCTGGCGCCGGGCGGCCCACGAGGCGGGTCACGCCGTCTGCGTGCATGTTGGTGGCGGCGGCACCGTCCAACGGATCAGCATCGTCGCGTCCGGCGATACCGGTGGCATGACCGTCTCCACGCCCGGCGAGGACGCGATGGTGACGCCGGCCGGGATCGAGACCCACGTCGTCGGCCTGCTGGGGGGACGTGCCGCCGAGGAGGCCCTCGGCCTGGGCGTTTCCTCCGGAAGCCACGTCGACCTTGGCGAGGCGACCACGCTCGTCGCGGCGCGCCACGTGGCGCTCGGAATGGCCGGCACCCTCGTGCGACGCTCGTCCATCGAGCGCGCCGCCGAGGTCCTTGAGCGCGATCCCAGGATCCGCGCCGCCGCCGAGGAGGATCTACAACGGCTGTACGGGGTCGCCCTCGCCCTCGTCCACCGTCACAGGCCCCTCGTCGAGGCCGTCGCACGCCTGCTGGTCGAGCGGCGCGTCGTGGACGGGGCGGCCTTCCACCGATTGGCCGACATTCATGGCCATAGGTCCATCGCCCCCAGGCAGGGGGAGCCGCGCCATGGATGAGCAAGTCCTGGCCCTGCTGGGTTCCCTCGTCGAGATCAGGACCGAGCTCGGCGCCGGCGTCTACGAGGCGGCGGTCGAGCGCGCGCGGCTCGCGGTCGCGGCCGAGGTGATGGTCGAGGCCGAACGCAGGGCCCTGAAGCGGAGGCGGTGCCTCCCGCCCGACGGCAACGTGATCGATCTCGCCGGCGCGAGACGAAGTCGGGGGGAGGAGCGATGAGCCGAGAATGGATCGGCTCGGTCCGAGGACGGGCCGATGCTCCGACGGCCGTCGCGACCGCCCCCGAAAAAAAATTCCGTCCCGGGCAGGGGGGAGACGATCGTCCGTCCTTCCACGCCGGCGGGACGGAGGCGCGACCCGCTCGGGGCATGATGCCCGGCGCCCCGATGCAGGCCAAGCCGTTGGCGTCAGCTGGGAATCGGCCAGGGATGCATCCCGCGGACGGTCGCGGCCTGGCCCTCCCGTGGGTCCGTCCGGCCCGGACGTGCAAGGACCGATCATCCGAACCAATGGACAAAGGCGTAAGGATTGCCGATGTGCATCAGTCAAGTAAACAAGAACAAACTATTCAATACTTGAAACCTGCCTGTTTGACTGCAACCATGCAAGATGAGAGAATATCTTGGCCTTGAAGAACGGACGTCCCGACCGGATCGCTGCGAGGCCAGGGCCATCGGAATGGGGGGAGGACGAGCTGCTGACCCTGGCCGAGGCGGCGAAGTTGTTCTGGCCGGGCGGGCCGATCACGGTGACGACGCTCAGGACGGCCGTGCGGCAGGGCGACCTGGACGTGGTGGTCCTGGCCGGGAAGTTCTTCACGACCCCCGCCGGCATCAGGGCCATGGGCAGGGGACGTCGCAGGCAGGGAGGCGCGAGGGAGGAAGCGAAGTGTCCGGGCACCGTCCCATGACGGGCCCATGAACGAGAAACCCCGCCGGCGAACCGACGGGGCTGCCGCCCTCACGGGCAGATCGAAGACGATCCGGCGAAGCTTTGGCGAGACGAGCCGGATCGTCGTGCGCGCAACGCGGCCCGAGGGCCGCATCGACACGAGGACGATAGCGACATGAGCGGGAATTCGCAAGAATCCGCGGCCCCGAAGGCCAGGTACAAGTTGGCGGAGCGCCTGAGGGCTGCCATCGGCGAGCAGCTCGGGCAGGCGATGGGCCATGCCTGCAAGGGCGGGCCCAAGCCCAAGATGCCGGAAATCATCACGCGTAAGGACCGTCCCGTCGACGGGGAGCCCCAGTGCTGCCTGAGGACGAACGGGAAGGTCCGCTCCCTCGGGCTGCCCGCATCGCGACGGGGCGAGGCGGAAGCCGCGCTCGCCATCGCGCTGATGACGCGCAGGCTCGAAGACGACGGCAAGGTGCGCGCCTCCGAGGTCACCCTGGGGGAGATCATCGACTGGCGCATCGACCAGACGAAGCCGGCAGCCAACAGTTCGAAGCGCGAGGGTGCGAGGTACCGGGGCCTGAAGGGCCGGCTCGACACCCTCAAGCGATTGCTCGGGGCGCGCAAGCTGCGGGGCATCGACGAGAAGTCCGTCACCGGGTACGTCAACACGCGGATGCTGGAGCCGAATGCGACGTACAACGAGGCGGAGACCGCCCCGCGCGTCTCGGAGGCGACGGCGCGCAACGAGCTCGGCGACCTTCGCCGCGCCATCGAGGCCTTCCACAGGCAGTTCGTCCTGGATTGGACGCCCGTGATCGACGACCGGAGGCGTCGCAACCGGCGCACCTTCCTCCTCACGCGCAACGGCATGGCCCGCGTGCTGATGGCCTCCAGGGGCTACGTGTGGGATCCCCACGGCGATGGCTACCACGTGATCCTGGTCGGCGGTCACCGCGATCCCGACGCGCGGTTCAAGCGCGTCTTCCTAAAGGGCAGGGGCGGCTGGAAGACCGAGACGGTCGAGGATCCCGAGACCGGCGAGACGGTCGTCCGGTACGTCCGCCGCACGCGCAAGACCGTCAGGCACCGTCGCGCGGTCGCGCGTCTGGCGCTGGTCGGCGTGTACTCGGGCACCCGCCACGGCGCGCTGACCGGCCTGTCCTGGGTCCTTCATAAGTCCCGCGGCTGCATCGACGTCGTGAACGATACGATCCACCGACGCGGTCACGGAGAGGATGCCCGGGAGGGCAAGCCGCGCTGGTCCTCGGTCATGCGGCCGAAGCTCGGGGTCTTCGCCGACATCTGGCTGAGGGCTGACAACAAGCGCCACATCGACTTCGTAATCCACCATCCCGACGGCACCCAGTACAACAGCCACATCCAGGACACCTGGTGGGAGACCGTCGCGGATGCCGGCCTGCCCCATCTCCAGGTCCACCACCTCAGGCACGCCGCCGTCACCTGGATGATGCTCGACGGCAGGACGGTGTACGAGACCGCCCAGGCCATCGGCCTCAGCGTGCGCACCATCCAGGACACCTACCTCCAAAGCACGCTGGCCGGCCAGAAGGTCAACCGCCGTTGGGGAAGGGACCATGTCGCGAAGGGGTGGGATACCGTCGAGACCGAGGACCCCGCCGCCGAGGCCTACCACGCCCGGATGAACCGGCCGAGGCCCCTCGGCGCCCAGCGGGTCCGGCGCAACCATCAGAAGCCGCTCGCCGGGCGGTCCGTCAGGCAGCCCCTCCGCCGGCGGAAGCCGCTGACCCCGCGTAGGGGACCCCGCGCCTCCTGAGCGCCGAACCCTGCACGTGGACGCCGCCCCGCACGCCGGGGCGGCGTTTCCGTTTCGGGATGGGATCTCGCCCCGCCGAGGTCGAGGCACCTCAATGGTATACCTTCTCGGGCTCGCCCACCCTGGCGTATGAACGTTCGGGGAGCTGTGCTCGAAGCCACATGCTGCGTCGAGACCGCGGGCTTGGGCCGTCTGCTTGGCATGAGAAGACCGGATGTTGCTTCCATCATGATAGGGATGGGCTGCTTCCGACCGAGGCCGTGTCAAAACGCATTGATCGTGGCCGCTAGCGCCGATCCGCAAGATGATGACGGCAGCGCGGTGGACCGCTTCAGGCTCGAATGGCCTGGATGAGCCAAGCTGCGCCGAACAAGCGGATCATCCGCTTCACGTTGTAGGCGAGGATCGCGAGGCTCATCTCGGTTCTCACGCCTTTCAAGCCCTTCGTCAGGAACGGCGTACTGCCCATCCAAGCTTTCAACGTTCCGAAGACGTGCTCGACCGTGGCGCGCCGTACCGCCATGGCGTCGGGCATGGAATCGAGCCGCCTCTGCATGGTCTCCAGCACCGCCTCATGCTTCCAGCGCTTGAAGCGCTTGACCTTCTCGGTCGTGCAGTGCGCCCGCATCGCGCAGGCATGACAGGCCTCCAGATTGCGGTATTGGTCGATGTCGCCGTGTCGATCGGAGCGCGCGGCAGACTTCGTCAGCACAGCGCCGGCGGGACAGACGTAGTGATCGGCCGCGGCGTCGTAGACGAAGTCGGCGCGCACGAAGAGCCCCTTCTTGGCTCGACCCGACGTGTCGGCCCGCGGCATAGCCGGCAGGATGCCCGTGCCTTCGCAGGCCAAAACCTCGTCGCCGTTGTAGTAGCCGCGATCGGCCAGGACCGTGACCTCCTCCGCGCCGATGGCCTGTTTGGTCTGACCGCCCATCGAAACGAGCTGGGTTCGGTCGTGTCCCTCGTTGATGACGTCATGGGCCACGACGAGATGATGCTCGGGATCGACGGCGATCTGGACGTTGTAGCCGACGATGCCCGTGCCGCGCCCGCTCGTCGCCATCGAGCGCGCGTCTGGATCGGTGAGTGAGACCTGTCCGTCGTCCGCGGCCTCCACGCGCTCCTGCATCTCGCGCAGGAAGGCCATCTGTCGGCGCAGAGCGGCGATCTTCTCGCCGATACGCTGCGTCCGCGCCTCGGGAACGTCGTTGCCTTCTCGATCCGCTCGGTCGAGCGCCGCGAGGTAGCGGGCGATGCTGGCATCCACCTGTTCCAGGCGCTTGGCGACCTTGGCCACAGTGTAGTTGCGGTCCCGGTTGTTGACCGCTTTGAACTTCGAGCCGTCCAAGGCGACGGTCGCCCCGGCGAAGAGCCTCAGATTCCGGCACAGCACCACGAACTGCCGGCAGGCCGCCTGGATCGCAGGCCCGTTGTTGCGCCTGAAGTTGGCGATCGTCTTGTGGTCAGGAGCCAGGCAACCGGTCAGCCACATCACCTCGATGTTGCGCTGCGCTTCACGCTCAAGCCGCCGGCTAGACGGCACCCGGTTGAGATAGCCGTAGAGGTAGAGCTTCAGGAGCGTGGCCGGATCATACGCGGGCCGCCCCGTCGCTGCGGGCTCGAAGCGGTTGAAGCCCAGTGTGCCCAGATCGAGGTCGTCGATGAAGGCCTCGACCACGCGAACCGGATTATCCGCGGTGACATAGTCGTCCAGCGAACTGGGCAGCAACCAGGATTGCCGACGGTCCTGCCCTTCGACGAACCGACCCATGCCGACCTCCGCAGATGAGGCCGTAAGTCTATCTCAGACCGGACTTTTGACACAGCCTCGACCCGAAGCAGCCTTTTAGCAGCTACTCGGCCGGGGCTGGATGGGCTTCCTCACCGTCGCGGTACTCCGCCCATGCCTGCCTCAGGATCTGCACCGACGACGTGAGAAAGATCCCCGCCATGATCGCAGCGACGAGCAGATCCGGCCAAGCCGTCGCCGTGCCCCACACGGCCAGCGCCGCGCCCATGACGATGACGTTGCCGATGGCATCGTTGCGCGAGCACAGCCAGACCGAGCGCACGTTCGCGTCTCCGTCCTTGTAGGGCCGCAGCAGCAGAACCGAGGCGAGATTGGCCGCCAGCGCCAGCTCGCCCACAATGCCCATGACCTCCGCCTTTGGCACGCCGAGGATCAGCGTCTGGTAGACGGTCGAGCCGAACACCCACAGTGCCATCAGGAACAGAGAGACGCCCTTGGCCAGCGCCGCCGTAGCCCGGGTGCGCAGGCTCGCGCCGATGACTGCCAGAGATAAGCCGTAGGTCACGGTGTCGGCCAGGAAGTCGAGCGCATCGGCCTTCAGCGCCTGCGATCCAGCAAGCTGGCCCGCCGCCATCTCGCCGAAGAACATCACGCCGTTGATGCCGATAACGGTCCAGAGGATGCGCTTGTAGCGGGGGTCCACCCCGTCGAACACCGGCACACCCTTCGGGCAGCAGGTGTCCGCCGCCGTGCCGCAGGCTGCGGCAGGCGTTGCCTGCACGGGCTGTCCCAGCAACGCGAGCGCGGGCGACTCGCAGCAGGCAGTTTCGCTTTTGCAGCAGCTATCAGCCATCGGGTGTCTTCCTTCCGGCTCCTCAGATAGGCTCTCTAGCCACTAGAGGTTCAAGGGCCATGAGCGACATTTCAATCGGCGAGCTGGCTCGGCGCACGAGCGTGAAGGTGGCGACCATCCGCTATTACGAGCAGGTCGGGCTGCTCACCGTCCCAACGCGCACCGAGGGCCAGCAACGCCGCTACGATGAAGCCGCCGTGGTGCGGCTGAACTTCGTCCGCCACGCCCGCGAACTCGGCTTCGACGTGCCTGCCGTGCGTGAGTTGCTAGCGCTGAGCGATCAACCCGACCGCCCCTGCGCCGAGGTGGATGGCATCGCCCGCCGCCACGTCGAGGACATCGACCGTCGTATCGCCCGGCTTGTTTCTCTGCGCCGCGAGTTGCAGCATTCCCTTGATGCCTGCGGGCGTGGGCGGGTAAGCGACTGCCGGGTGATCGAAGCGCTTGGTGATCCAGCTTTAATCGCCGGTTAGCAAACAGTTTGCCTTCCACCCAAACCGGACGAAGCTCCCACGATCATACCAACGAACGGCGGTCCCTTCTCACTTCGTCCGAGTGTCGTCGTCCTAATCGTCCCGGTGGTAGGCATCCATGAACCGGCCAAGCGTGTCGCGGCCATTCCCGTCAACATCCAGCGTGGTGTCCCAGCGCCCTCGTAACGTCGCCACGAGCTCGCTCGGATCCTGGAACGGGTCGTCCGCGACGCCGGCGAAGGCCTTGCGCATCCGCTGGAAGAGAAGCGAGTTGCTCCTGCGCTTCATGCCCTCGACGTGAAGCTGGCGCGCCAGGCTGGTGACGAAGGCCCGCCAGGCCCTGACGTCGTCACGGAAGCGAGGGACGTCGATGACCTCGCAGCCGGTGACGTAGCGGTCGCGGAACTCGGGATCGTCGACGAGGACGAGATGATGTCTCACGAGATCCTCGAACTGGCCGGCGTAATGGTCGCGATCCAACCCACGGCCGGCGGACCGGAGATAGCTCGCCGCATCGCGCCCCAACGCGGACCAGAGACGTCCCAGGTCGGCGAGGTGGCGGGCCTTCCCCTGCCTCAGGAGCATCGGGTCGGCGAGCCGGCGCAGTCGTTCCAGGGCCTGCAGGCGACCTCGATGGCCGGCCTTGACGAACAGGTGCCCGTGCTCGGCGCGGCAGGACGCCGAGCACCACGCGCCGAGCTGGGTCCAGGCGAAGTACCTCGCCTTCCAGCGTTCGTCCCCGCCGCCGCCGCCCGGGATCGGCACGTAGGGCCTGGTGAGCCTGCGCCTGGGCGCGGTCTCGAACCCGAGCGCGTTCACGCTGCGCTCCAGGACGCCGGGCGGCAGGTCCCTGAGGAGCTCGACGGAGATGCGCAGGAACCCGGGGTCGGGACGGTACTCCGAGACGATGTGGCCGCGCTGCAGCCACAGGTCGAGGCTGCCGGCGGGCGCGTCGGCCGGCTCGACCCACATGGCCGGCAGGCGGACGACGATGCCTTCGGCGAGCCGGACGTCGGGATGGGGCCCGATCCGCGTGCGGCGCCCGTCGCAGGCGGCCGTCACCGCCGTCCTCCACGCCCTCCGCCCAGCGGATCACGGCGGCGTGGCGCCTGGCGACGAGGCGGGCCCGGCACATCATCTCGGCGTTCCCGCCGCCGCCGAACGCGGCCCGGGTCGCGTTCCCGGAACCGTACACCAGGGTGTGGGCGCGGGTGCCGCCGGGCGTGAGCCAGGCGACGTGGTAGACCTTCGCGTGGACCAGGCCGCGGACGCGTCCGAGCGCCGCCTCGACCACGGTGCCGCCCGACCCCAGCGACCGGATCATGTCCATGTCCCCGGGCCGGCAGTTGCCGTCGACGACGGCGGACAGGCGCGCCGGCCGCAGGTCGGCCAGGAGCCGCTCGAAGAACGCGCGCCCGACGTAGGGCGTGATCACGAGGACGGAGAGGGCCGTCCAGCCGGGGCGCCCGAGCAGGTCGTGATGGTGGCGGTTCATGCGATCCCGTTCCATCCGCGGGCGTTTGGGTGTACCACGGTCACCACGTCGCGGGCACGGATGCGGTCGGCACGATCAGGGTCTCTCCACCGCGAGGGCGATGCCGGTCCGGATCGGTCGGTGGACGGGCACGGGGCGAGGCCGCCGCTACCGATGCGTCACCCGGTTTTCGCCGCGGGCGGCTCAAGTGCCTGATCGGCCATCGCTATCGCCCTGCCCCGCGCGGGGGGCGCGGGGACGTGACACCACGCGTTTCGGTGTCGAACGATGGCATCCCATGCCGTTTGGCTTCGTCGAAACCTAGCGCGAATGACCCGATACCGTCCAATTCGCATACCAGACCGAAACCGACGCTGCGTTGTTTCACGGTATCCAACTACCGCAGACCCTCCTCGTCCTGGTATCCGATGCCACGGGAAGTCGGCTGGCTCGTGCGAGGATCATGCGGAACCCGCGCCGTTTCGGCGGGCCGTGAAACCATACCCGCAGTGGTTCTTTTCGTTCATGCGAAGGGCATCACCGTCCGCGATGACCCGACGACCTCGGGGCGGAAACGGTCACGGGGCCTCCGCTTGGCCGGCTGCGGAGGTACGTCCGGACGTGGGAAACATCCCTTGCGTTCTGGCCCGACCCCACGGATCGGATCACAACCCGCAACGCAGCGTCTCGCGGTATCTAACTACCGCGAACCCTCCTCGTCCCGGTGTCTCGCGCCGCGACCGGTCGGCGCGTGCCAGAACGAACGGTCGATCTGCCAGATCGCCAGGCGAGCCTTGAACATGGTCCGGAGCGAGGCCGTCGCCGGGTGGGCGTCGGCCCATCTCGACCCGTCCGGGGGCATCGCGCCGACCAGGTACTCGACCAGCCCGTGCTCGTCGTCGGCCCGTCCCACCGAGGTGACGAAGGCCGCGGCGAACGCGGGCAGCGTCAGCCTCACCCCCGACCGGCGTGCGGGATTGCGCATCTGGACCATGACGCTCGTGACCGTCGCCGGGTTTCCGTCGTCGTTCCGGAAGAGGCGGTCGTCCGGTTCGATGCCCGGCCATGCGGCGAGATACGCGTCGATCATCATGCCCAGGTAGGGGGCCACGGGCAGGATCCGCCTCCTCGACTTGACCGGGCTGCCGTCCACGGTCTCGTCCGCCAGGTCGACGTCCACGACATCCTCGCCGCCCGGCCGCCAATGGCGCCGGCGAAGGGCGACGATCTCCATTCTCTGCAGCCCGCATCCGAACGCCAGGGCCACCATCGCGGGGCCTCGCCGGGTGATCGGTCCCGTCGACCTCGCCGTCTCGTACCCGGAGGCGAGGAGATACGGTTTCGCTTCGTCCAGGGTGATGTGCGCCATTCCCAAAGCATCGCGGCGCCGGATGAAGGCGAGGTTGCCGAGGGCTTCGAGGCGATGTCCCAAGCTGCAGGAGCAACGACCTCGCGTTCAGGTTAGGCTCGGCCCCGGATGCCGTCATGGGGTGCGTCCGACCCTTGCGGCAGCATGGCCTCCCATGATCGGATCAGCTTCGGGCACCTCTGCCGGAACGCGTCGCCGGCGGGGGTAAGCGAACCGGTCCTGCGGACCCGGACCTCGAAGAACGGGATGCCACCGAGCGCTGTCTCCACGCGGTCGATGGCCGCCATCACGACGGCCCGCCTGACCCCGAACGCGACCGCGCTGCGCTCCAAGGCTCCGCGGCCCGCGCGATGGGCCTCCTCGACGGCTCGGCTGGCCATCCGAAAGTCGACTAGGGAAACGCGGACGTCCATGTCCGCGAGCGTGGCCGACCTTCATTTCGAAACCCACAACGTGGTCCGTTCGGGCGCGGGATCCGAACTCGCCCCCTTCGCCCCCGCGCGACCGACCGTTGTTTGCATTCCGCCAACAAACCATGGAGCCGTTGCTCCCGGTCGGCCAACAAACCGTCCCCGTCTTGTTGGCGCAAACCGAACAAAGATCGGCTGGGTTTGTTCGATTTCCGCCAACAAACTTAGAGGCCTTAGTTGGGGGTTCGCCAACAAACCTACCTGAGATGGCGCCTCAGTCGAAGAGCTCGGGGTTCGACGAGAAGCCGGTTCCCCAGCCTATCGACCATTGCCTCCAAGACATCGAGCGGCCGGCGACCGAGGAGCACCTGTTCCGCTTAGGGCAAGCGCCCCTCCACCTTCGGCATCGGGGCACGCATCCGGATACCGATCCGGGACCATCGACGAACCAGCGCTGGTCTTCGCAGCGCACGAGGCCAACACCGGGCAGCGTGGCCTTCGCGGTCTCGGTGGCCTCCGACGTCACGCCCGCGCCATGCATCGCCATGGCCAGATCCCCGCTCGCTAGACCGGCCGGTCCGCCGTCCCAGAGGATGCCGAGCAGGGCCTTAACTGCCTCGGCCGCCTTGGTGCCGGCCTCGCGTGCCGGCGGGATGCGCCGACACGGTCTCGACGGATAAGCTCACGCCGAGCGACCGAGCATGGCCTTCCGCGCATCGTCGAGCGCCCGGACGACGTCGGCGTGCCTGACGGTCATCACGGCCTCGTCCAGGACCAACAGCCCCCTGATGCGCGCTTCGATCGCCCTCCGCTCCGACCTGTCGCCGTCGTCGATGGAGTAGGCCGAGCGCGATAGCACGATGCGCCGATCCTCGGCGTCCAAGGTCCTATCCGAAATGGTCTGTTTCCTCAGGTCCACCTTCGCTTCGCGAACGACAATGGGCAGCTTTGCGTCGAATTCCTCGACGTACAACAGCGAGACCACCAGCCTGTCGCTGTCCAGGCGTATGATCTCGACGTCGTCGAGATCGCCGTAGAGGACGCTGGCGCAACCCACCACGCCGCGCAACGGCAAAGGAAGGTCGTCCTTCCTCTCTCGGCGAAAATGGATCATGCCCCGCCGCTCGGCATGCGCCACGCCGGCCTCCATGGCGGCATCGCAGGCATCGCGGATCCGGTCCGGATCGCGGAGCGTGAACAGGAAGGCCATCGCGGCTTCCTTTGCCTTGGTCACCCCGCCGAAGAACACCCGTGCGTCGCGCCGCAGTCCGGAGGCGAGGTCGCTCAGGGCCACGGACCTCGTGAAGGTCCCGAGCGCAAAGTACAGAAGAAGGTCCTCCCGTCGCGCCGCCGCGGCCCTATCGAGATCCTCGCGGTCGTAAAGGCCCTCGCACCATGCAAGCGCCCGCGGGATCGAAACGTTCGATCCCCTGAGCTCCCGCGCGACGTCGGGCGGCAGCTCCTCGGTCGCCGGTTCCCGCCCCAGGTCCATAACGGTGAGCCAAAACCTTTCGAGGGTCGGCCTCATCCGCTCCGCGAGCGGCTCCCGAGAGTAGGTCGCACGCTCCCTGGGAGGCGGACGGAACGTGATGGCTCGCTCGACGCGCCGGACCTGACGCCGGTAGAGGAACGCCCGCTCGTCCGCCGGGTCCCGGAACGCCAGGACTACGCCCAGTCCCACGACGAACCCGTCCACCCCGAGCGCGTCCCGGACCATGTCCTTGAGCTCGGTCGGGGTGAAGTACCTCTGGAAGGTCCCGCGCGAGGTCACGAAGCCGTCCCCGTAGGGCCGAAGGCCAGCCGTAGGGCGGTGACCGGCGACCATGACCGCGACGGCGAGGACGCGGCGGCAGTGGGACCACGCCAGCCTCAGGGTCTCGATACGCTCGGCCGGCTTCTCGATGACGTTGAGGACGAAGCCTAGGTTGACCGCGTCCGCCGGGGCGCGCCTCCCATCGGGCCGGAAGTGGGGGTCCCAGCCGAACGCGTCGACGCCGCCGTCGACAAGCGCGCGCACGTCGTCGCCTTGGCCACACCCGTAATCCAGGACGGTGGTGCCCGGCCCGACGAAGTCGTGCCGCACGAGGGACTGCATCGGAGCCGACAGCCTGTTCCTGGCGATGGCCGTCCGGTGGCGGGCGATCTCGACGGGCGGCGGCGCCACGGGAACCAACTCGTGCCCATCCAGTGGCCTGCCCCCATTCGGTGGCCCAGGTTCGAAGTTAGTGCATCGTCGGTCGCGTGACGATGGCGGGGTGAGCGAGCGGCCCTGAGCCGCTCGGTTCGGTTGGCCAGATGACGACCTCGGGCGCAGGTGGCTGGTAGCCGAGTGAGGAGTGTGGCCGGATGCTGTTGTAGTGCCTCCGCCATTGCTCGATCACGACGCTGGCCTCTTTGAGGGTGTAGAACACCTCGCCGTTGAGAAGTTCATCCCGCAGCTTCGCGTTGAAGCTCTCGCAATAGCCGTTCTCCCACGGACTGCCCGGCTCGATGTAGGCGGTCGCTGATCCAACCGCCGCGATCCAGTCCTGAACGGCCTTGGCGATGAACTCCGGCCCGTTGTCCGAGCGGATATGCCCTGGCACCCCGCGCAGGCTGAACAGGTCCGAGAGTACATCGATCACGTCCAATGCCTTCAGCTTACGAGATACGCGGATGGCCAGGCACTCGCGTGTGAACTCGTCGATGACGTTCAGCATCCGGTACTTGCGTCCATTGTGCGTGCGGTGCTCGACGAAGTCGTAGGACCAGACGTGGTCGGGACGCTCGGGCCGTAAGCGAAGGCAGGAGCCGTCGTTGAGCCAGAGGCGCGACCGCTTCGGCTGGCGAGCGGGAACCTTGAGGCCCTCGCGGCGCCAGATCCGTTCGACCCGCTTCACGTTCACCGTCCAGCCATCGCGCCGGAGCATCGCGGTGATCCGACGGTAGCCGTAGCGCCCATACTGCAGAGCCAGGGCGACGATAGCAGCCGTCAAAGCAGCCTCGTCCTCGACCATCACGGCGACTTTGCGCTGCGTCGAACGATGCTGACCCAGGACACGGCAAGCGAAGCGTTCGGACACACCGTGCTCGGCAACGACGTAGTCGACACAAGCCCGGCGGCGAGCCGGGCTCAGAAGTTTCCCGAAGCTGCCTCCTTCAAAATGAGCTTCTCCAGCGTCAGGTCCGAGATCGCCCGACGCAGACGCAGGTTCTCCGTCTCCAAGGACTTCAGCCGCTTGACCTGATCACCCTTCAGACCGCCGTACTCGGAACGCCAACGGTAATACGTAACCTCGGTCACCTCGATCGACCGGATTGCTTCAGCAACCTTGCGACCCTGCGAGACCAGGACATCGACCTGCCGCAGCTTAGCGACGATCTCTTCAGCCGTATGCTTCTTCCGTCCCATAAAAACATCCTCCAAATGGCCCAAAGCCATACATCAGGGAGGACCACTTTTCAGGGGGCAGGCCACAGCCCCGTTGCAGCTCGCCGAAACAGCCGGAAAGGCAGGTGCTGCCGATCAGGAATGAATGGTCGGATTATCCCCTTGATCGATTGATCGGATCCTTGCGGACCGTAGCCCAATGGTGCATTGCATAGGTACACATGTTTTATAGGCGCACGTGACAAGTCTCTGCGACCAAAAGGCTTTTCGGATCGGCTTCGAGAGTCCCCCCCCTCTCCGCCACTTAAAGCTCTTCTGACTTGATCAACTAGACCCTCTGACAGAGGGAGACCGCGCTGAGCCGACGCCCAATAGAGGCGTCATTTTCGTGCGTGTATCAACAAATGTACCAGCCGGTTCGCGGTGTCCCAGGTCGCTTCGATACCTAACGGCATCTGGTTCAGGTTGGTGCTTTCAGATGCGCGTCCCGGCCTTCTTTCGCTCCGATTTTGGCTTTGCGAGACCGCTTCCTATTCTCCGTCCCTCTCCCGGTCCGCTTGCGAGACGCGACGCTGAGCGATTGGCCGGTCGGCTCGTGGCGCCCTGCCTCTATCGCCTAACGTGCGCTTGCGGGCGGTCGGTCAATATCCGCATCTCACCCCGAGCCGAAGTCGCCGGCCGTTTGACGAACGACCGCTTTGGGGGGAGCGGCCGCAGAGCTCCCGACGGCTGGGTTGGGTCCGGTAGCAGATCCTTCCTACAGGTGCCGAGCGTCAGATCTCGCCCCTAGTAGGCACCCTCGTCGGGGATGTTGAGGAGGGTGCCGCAGGCCTTGCAGTGCACGGCGTCCGGCTCATGGCGCTGCAGCCCGCATGCGTTGCAGGGGAAGCGAACCTTGTAGGGGCGGAACACCACCTGCGCGAGGCGGAAGAACAGCGTCACGCCGCAGATCATCACGAAGACCGACAACAGCCGGCCGGTCGGCCCCGGCAGGGTAATGTCGCCGTAGCCCGTCGTCGTCAGCGAGGTCACCGTGAAGTACAGCGCGTCGACCGGCGTCTGGATGGCCGGGTTGGAGCCGTGCTGCGTGGCGTAGACGATGCCGGTCATCGTGAACACGAAGACCACCAGGTTGGTCGCGGCCAGGATCGCGTCCTCGTTGCGGCGGAACAGGTCGCTGTCCTGCCGCAGCCGCTCCAAGAGGTGGTAGGTCCGCAGCAGGCGCAAGGTCCGCAGGATGCGCAGGAAGCCGACGCCCTCGACCAGCACGGGGGCGAGGAACGAGGCCACCGCCACCACGTCCGTCCAGGTGCTGAGGTGCCGGAACTCGCGCAGCGGCGCTGGGCTGATGAACAGACGGGCCGCGAAGTCCAGCAGTACGCACAGGCCAAGCGCCACGTCGCTGGCAACGATCCAGGGGCTTAGCGGCAGGAACGAGGTGACGACCACGAAGACGATGGTCGCGACGTCGAAGACGAGCAGGCCGTAGCGGAAGCGATGTGCGCGTCCGGTGTCCTCCTCGTAGAGCTCGCGCAGCGTCGCGGTGAACGTCGTCATTGGTTGAAGGGCCGTAAGGGGTGGATCTCAGAAATCCCGCGTGATGCCGTACCCGGCCACGGCGCCCGCTTCATCCCCCAAAAGCCACGACAGCACCATCACGGCACCCATCCCGAGGAGTAGAACCCCCGTCAGGGCGAGGATGATATCGGACAGACGGCCGTCGATGGCGCCGGGACGGCGCCCTGGGAACTGAGGCGGCACGATGCTTCACGCGGTTCTGGGAGGTCGAGGAAGGCTGATGCGGCCGGGTGCAGCGGCTGGGCGCTGGCTGAGGTCCGGGCCGGGCCGGCCGGGGCGAACCGCAGCACCAGCGCCCCGGGGGCCATGCAGGCCAGCAAGCCGATCAGCACGCCGACCTGGGTCTCGGCCTCAAGCCCGGGCGCCTTTGCGCAGGCGCGCAGACCGATGAACAGGCTCACGGTGAAGCCGACGCCGCAGAGGAGCGAAACGCCGTAGACCCCCCACCATCCGGTATGGGGGGGCGCTGCGCCAGCCCGAGCCTCACGGCAGCGGGGGCGAGCCCGCCCCCCCCCGGCCTGCTTGCCCACAAACAGGCCGAGCGCAACGCCGAGCCGTTCGTCTTCAACTCCGGTCGCCGGGTCGAGGAGCACCCGCGGCGTGTTTCCCGCCAGCGATACGCCCGCGTCGGCGCAGCCGAAGGCCGGCAGGATCAGGTCAGCTGACCCGGGATGGACCGCGTGCTCCAGGATGTGCAGTGGCGAGGTCGGATCGTCCGCCGACCGGCATACCCTCTGGCCCTGTCGGCGAAGGCTTGCAGGCCAATCGGTGACGGGAGGGCGATGTCGGTTCTCACGGCTGGGTTTCCTCGACGAGCGGCTCGCCTTCGTCGAGCGCCGTGACGATCCGGGTCCGCACGAGCTTCAATGCGGCTTGTACCGGATCGGCCCAGTCAGGCCGTTGGGCCTTCTGGATGGCCTCAGACGGCACGACGACGAAGAACCGCGTCCGACCCCGTGAACGGGCATGCCAGAAGCCGCGAACCTCGATGCCGTCCGCGACCGGCCGCGCCTTGACGATGAAGTCCTGCCCAGCGTGTGAGAATGAGAGGCGAGGAGGCGTTGATGGCATGTAGTCTTCTGAGGTCCTAAAATGGATTTTTATCGGAAAGTAGACCGTCGCGCAGGAGGTGACAACGTTATCGCGCTGCCACGTTGTAACGTGGTCACGTGGCGACGGGATCTCGACGATATCATGTGGCGCACACCAGCCGCGGACGCGGTGGGAGCGTGCGCGCGGGCCGGGCGAGCCGTGATGTTATGGCCGCCCGGCCGACGTAGTCGCTGTTCAGGTGTTCGTCGGGGGCTTGCTGGGTTTGAAGCTTCTACCCCTTGGCTCAGCCTTCTGCGGGTCGGGCTTGTTTGCGAGCAGGCGCTTCACCCGCTCGTTGAAGTCCTCTGCCGTGACGCTCTGCGCTTTGCCGGTCTTGAGTTCGAGCGCCATCTCGGCCTCCGTGTCGTGGCCCAGGGCACGGGATTGCGCTGAGGGATGAGACCCTATGCGCCCTATCGGGGCTGAAACCTAATACGGCCAAGCTGGCGTCGAGTGGCGGCCTGATGGACGCCCCGGGCAGGGCGCTGTAGCTCTACCGCATGGCCAAAGAAATCCCCAGCGTCGTCGACCTGCGCCGCAAGTCCGAGGTGACGGACGACGAGATCGCAGCGGCTACGACCGCCTACCTGACGGATGCCAACGCCGAGCCGTTCGTCTTCAAGTCCGGTCACCGGGTCGACGTAGCCAAGGCGATCGAGATGCACCCCCAGGCCAAGAAACTGCTGGCGGAAGAGGCCACCACCCCGGGGCTGAGGCGCACGATGGTGATGACCGCTGTCCTCATGGGCTTCCCGGTCCAGGGATGAGCGATGAACCGTCCCCGCCCGATCGGACTGCAACGCAGCATATGATGCGCCGCCTCGATGGGTTCGCCCGCGGCCTTGGGTTGGACGAGGCGATGACGCGCGAGATCGTCGAGAAGGTCGCGGCCGACATGCCCGATGTAGCGGACGACGAGCGCCTTGCTGAAGCGCGCCGCCGGATGACCGTGGCGTCGGCATAGCGCATGCTCGAGGATTCGGACCCGATCGCCGAGGCCGTGGCCGTCATCACGTCCCGCGGCCACACCGTCGAGGCCGATGACGATTTCGAACACTGGCGCGTGGATGGCGGTGTGTGGCTCACCGCCGGCGATCTGCTCGCGCTGGCCATCTGCCTGGGCCTGAACGCCGGGACCGGGAGGTTGCAGTAGCGGCGTGCGTGGAACGCACCGGCACGCGGCTGCGCAAGAACACACGCGCCAGGATCCTGGTGTTGCTGACGTGCGAGCCTCCGATTGCCGCCCAGATCGCGAGCGCGCCGGCATGCCGGCCGGGAACGGGGATGCGAGGCCAGCCTGGCCCTTGCTCGCGCCGGAGTGCTTGGGCGTGCAGGCAGGAAGAGGTGTCTGCGGGTTATTCGGTCAGCATTCGGCAATCTCCCCAGCTTTCGTTCTGAGGGCACGCATCGCTTTCTGGTTCTCGTGCGTTTCTGATTGGCAATCGCTGAGAACCGAGCGAGTTGGACGAACGAGTGGAGGCGGACATGCTACGCGGTGGGTTGCTATGGCTGATCGGAATACCGTTGCCGATCATTTTATTGCTATGGTTTTTTGGTGTTTTTCACTGAACCAGGGGGCGTACGGGCATGTCTTACACGATCGAAGTCACGATTGCCGAGCCTGCCTCATCCGATGAGGAGGTAGAGACGCGCATGTATCAACTGCCGGATCCCTACGAGACGGTAGCGAGCGCTAGAGAGGCCGCTGTCGCACATATCGCCAGCCTCGACGCGGCGCCGGCGGTGGTGATCTACACTGTATTCGATCGTGAAGGCTTCACCGTCGCCTCCAGTGTCGATGAATTGGCCGAGGCCGGGTGACGACGACGCTCTAAATCCCGGCTCTCGACCGCCTCGACCACGCTTAGATACGAAAAGGCCACGCCCGAAGGGGCGGCCCGAATACTTGAGAGGAAACGCCCTTGGGAGGAAACGCCCTTGGGAGGGCTGCAGGACAGCGGCGCCATCGCGATCCGACGTGATCGACGTATGCCGACCGACCTCAGCAAACAATCGCCGGCAGGCTCCGTTTTACGCAGCCGTGAAGCTGACGTCCTTCCCAGGCTGCATTCACACCATCGCTTCGGGCCATAGTCAGGTGTGGGCTATCGGCAGGGTGCCCACCTGGGTGGTGTAGCGCTGGGTGCGCATCTCGAACGTCGCGTTCCCTTCCTGCTTGGCCACCAGTCCCGCACGGGCCGGCACCATTGAGCCATGCCCCCAGCGTGCATTGCAGGCGTCCATCGCTGCCATCAGCGGCTCGGATCGTCGTGGGCGTCGGCGCCGAAGCAAAAGTCGAGCGCCGATTCGCGCACCGTCGCCCATCGCGCCGGGGTCCGGTGGCGGCACGGCGAGGCACGTTCGGAGATGTTCTCGCTGGCCCCGTGCCACATCGCGGCGGGGTTCGGGATCAACGTGGAGGCGAGACCGGATGACATCCGGTCGAGCTACGCCGAGGGCAGCCACTGAGCCATGCGACCAGAAGCGGGGTTGCCCAGCAAGGGGTTGGCGCGGTCAGGCGCCCCCTTCGTAGCCGCCCCGCCTGGCCTCCTGCCGAGCTATCTCCAAGACACAAGCACGGCCTCGGCTTGCGAGGATGCAACCTGATGGCTCCGGCTGACCGCGGCATGGTCGAGGCGTCGAGAGCCGGATACCGCTTCCGCTACCGGGAGCCCTGCTCGTTGCCGGTTCACGAGATCATCACCTTCTGGCGTCGTACTCATGCAATGGAATGGGCCAGGGACTGTCACCGGATGACGCTCTGGTTCATGCGTCGCGTCGATACAGGGTTCGAGGTATAGCGGCATGCTGTTTTGGGCCTGGTTCGACTCCCTGTCGCTGTTCGACCAGATCGTGATCGGGACCTGCATCGCCGCGATCCTGTCTGGCATCTACAAGGTCGGCTACAAGCATGGGTTTGCGGCCGGTGAAGCCTCGACCAGGACCCGATGGAAGATCCCATGGCCCTGATTCGACTCCGACGAGTTCCGGTTCCGCATAACGCGACCAACACGTCCGCGATTGGGGCCGCGCCGATGGTCTTGGTGCGGGTGGGCGCCGGCCGCTGGTGGACGCTCAGATAGCCCGGAAGCAAGCAAGGGCTGCCCATCCGGAACGCTGACCGATTGAGGTAGGCCAGGAACGTCGAAGACGCCGCTACGCTTGACCGCTCGACATGCGTGGGAGGTGTGGTGATGAAGGTGTTTCAGATCCGTCAGGGCGCGACCGGCACGATCCTCTGGACCGGCTCGGCCGCCGACCCGATCGCCGCGTTGGACGCCATGGCCCACGAGGCCGGATACTACGATCACGCCGACATCCCCGATCACCTGCGGGCTGGTGGCCTGCATGCTGAAGAGATCCGGGTCTGACGACATCGCGCGTCACGCCGGCGATCGATCGGCTGACAATCCGAGGTGGAGGTCGATGGCGTGGGGAGCGCTGTCAGCCTGCTGGACGCGCGGCCCGATCCGATCACGGGCTGGCGGGGGAGGTCGTCTATCGCACCGGCGCCCGTGTAGGGTGCCGGGATCCGGTTAGCGCACCGTGACCTGGGCTGGCACTGGGTCGGAACAGACGGTGCGGGTCTGCGGGAGTCCGGCATGGCGAACGCAGAACGAGCGCTCGGACTTATTCAGCTACGACGTTCTGAACCGGCTCGATGGCGCGAGGTCCAGTTCGAACCAGGGCAGCCATAAGCCTCATCGCGGCTGCTGCGGCATCAGCGAGCTCGACCTCAACCCCCATACGGTCGAGCAGCGCCCCGGCGACAGCGTCCGGCACGAGGTAGGTCATCGCACCGTTGCCAAAGCCCGGCTCCAGCACCGGACCGCACTCGATGACCTCGAGACCGGTATGGCGCAGGTCGCAGCAGATCCGATCGAAGATCGCCTCCACAGCCGCAGGCGACCCCTCCAGGGCCTGTACGAAGAACAGCCCGGTGAACATCAGCGTACCCGTGACGCCGGCCTGGACGTTGCGGCGCTGCGAGGTGGCGACCGCCGCGTCGATGGTTTGCTGCACCGCCTCGGCGTCCCCGGCGATCGTACTGCGGCTCCGATAGACCAAGCGGAACAGGTCGGTATCGTCGGGCGGTGTCATGCAGCCTCGCGCGCATCAACGAACGACAGGAACTCGCCGAGCGGCAGCGGGCGGCTGACGTGGTAGCCCTGCACCTGATCGCAGCCTTCCGCGGTCGTGAAGGCGAACTGCTCTGCCGTTTCGACCCCCTCCACCGTGATGCTCATCCCAAGGCACGTCCCCATGGTGATGATCGCCCGCACGATTGCGGCGCTCTCCGGATCGGACGGGAGCTGGCGCACGAACGACTGGTCGACCTTGATCTTGTCGAACGGGAAGCGGCGGAGATAGCTGAGCGAGGAATAGCCTGTCCCGAAATCGTCCATCGAGATGCTCACGCCGGCTGCCCGCAACCGGGTCAGCGTGGCGAGCGTGCGTTCCTCGTCCGACAGCAGCACGCCCTCGGTGATCTCGAGTTCCAGCCGGTCGGCGCTCAGGCCTCCGGCTGAAAGCGCAGCCTTCACGGTGTCGGCGAGCCGCACGTCCCGGAACTGGGCCGGCGAGAGGTTCACGGCCACGCGGATATGCGTCGGCCAACGCGCCGCCTGGGCACAGGCGGTGCGCAGCACCCATTGCCCCAACGGTCCGATCAGACCGGTTTCCTCGGCCAGCGGGATAAAGTCGGCCGGCGAGACCAGGCCACGATCCGGATGATGCCAGCGCACCAGCGCCTCGGCGGCGTTGATACGGCCGGTGCGCGCGTCGACGAGCGGTTGGTAGTACAGCTCGAACTCCTGAACGGCGATGGCGCGCCGCAGATCGGCCTCCAACCCGCGGCGGGCCTGCATTCGCGCGTCCAGCGCGGGCTCGAACCTCCGGAACGTACCCTTGCCGTCCGCCTTGGCCTTGTAGAGCGCGAGGTCGGCATTGCGGAGAAGCTGATCGGGATCGATGCCATCCATCGGGGCGAGCGCAGCGCCCACCGATGCGCCGACGTTGACGAGCATGCCGTCGATCAGGAACGGCCGGCCCATCAGATCGATGATGCGAGTCGCCAGCGCGTGCGTGGCCTCGGAGCCCGCAACGTCGACCTGAAGGACCGCGAACTCATCGCCGCCAAGGCGTGCGACGATGTCATGCGCGCCGAGCGCTGATTTCAGGCGCTCGGCGGTCTTTCGCAGGAGCGTATCGCCAAGGCCGTGACCGAGCGTGTCGTTGACCAATTTGAACCGGTCGAGGTCGAGCATGAGGATCGCGAAAGCACGCCCGTGCTCATGGTACGACGCCGCGTGCTGCGCGACCAATTCGTGGAAACGGGTCCGGTTGGGCAGATTGGTCAGCGCATCAGAAAAGGCCAGCAGGCGCATCCGGGACTCGGTTTGCAGGCGCTCCCGCTGGTCGCGGACGGCCAGCACGGTCTGCGGCTTGCCGCCCAGTCGGACGTCGCTGCGCAGGACGCGCACCGGGACGCGCTGCCCGTCGGCGCCGATCAGCTCCGCCTCCCGCTCCTCGCGCTCAGGCATCGTGGTGACGTCGAGCCCGGGGAACAGCTCGGACAGGTGGCGGCCGTTCAGCGCGCCTGCGCCCAGGCCCGAAAGACGCTCGAGGCTGCGGTTCGCGGTCGTGATCACCATCCCGTCACAGACCGCTAGCCCCTCGACCGCGAGGCTGGCCAATTCGCGCAAGCGTTCCTGGTCTCGCCGAACCTGGGCGCGGAAATTCAGGGTCAGGCGCAGCCCGACCAAGGCCAGAGCCAGCAAGCCGAGCGATACGCCCGCCACCACGGGCGCCATCAGCTCCGGCGGGACGGCCTCGGGGGGCAGCAGGCGCGCCGGATCGAAGGTGAGCGTCATCGCGGCCATCCCGCAGAAATGCAGGATGGCGATGGCAGCGATCAGGAGTGGCGCCCCAGCGCGTCGGAGGTCGCGGCGCCGCTCGCCCGTAACGACCATGGCGGTGCCGAATACGAGCAGGCTCGTGGGGATGGACAGGGCCAACAGGTGCGGATCCCAGGCGACTGTGCCGGCGACGACGTAGGATGCCTCGCCGAGGTAGTGCAGAGCGGCGACGCTGGCGCCGAGGAGGATGCCGATCAGGAAGCGATAGGCACGACTGCGCTGGCCGATCGCCAGGGCGACGCTGATCCCGATCCCCGCTATGGCGACCATCAGCGACAGGGTGGTCAGATAGGGATCGAACGCCGCGGGCATGCCTGGCTGAAAAGCCAGCAGGCCGATCATGTGAGTGGCCCAGGCGGTGCAGCCCGAGGCGATGATGCTAGCGCACGCCCAAACCGCAGCCGCGCGCCCTTCGGAACGCGCCGCATGGGTCGCGACGGAAAACGAGCCGTAGACGCCAACGATGCAGACGCCTGCAGCGAGCAGGATCAGCCCGTGATCGTGCGCCTGGGTGAGACACGTATAAACTGATCGCATACCAAGCTCCGGGGCCTAAAACCTAAGCTTGGTCAGTTAATAAAAGCTGCAGAATTCGAGGTGCTAGAAGATGCATCACAGTTATTGGGCGACGTGGACCAAGAACTCGAGTCGCCAATAACATAAGTTATAATGCCGCTGGTCCTTGGCTGGCTGTGCGGGAGGCGGTCGCGACATTGGCCTGCCCTCATTCGGTGGCCCAAGCTCGACGTTAGTGCATCGTCGGGGCGCGACGATTGCGGGGTGAGCGATCGGCCCTGAACTGCTCGGTTCCGTTGGCCAAATGACGACCTCCGGGGGAGGCGGGTGGTAGCCGAGCGACGCGTGCAATCGGATGCCATTGTAGTGCCTCCGCCATTGCTCGATCACGACGCTGGCCTCCTTGAGGATGTCGAACATCTCGCCGTTGAGGAGTCCATCCCGCAGCTTCGCGTTGAAGCTCTCGTAGTACCCGTTCTCCCATGGACTGCTCGGCTCGATGTAGGCGGTCGTCGATCCGACCGTTGCGATCCAGTCCTGAACGGCTTTGGCGATGAACTCCGTTGGCCTGCCCCCTGAAAAGTGGTCCTCCCTGAGGTATGGCTTTGCGCCATGTTGGAGTTGACCCCGTTTGTGGTCCACGGCCTATGCAGGTTCTCGGGCTGTGACAGCTTGGTTGGCGAAGGCTCGGGGCGTCAAGCCGCCCAGGGCCGTGTGGGGTCGATCTTCGTTGTAGTGGCACCTCCAGTCCTCGATGCGCTCGCGGGCATCGGCCAGTGACAGGAACCACGAGGCGTTCAGGCACTCCACTCGGAGGCGGCCGTTGAACGACTCGATGTAGGCGTTGTCGGTCGGCTTGCCCGGTCGGGAGAACTCGATCTCGACCCCGTTCAGGTAGGCCCACTGGTCGAGCATGCGCCCGGCGAACTCCGGTCCATTGTCGACCCGCAAGCTCTGGCCCGTCCCCTCAGCTTGACCAAGGCGTCCCGAGCCTCGGTCACCTGGAAGGCGCGGAAGTTGGCTCTTGGCGTGAGTGAGAGCGCCTCTCGCGTGTGGCAATCGACGACCGTCAGGATCCGGAACGGACGCCCGTCGAACAGGCGGTCGGACATGAAGTCCATCGCCCAGACCTCGTTGGGTCCACCGATTGCCAGTCGCCCCTGGCGACAGCGCCAAGCCCGCTTACGCTTGGGCAGTTTGGGCCGGATCGACAGCCCCTCGTCGCGGTAGATCCGGTAGGTGCGCTTGTGGTTCACCTTCCAGCCCTCCCGTCGCAACAGGATGTGCAGCCGTCGGTAGCCGTAGCGCACCCGCGCGGCGGCCAACTCCTTCAGCCGCATGCGCAGCGCTACTTGAGGGTCCGAGCGCTTCCTGTAGCGCTGCGACGAACGGCCGAAGCCGGTGGCCTGGCAGGCCCGACGCTCGCTGATGTCGTAGGCCACCTGCAGGTGGCCGGCGACCTCACGGCGAGCGGCGGGCCTCACCACTTTCGCTTGAGCACATCCTGCAACATGGAGCGGTCCAGCGTCAGATCGGCGACCAGCCTCTTCAGCTTACTGTTCTCGTCCTCTAATTGCTTGAGCCGGCGGATCTCCGGCACGCCCATGCCGACGAACTGCTTCTTCCAGCGGTAGAACGTCGGCTCGGACACGCCCATCTTCCGGCAGACCTCATCCACCGTCGCACCATTCTCCGCCTGCCGCAGGGCGAAGGCGATCTGTTCGTTCGTGAAGCGTTTGCGAGGCATGGCATCCACCCTCCTTCAGGGTTCAGGATGCCCGAAAAACTTGCGCTCAGCGCGGACCAGTTTGGTGGGTCAGGGTCAAGAACCGTCCCCAAAGAGTTAACGATCCGCCGGGGCTCTTCGGCCGATGTTCCTGACCGTCACCAACGATAGCGCAGCGTCGCGAGGATCGTCTGCCTATTACCGTAGAAACACCCGGTGGCAGCGATGCACGTCGTCACGTAGGTTTTGTCGAAGAGATTCGTCGCGTTGAGCGCGAGATCGATGCCCTTCAGGGCGGGGTAGCGATACCCGAAATCATACCGCAAGGCCGCGTCGACGAGCGTGACGACCGGTGTCCGATAGAGATTGGCGTTGTCGCCCACCGAAACACCGATGTAGCGAACGCCCGCTCCCAGGCCGAGGCCCGCCCAGTCGCCCGTCCGGATCGTATAGTCGAGCCAGACGGACGCCTGATGGCGCGGAACGAACGGCAGTTCGTTCCCGACGATGCTGGCTCCCGTCGCATCGGCGTTCGCCTTGGTGAATCGACTGGTCATGGCCGCATAGGAGGCGACGAGGTCGAGACTGTCGGTCAGGCTCGCCTTGGCCTCGAGTTCCAGCCCGCGGACCCGTGCCGCGCCGGCCTGGGTATTGAAGCGGAAGTCGATGGCATCCGGCGTCAGCACGTTCTGCTGCCTCAGGTCGAAGACCGCCCCGGTCAGCAGGAGGTTCGTTCCTGTCGGCTGCACCTTGATGCCGCCCTCGATCTGATCCCCGGTGGTGGGCGCGAACGGTGAGCCGTGCCGGTTCGTGCCGGAGGTCGGCTGGAACGAGGTCGCGTAGCTCACATAGGGGGCGAAGCCGCCGTCGAAGAGATAGCTCAGTCCGACCCGACCGGTGAAGGCGGCATCGTCCTGCTTCACCCGCGCCAATGCACCGGTCGCTGCCGTCCGGGTGCGGGTGACGGCGTCGGCCCAGTCCTGCCGCCCGCTCAGCGTGAGGCTGAAGCCGCCGAAGCGGATCTCGTCCTGCGTGTAGAGGCCGACTTGGTTGCGGCCTTGCGTGATCCGCGTGCCCAGCGGCGGCCGGGTGACCGTACCCGCGTAGACCGGCGCGAAGATGTTGACCGAGGGGACGACCCGCAATTGCGATTCGTCGTAGCGCGCATCTTCGCGCAGGTAATCGGCGCCGAGGAGCAGGGTATGGTCGAAGGGCCCGGTGGAGAAGCGCGCCTCCGCCTGATTGTCGACGTTGAACAGGTTCGAGTGCTCTGGGAAGGCCCAGGCGTAGCGGGAGAGCGTGCGGCCGTCGGCCCCGAGCCCGATGGCCTGAACCCGCTGGGTGTCGGCTTCGACATGGGCGAAGCGCAGGTTCTGGCGCACGGTCCAGACGTCGTTGGACCGATGTTCGAAGGTGTAGCCGATGAAGCCCTGGTCGAGCTTGAAGCGATCGTAGTTCGGCTCACCGATGAACCGGCTGGTCGGAATGCGCCCGCGCGGGTTCGTGTACAGGGTGCCGAGCGTCGGCAGGCCTTGTGGCGCGCCGCCTCCGGGCGAATCGATGTGCAGGTATTGCGAGAGAATCGTGAGCGACGTGTCGGAATCCGGCCGGAACGTGACGCTCGGTGCGATGAAGACCCGATCCTCCTCCAGATCGTCGACCTGGGTGCCGGTGGTGCGCGCGAGGCCGGTGAGCCGGTACAGGATTCTGCCGTCCGGATCGATCGGACCCGACAGATCGAATGCGGCCTGTGCGCGTCCGAAGCTGCCGGTCTGGAGCTGGATCTCACGCACGGGAACCGCGCTCGGCCGCTTGCTGACGAGGTTGAGCAGACCGCCCGGCGAGTTCTGCCCGTAGAGCCCCGAGGCCGGGCCCTTCAGCAATTCGATGCGCTCCAGGCCGTAGGATTCGATGCGCGGCTGCGAGTATCCGCGAGCACCGAACGGCAGGCGCAACCCGTCGAGGTAGCGCCCGGGCACGAAGCCGCGGACGTAGAGCCAATCGTAGCGCACGTCCGTGCCGTACTGGGTGAGAACCCCCGGCGTGTAGAGAAGCGCTTGGCTGACGCTCTGCGCCTGCCGATCCTCGATCTCCTTTCGGCCGATGACGTTGACCGCCTGGGGCGTTTCGAGAAGCGACGTGCCGGTCTTGGTCGCGGTCGTGCTGCCGCGGGCGACGTAGCCATGTGTGGGTCCGACGGCGGTTTCGCTGGTCACCTCCAGCGCATCCAAGACGACGCCGCCGTCCTGGATGCCGGCGGGCTCGACCTCGGCGACGATGCCCACGAGGGTCGCCGAGCGCTGCGCCGTGAATTGCGGCACCAGCCCCGTACCCGCGAGCAATCGGCGGAGCGCTTCCACCCGGTCGTAGCGTCCGGTGATCGGTGTCGCGCGGAGCCGGCGAGTCGCGTGACTGTCGTAGATCAACTGGACGCCGCTGATCGCTCCGTAGGCCGCCAGGGCCTCGTCCAGGGGCTGAGCCGCGATGGCGAAATCCAGGGTCTCGTCCGCGTCCGCGTCCGCGACGATTGCGGCAATGCGGGTGATCCGCGCGCCGATGGCCGTCCCGTCCCGCGCCGCATGGTCGATGGCTGCCGAGGTCGGCGTCGGAATGGCGAGCACCAACGCCGCGACACCACTCAATCCGATGACCATGCGACAGCCATTCCCCGTCCGGTTCGCCCCGCGTTCTTGAACCGTCATTCGCCCCACCGTCCCCGCGCGGTTTGCAACCGCGGCCCGGCGGGTCATGATCGCCCGCCTGACTCTTCAGACGTGCCCCGGGTGACGAGCCCGCAAAAAAACCCAATGGCTCCCGCGCCGGCCTCGCCGACCTCAGCGGAGAATGACGAGCCGGTCGCCGAGCCGCACCTCCGAGAGGGCGAGCGCGGTGCGGATGCTGCTGAGGGCCTCTTCCGGACGTGCCAGATGAAAAATTCCTGTCACGCGTCTCGCGGCGGCCGCCGAACCGGCCAGGACGATCCGACCGGGGCGGTATCGGTTGAGATCGTCCACGACCTCCGACAGGGGCGTGTCGCGGAAGACGAGAAGGCCACGCCGCCATGCCGCCACATGGGCGACGTCGATGAGGTGAACGCCGCGCGCATCCGGCCCGATCCTGATCTCCTGTCCCGCCATGAGGCGCGTCGTCGGCGCTCCCGCGGCGGGAACGACCGTGACGGCGCCGGACAGGCAGGACATGTCGGCGTCCAGGGCGCCGACCCAACCGGAGAGGCCTTCGCTCGGCCTGCAGCGCACGATGAACTCCGCGGGCCGACCCAGCTCGGTGACGAGGCGCCCCCGGCCTGCGCCCAGGATGAGCGCCGCACCGCTGGCCGGGACCGTGACAGCGACCGAGCCCGCCTGCAGGGCCATGTCGTGTCCCTCGTCGTCGAGGCGGGCGTCCAGGGCGGTTTCGGCATCCAGCTCGATGCGGATGCCGCCCGACAGGACCACCGTTCGGATCTCACCGGTTCCTGTCCGATAGGCCGCATTCAGCACCGGCCATCGCAACGCGAGCGTCGCGCCGGCGGCGATCGAGGCCGATGCGATGCCTCCCGCGGCCACCCGGCGGAGCATGCGGCGCCGGGTCATCGCCAGCAGGTCACCGCGGCTGGCAGGCGCGCGCGCTGGGCCGGCAAGGGCGTGGCCCGCCTGCTTCCAGAGTCCTGCTGCAGCCCGGAAGGCGGCGTCCTGCTCCGGATCGGAGCGCCAGGCGGCAAGCGCCTGTGCGTCGTCCTGCGTCGCGGTGCCTGACGTCAGGCGAACCACCCAGGCGCGCGCGTCCTGCGCGATGCATCGGTCCCTGTCGGCGGACGGTCCGCCATGATCATCCGGCGCGCTCATTCGTCTCTCGCCGTTTGCCGCGAGCGTTTCAAGCGATCTCCTGAAGGGCATTCCATGCCGGGGACCATTGTCATCAGGAGGATGCCGCGATCAATCCGGCGATCGTCCGGATCGCAGACGGTCGGCACAATGATCGAGAGCCATCCTGACCTCTGCCTCCACGGTGCGGAGCGATACGCCAAGACGGGCGGCGATGGATGCGTGACTTAGACCTTCGATCCGGCTGAGCCGGAAGGCCTCGGCGCGCCGGAGAGGCAATTCGTGCAGTGCCGCGTCGAGAGCCTGCACCTCACCACGCGACTGAGCGAACTGCTCCGGGCCCGGCGTCTCGTCGGCAACCATCAAGAGCTCGTCTATCTCAATGGCCGTGAGGATGCGAGAATGGCGCAACTGCGCACGCTTGTGGTCGAGGACCAGGTTCGCTGCGATCTGAAACAGGAAGGCGCGCTCGTTGTGGAGACGTGTCTGGCTATGTCCCGAATGTGCGATCCGGAGGAATGCCTCGTGCGCCAAATCCGACGCATCGTTTTGGCCGACCTTCCGACCCAGAAAGCGCAGCAAGGCTTTACAATGGGTACGATAAAGTCTCGCTAAATGACTTGCGCGCGCCTCGCGCGAAGGAGTGACGACAGCCATCGACCTCTGCCAGCGACAAATCGCCGGAGCAATTAAGCAACGTCATCGCGTATCGTGGCGACACGCCATTTGGCAAGAACATAAAAGCTACACGTTAGAGCGTAGCATCAGTTTATATTTATTCTACGTTCAAGGTGATCAATCGGCGGCGGTACTTCGATCGCGAAGAAGCTTTCATGTGAGGTCGCCAGTGAGCGTGATCGGCCCCCACAGGATGCTCCAAGGTTCAAGTTAGTGCGCGGTAGGCCGCTCCACCACGGGTAGTTTGGCCGGCGGAGCGGGTCGGGCGAGCGCGGCCGGCCAAGCGGAGAAGGCTGGACATGAACACTTCCGGTGCAGGCGGCTGGTATCCCAGTGAGGCGTGGGGGTGCACGGTGTTGTAATGACATCTCCAATTTTCGATGACGATCCGCGCCTCCCTGAGTGTGTATAAGATCTCGCCGTTGAGCAGTTCATCGCGAAGCCGCACGTTGAAGCTTTCGACGTAGCCATTCTCCCGCGGTGAGCCCGGAGTGATGTAGGCGGTTTTGCTGCCGACGCCGGTGATCCAAGATTGTACGATCTTCGCAACGAACTCCGGGACGTTATCCGAACGGATATGGCTAGGTACGCCACGGAGGATGAACAGGTCCGAGAGCACGTCGATGATATCGGTTGCCTTCAGCTTGCGGGCGACTCGGATCGCCAGGCATTCATGCGTGAACTCGTCGACGACGTCGAGCATCCGGATCTTGCGTCCATCATGTGCGCGCGCCCCGTCGGGACTGTCAGGAATTTCGTGTGCGGGCGGCCATAGTGGATCCGATGGAGGTTCCCGATGGCACGACGCAAAGCACCCCGTATTCCTGACACGCTCCTGGATCAGCTTCTGGCCGGGGCCGATCCCAAGACGGCCTTCGAGGCCGACGGCCTGCTGAACGAGCTGAAGAAAGCCCTGGCCGAGCGAGCGCTCAACGCCGAGATGGACCACCATCTGGCGGGCGAGGATGCTGGCAACACGCGCAACGGCTATGGCCGCAAGACAGTCACGACCGAGACTGGCCGGATCGAGCTGGCGATCCCGCGCGACCGGCAGGCGACGTTCGATCCGCAACTGATCGCCCGGTATCAGCGCCGCTTTCCCGGCTTCGACGACAAGATCGTGTCGATGTACGCCCGCGGCATGAGCACCCGGGAGATCGTCTCCCACCTGCGCGAGCTCTACGGCATCGAGGTCTCGCCCGACCTGATCAGCGCGGTGACCGACGCGGTCCTGGAGGAGGTCGCCGCCTGGCAGGCCCGGCCGCTGGAGCCGGTCTACCCGATCGTGTTCTTCGACGCCCTGCGGATCAAGGTGCGCGACGAGGGCGTCGTTCGGAACAAGGCCGTCCACATCGCGCTGGGCGTGCGCGCCGACGGCTCCAAGGAGATCCTCGGCCTGTGGCTGGAGCAGAACGAGGGCGCCAAGTTCTGGCTACGGGTCATGAACGAGCTCAGGAACCGCGGCGTCGAGGACGTGCTCCTGGCCGTGGTCGATGGCCTGAAGGGCTTCCCCGATGCAATCCGGGCGGTGTTCCCCGAGGCGATGGTCCAAACCTGCATCGTTCACCTGCTGCGCCACAGCCTCGACTTCGTCTCCTACAAGGACCGCAAGCTCGTGGCGGCCGCGCTGAAGGACATCTACCGCGCGCTCGATGCCACAGCTGGCGAGGCGGCCTTGGCGGCCTTCGAGGCGGGCGAGTGGGGCAAGCGCTACCCGGCCATCGCCCAGAGCTGGCGACGGGCCTGGGGCGAGGTGATCCCGTTCTACGCGTTCCCGGGCGAGGTTCGCCGGATCCTGTACACGACGAACGCCATCGAGGCTCTGAACGCCACCCTGCGCCGGGCCGTGCGCGCCCGCGGTCACTTCCCGACCGACGAGGCCGCGCTGAAGCTGCTCTACCTGGTCTTGAACCGCTTCGAGAAGGCGTGGAAGATGGGCCCGCGTGAGTGGGTCATGGCCAAGGCGCAGTTCGCCGTCATCTTCGGCGAGCGCTTCACCCGGGCCATGGCGGCCTGATGTTCAACACGCCGCCCGCACACGAAATTCCTGACAGTCCCCGGCAGCGCCACGACGACGGAGGCGATCCGTCGAACGATCCAGCATAGTCAAGCGAGCCTGAGGGCGCTCTCGAAGCGCTACGGGATCAACCCAAAGACGGTCGCTAAGTGGAGGCAGCGAACCTCGGTCGCCGACCAGCGCACGGGGCCGAAGGATCCGCGTTCGACGGTGCTGTCACCCGAGGACGAAGCGGTCGTTGTCGCCTTTCCCCGTCACACGCTTCTGCCGCTCGAAGACTGCCTCTACGCGCTGAAGGCCACGATCCCGCACCTGACCCGCTCGTCCCTGTACCGCTGCCTGCAACGCCACGGTATCAGCCGATTGCTGGAGGTCGACGGCGACAAGCCCAAGCGGTCGCGCTTCAAGGCCTACCCTCTCGGCTACTTCCACATCGATCTGGCTGAAATACACACGGCCGAGGGTCGGCTCTACCTATTCGTCGCCATCGATCGCACGACCAAGTTCGCCTTCGTCGAACTCCATGAGAAGGCAACGCGGCGGGTCGCAGGCGACTTTCTCCGCCATCTTATTGAGGCCGTGCCTTACAAGGCGCACACGGTGCTCGCCGACAACGGCGCCCACTTCACCACGCCCGGCAACATCGCCTCGGCCGCTTCCATCATCAAGGAGGCGATGGCAGCCGGCGAGACATTCCGAGCCGGCAGCTTCGAGTCCGCCTGCGCCCGAAACGATATCGACCATCGTCTAACCAAGCCGCGTCACCCCTGGACCAACGGTCAGGTCGAGCGAATGAACCGCACGATCAAGGACCTGACGGTCAAGCGCTACCACTCCGACAGTCACGCGCAACTCCGCACTCACCTGGCCGACTTCGTCAGCGCCTACAACTTCGCACGCCGCCTCAAGACCTTCCGTGGGCTCACCCTCTATGAGGCCATCTGCAAAGCATGGTCCGCCGAGCCCAGCCGCTTCAGGTCAAGCCCGATCCACCAAATGCCGGGACCAAACACCTAGATCCAGCGTTGGCCCTGATCCATCGCGGCGAGAGAATGTCGCCGTTCTCCGTGATGATCCAGGGCTGCGCGTCTTCTGCGTCTATGGCTCTAGCGGCTGCCGCGAGAGCCTGGCGCAGCGTTGGGAACTCGTGACCCTGCGCGACGTGCGCTGGGCCATGGCCAGGCCACACGGTCAGCGCGGTGCGCTTGTCGAGGTCGGCGCGCGTCATGCTCTGCTCTCGGCCGTTGCGGGAGCGAGAGTGCCTACCGCCGACATGCGGCGAGCGAGGGACAATCTGGTTAACGGTCGGTGTCTACAGGACCGTATCGCGACCAGGCGGATGCGACCGCACGCTCCATTGGAAGCGCTAAGCCGTGAATGGGGAGGCGGTGAGGCCGCCCCATTCGAGGGACGTTCAGCGGTTGCCAGGCGTTCCGCTGGTCCCGTTTGGCTTCGAGCCTGACCCAGCGTCGTTGGCCCCCGTGCTGTTCGTCGTGCCGGAGCGGCTCATCCCGCCAGTTGAAGGGCCGCTGCCGGCCGCACCCGGGGATGAGCCTGAGCCCGCATCGTTCGGGCCGGTACTGTTCGCGGTTCCTGAACGGCTTGAGCCGCCAGCTCCACTTTCAGCAGCGAAGGCTGTGCTTCCGAGGGCGAGAATGGCTGCAACAACAAGCAGTGATGCCTTCATTAGCGTTCTCCCGTTGACCCGCCTCCCGAGTGCTTAGGGACCCTTGGGCGGTACTAGGGTAATCGTGCTCCCGTGAAGCTGTTCCTCGACGGGATGGTAGCTGCCCGGAGGCTTCGTCAACCCTTCGTGGCTCCCGACGAGAAGCCTTCGTGAAAGCTCGGATCGTTCCCGCCGCCGGGCTGAGCGGCATCCGTAAAGTCACGGTTAGCTATCCCGGGAGAGCAGGCGGAACGGCAAGCTTGGCCGTCGGTTCCACCGACATGGAACACTACAGATCCACCCTCGTCACCACCGCGATTGCTGCCTTTGGGCTGCTCGCCGCCGCCCATGTCCTACATCCGGGCAACGACGAGAGGCCGGAGCGCACGGTGCGGGTTGTCATGGTCGCCAATGAAACGGCGGCCGGGCCGACGATCTGGGCCGATCCTCCGCGTAGGCTACATGGCAGTGAGCCTGCTGCGTTGATGGCGGACAGCGGCGCGCTGTTGGCACGTCGCCCAACGATGCCCCTGCCGCCGGGGGTTGGGGCATTGCCCAGGCTTTCGAGCACCTTGATACATCCAGCTGCCCAAAGCGGGACCGCCGACGGCGATCCGATCGGTGACTTGATCCGCAATCTCGACCGCGATGAGGATAGCTGACGGCTTTCTCGACCGTATCTCGGGCGTAGGGTCCACCGAATGGATCCCCCATCGCCTTCCGCTGGAACAGCGTGCGTCGGCGTCGGCGTTGGTGCTCCGGTCTGTCGCGGATCATGTGGCCGCGATGGCAGGAGGCTGCGCGGTTGGCGTCCGCGTTGTCGGCCGTGTCGTGATCCCGGTGGGCGGCTGCCGGGACGACACGGGTTCGGCGGTCGCGGCCGAGGATACCAGCGCCAGACCTGACCCGGATCCTACGGCTCCAGTCATCGCGCCGGCGGCCGGGTCTAGCATCCCGCCGACGCCCATCGCCGAGGTGGTAGACTATCTGCCCGTGCGGTCGCCCGCAGCGCTCACAGCGGCCCTGCGCCCGACCAAAGCGGATTGCCATCGACAGCTCGCGCCGGTCGAGCGGGTAGAGTGAGCGGTGCTCGGGCCGGATCGGCCTGGTGGCGGCATTGTGCCACCAGGTGTGAAGGAAGCGTCGCGGTAGGAAAGCCCCTACCTACCGCTCATGAACCTGTCCGACGTCGAAGTCTGGGCGTTCCTCACCATCGCCATCCTCGGCCTGTTCGTGCCGGTGATCATCGTGTGGTGGAAGGACCGCCCGATCCTGCCGGTCGCGGTGCTGAGCCTCGCGTTTTGGCCCGGCGCTCTGATCCTGGCGCTGCGGTTGCGACGGCGTCAGGATCTGTAACGTCAATCAGCGTCGGTGCCTGAACGATACCGACCGCGGGGATGTTTGCTCCTGGGCTGATCGAACCGATCGGTCTGGAGGAACGTCCATGTCGATCAAGACAATCGCTCTCGCTGCCGCGCTCACCGTCGCGATGGCAGGAGCAGCGATGGCGCAGACACCCGCCGGGGGCGGTAGCGCGGAAGGCAACATGAATAACCCGGGCAGCGTGAAGAGCTCGTCCCAGAAGCGGATGGGTGGCCAGACCGGCATGATGGGGCGGCGACACATGACCCGTCACCGGCATCATCACATGCGCCGCGCCCGCATGTGATTCCATGGTTTAGCCCCGCGGCTGCGAAACTGCGGGGCTCCTTCCCATCAGACGGGGCGACCGGCCACCTTCGCGGCTGACCCGTCTGCGATCTGTGCCTCGAGCTGTGCCCGGAAGTCGGCGATCCCCAGCACCTGCATCGTGCGCCCGTCCTTGTCGAGGAACTCGTAGAGCGCGTCTTCGATGTTGCGGTTGCTGAAGAAGACGATCGCATCCCGATCTCCGCCGCCCTCCTCGTGAGGTTCGCCATGGGCGGGCCCGGAGACGAAGCTGCCGCTGGGGCGGATCTCCTTCAGCGTACCGTTCGGGCGGTAGAACCGCAGTTCGCCCTGCATGACCAGCGTGACGTAAGGGCAGTGATGCCGGTGCAGCATCACCCGCTGGTTGGCGGCAAACTTGAAGAGCACGTCGACGATCCGGTTCTCCTCGTCGACCTTGTAGACGAAGAAGGCGATGTGATCGAGCCAATCCAGGGTGCGCCACGTGATGTTGGTCTGGTCGAAGCTGTGCCGATCCACGTATTTTCCTCCGTATTGTTTTATACGGAGCGATAAACGTAGCTATATCGCTTATGAGCCCCGCTAAATGCGGAGACTGGGACTTCCGTATCGCTGGGTCAAACTCGTTCGGTGCAGGTCTGCTACCCAGGGCGATACTCGCCACCGACCGGATCCACGAAAGCCTTCCTCAGGAACAGCAGCGACCGCATCTGGAGGCGAGGACCGGAATTGTTGGCCGTATCATGCTCCCGAGGTGCAGCGGCCGGCATGACATGTGTCCGGCGGGCGCGGCCGGATAGGCATGGTGTGGCGTGAAGCCCCCAAGTGAAGTGCCACCTTGCAGTGAGCCTCACAATCCAAGCTATGACTTGCGGGTCACAGTTCGCGGGCGCCGCCGCTGCATGATGCAACCAAATCGCAACCTTCTAGTCACGGCGCATGACGCAGTACATTGCGAAATACTTAGCGCGCACAAAGCCGCTTCATAAATGGTTTACTACGCCGTCTTGCTTCATCGGCGACAAGTGTGTCCGTAAAACTACAGCTATTTGGCTCATGGGCCGGTAGCCTTACCGTCAGATAGAAATCCCGGACCCAACACGATGACCAAGCTTCTCGCCTCCCTGGCCGCCTTCACCGCCCTGACCGGCGCCGCTGCCGCCGCCGACCTGCCGCGCCGCGCCGCCCCGCCGCCCGTGTTCACCCCGGTGCCGGTGTTCACCTGGACCGGCTTCTACGCGGGTTTCAACGCCGGCTACGCCTTCGACGCCAGCAGCCGCTCGAACAACTCCACCTTCGGCATCCCGGCCCCGTTCGCCGTTCCCGGCACCACCGCCACCTTCCGCAACCGCAGCCAGGACGGCTTCTCCGGCGGCGCGCAGATCGGCTACAACGTCCAGTTCACCCCGGGTTCGGGCGTGGTCGTCGGCATCGAGGCCGACGCCCAGTACCTCGACTTCGGCCGTAGCCGGAACAACGCCTTCGTGAACGGCGCCGTCGCCCCGGGCTACTACGTCACCGACCCGCGCGGCCTGTCGAGCCTCGACTACTTCGGCACCGTGCGCGGCCGCCTCGGCTACGCCTTCGACCGCACCCTCGTGTACGGCACCGGCGGCTTCGCCTACGGCTCGGGCAGCGCCGACCGCTCGTTCGGCGGCTACGCCGGCAACGACAGCTTCCGCACCGGCTACGCCGTCGGCGGCGGTGTCGAGTTCGCCCTCCCCACCGAGTCGTTCCTGAACTTCTTCCGGTCCTCGGCCGTGACGTTCAAGATCGAAGGTCTGTACGTCAACCTGGAGCGCGGCAACCGCAACCAGGGCGCCCTGGTCGTCAACGCCGCCAACCTCGTCCCGGTGGCCTACAGCGCCATCGGTCGTCGCGACGACGAGTTCGCCGTCGTCCGCGCCGGCCTGAACTACAAGTTCGGCTCGTACTAGTATCGGATCGCGCTCCTCCCGGCCTCAACGCCGGGAGATGTGGCCGGCGGGCGAGAGGTGTTGGTCCTCCTCCTCGCTCCCCGCCGCGGAAGGCGCCGGCAACTTGTCGGCCTCCGGATCCCCAGCCCGATCAATCTGGCCGTGAGGTCGGCAACACCCTGGGAGCACCCGCTCCCGGGGTGTTTTTCATTTCTGTTTCGGCCTGGCGCGCTGATCCCGACGCTGCGTTTGCAACGCTGTCACGATCCGTCACTTCAATCCGTGTGGGAGCCTGAACCGCGATGGGGACGGGCCCCCGGGCTGACTGGATCAGACGTCTTCACAGTGTGGTCATGCTCACGCCTTTCCCGGGCTCATCGCCGGTCACGATTTCGGCTCCTGGGTCGCGGGCTTCTGCTCCCTGGCCCGGCCCGACGTGTTCGGATCGGTCGTCCTGATGAGCGCGCCGTTTGCGAGGGCGCCCACCCGCGACGCCCTCGCGGACAGTCCGCGACCGCCCGCGCAGGATCCGATCCACGCCGCTTTGACCGGTCTGCCGCGCCCGCGCGAGCACCATCACCGGGACTTCGCCTCCCCCGCCGCGGCGCCCGACATGGCCGGCAGCCCGACACAGGGCGCCGCGTTCCTGCGCGCCGACTTCCATCACAAGAGCGCCGACCGGCCGGGCAACCCGCCGCATCGGTGCGCTGCGTGGCCCCATGGGTCTGGGCATCGCTGCGATTCCCCCGCATGTCTCGCGCCCGAGAGGTTCGTCGCGCGCCTCCTCCTAACCCGCAGTCACCAACACAACAGGATTTCCCATGGCTGGCCTCAAGGACAAGCGTGGCTTCATCGATAAGGACCGGCTCGATCTGTCGGAACGCAAGGCCGTCGAGTTCTGGATGAAGCGCTGGGGCGTCACCCAGGACCAGCTGACGGCGGCGCATCGGAAGGTCGGCCGGATGACGAAGGACATCGCCGCGGAGCTGGGCAAGAAGCGGTAGGCGCATCTGCGCCCCGACGGGGCAGCGCGTCAGGTCGGGGCGCCGATCGTGAGTTGGAGGCAGCATCCGGCGTCGTAAGCGCGATCCCGCGGGACAAGCGCGACGGCGGCCTACAGGTTCGGGTGCAGCCCACGCACCGGGCTCGCCGCCTCCAGCAGCGCGGCGACGTGCAGGATCGTCGATTCGGCCTGCCAGCTGGCAACGACCTGGACGTTGATCGGCAGTCCCTCGCCGCTCGTCCCGAACCGCATCGACAGGCCGGGCAGGCCGGTGACGTTCAGCGGCACGGTCGCGCCCTGGAGGTAGGTGGCGTCGACGGTCTGCCCGTTGATGACGAAGTGCGTGACGCCGTGCTTGTGGGCCGGGATCGGCAGGACCGGGGTGATCAGCGCGTCGTAGCGCCGGAAGTAGTCGGCGTAGCCGTCCCGCAGCCGCTCCGCCGCCTGCTCGGCCGCGATGTAGTCGTCCATCGACGAGTCCGGGAGCGCCAGCATGGTCCTGGCCATGGTGTAGATCTCGTCCCGGCTCCGGCCCTCCGTCGCCTCCCTGAAGGCCGGCTTCATCTCCATGACGTGCAGCGTGTTGAAGACGTCGAGGGCGAAGTCACGCTCCAGCGCCGGGATGCGCACGGCCTCCACGACGCAGCCCGCGGCCTTGAGGGCCTCGGCCGCCGCCCGGACGGTGGCGGCGACCTCGGGATCGATCGGGCCGAAGCCCGGCTCGACCAGCCAGCCCACCCGGAGCGGACGGCCGGGCGCGGAGCCCAGGCCGGCATCGGCGGCGACGGTGCGGGACGCGTAGCCGTCCTCGCCGTCGGGACCGGACAGGAGCGAGAAGGCCAGCGCGAGGTCCCGGATGGAGCGGGCCATCGGGCCGACATGCCAGAAGCGCCGCGGCGCGCGCGGCCAGATCCCCGTCATCGGCACCCGCCCGTGGGTCGGCTTCAGCGAGACGATCCCGGTCTGCGCGGCCGGGCCCCGGACCGAGATGGCGAGGTCGGTGCCGAGGCCCAGCGGCGACATACCCGCCGCGATGGCCGCCGACTCGCCCCCGCTCGACCCGCCGGGCGTCCGCTCGAGGTCCCAGGGGTTGTTCGAGCGACCGGAGAGCAGGTTGTCGCTCTCGATCCAGTAGGAGAATTCCGGCAGGTTGGTCTTGGCCAGCAGGATCGCCCCGGCGGCCTTGAGGCGGGCGACGCTCGTGGCGTCCGCGGTGGGGATGCGGCCCCGGAAGATCGGCGACCCGCGCTGGGTCGGGACGCCGGCGGTGTCGATCGAATCCTTGACGGTGAACGGCACCCCGTGCAGGGGCCCGATCTCGCCCCCGGCTAGGATCGCGGCTTCGGCCGCGCGGGCGCCGTCGAGCGCCCGCTCCGCCACGGTGACGATGGCGTTGACCTTGGGATCGACGGCCGCGATGCGGTCGAGGTGGGCCTGCATGACCTCCACCGGCGAGACCTGGCGGGTGCGGATCAGCGCGGCGAGCTGGGTCGCGTCCGAGAAGACGATATCGTTTGTCATGGGCCGGTGTCCTTCGCGATGGATGTCGAGGGGGGAGGCTTCTGCCGACGTGCGGACCTCTGTCGGGCCGGCGGCGTCGCCCCGGGGCCGGTCGCCGCCCGCGCGGATGCGCGGGCGGACGGTGTCCGGGGACGGAGGGTGGTGTCGTCAGCCGTTCGCGAGATGCGCGAGGAGACGCTCGGCGGCCGGCCCGGAAGAGGCCGGGTTCTGGCCGGTGATGAGCAGGCCGTCGGCCACCACGTACGGCGCCCAGTCGCCGGCCTTGGAGAACCGGCCGCCGTTCTGGCGCAGCGCATCCTCGACCAGGAAGGGAACGACCTCGGTGAGGCCGACCGCCTCCTCCTCGGTGTTCGTTAACCCGGTGACGGCCTTGCCCTGGACGAGCGGCGTCCCGTCGGGGGCCTTCGCGTGGCGCAGGACGCCGGGGGCATGGCAGACGAGGGTGACGGGCTTGCCGGCCGCCAGCGTCGTCTCGATCAGCCTGATCGAGACCGGGTCCTCGGCCAGGTCCCAAAGCGGACCGTGGCCGCCCGGATAGAACACGGCGTCGAACCCGTCATGGGAGACGGCATCGAGCCGGGTCGTGGTCTCGAGCGCCGTCAGCGCTTCCTCGTCCGCCTCGAACCGGCGCGTCGCGTCGGTCTGCGAACCCGGCTCGCTGCTCTTCGGGTCCAGCGGCGGCCGTCCGCCCCGGGGCGAGGCCAGCACGATCTCGGCGCCGGCATCCTTGAACACGTAGTAGGGCGCGGCGAGCTCTTCCAGCCAGAAACCGGTTTTGCGGCCGGTGTCGCCGAGCTGATCGTGGGAGGTCAGCACCATCAGGATCTTCATTGTCGTTCTCCGTGATCGTTCAGGTCGAAGGGAAGCTTCCGGCAGCCGATCGATCGATCGGCCGGGATTTCACATGGCATGGGGGACGCCGAGGCGGCGTCAGTGCGCCTTCGACGGATCGTCCGCGCGCTGCTCTTGCGCGGATCCCGTCTCGGCCGGCCGAACCTGCGGGTTCACGCGGTGGCCGTCGTCGAGCCTGCTGCCGGCCATGCGGACTGCGCCGATGGTCTCCAGGGTGATCCGCTCCTGCGCCGTGGCCGCGGAGGTGCCGAGCAGGGCGGCGCTCATCAACCCGGCGGTGACGAGGGCGGGGACGGCTGCAGTCTTCGTTCCGTGGGGCATGAGCTCGCTCCTTGCGTGGTGTCCTCGCCTCCGCCGGTTCGGGGAGGCTTCATTGTTCGCTTGAGTAGACCAGTCGTCTAAAAGTTCGGCACGAGCAGGCACGGTTCGGCCGCCCGCGCCGTACCTCGGGCTCGCGTCAGGCGAGTCCGAGGATCTGTCGCGTCGTCGTCATCGCGGCCTCGAACGGCGCGTCGGTCCGCACGATCTTCGC
The DNA here is from genome assembly GCF_008000895.1 of Methylobacterium sp. WL1. Lineage (NCBI taxonomy): Bacteria > Pseudomonadati > Pseudomonadota > Alphaproteobacteria > Hyphomicrobiales > Methylobacteriaceae > Methylobacterium > Methylobacterium sp. WL1. The sequence goes on along the minus strand of NZ_CP042823.1, from coordinate 4,188,075 downwards.
CATCAGGCTCGCGCCGAGCCACACGTGATAGAGCGCCTCGGCGGTGGCGTGGGACGTGCCCTCCACCTTCAAGGAGCCCTCCGCGGCCCCCGCCTCGATCGCCCGCGCCAGCCGTTCGATGATCCCGGCGGTCCCGCCCTTGAGGGCGAGCCGCATGGCCTCGGACAGGTCCGAGACTTCCGCGGCGAGCTTCACCGCCAGGCACTTGCGCTGATAATCGACGCTGCCCTGCGTCGCCTGCCATTTGCGCCAGTAGTTCATCAGGCGCTCGGCGTGGTCCAAGCCGGGCTCGGCGAGCGTCGCATCCAGAGCGGCGAGATACCCCTCGAAGTAATCGGCCAGGAGCGCCTCGCCGAAAGCCTCCTTCGAGCCGAAGTAGTGGTAGAACGATCCCTTCGGGACCCCGGCCGAAGCCAGGATCTCGTTGAGCCCGACCCCGGAAAACCCCTTCGCGCCCACCAGGCCGTAGGCGGTGTCGAGAATCTCCTGCCGGGTGTCGGTATGCGTGTTGAGGCGTGCCATGACGCTGAGATAGCCCTGATTAGACCGGTCGTCTAGTGGCTGGCCCCTTCTTTTTTCGCCGAGGCTTCGAAAGCCTCCCGGCGAAGCGAATCCGTGGCGGGGCCGCGCTGGCGCAGCACCACGGACCTCCGGTCGGCGCTGGTCCGTCTGCACGAGCCGGCCTCAACCTGTGCGACCAAGGCCGCCGGGCAAGGGGGCCGGGCAAGGGGCCAGGCAAGGGGAGGCGGGCAAGGGGAGGCGGGTCGAAAGACGTGCGCCTCACGCGCCGCGACAGCCCGCCTAGCGGCTCCGCCCGTACCCGGCGACCCACGACGATCGCCGCGGTCGCGATGCCGACGAGCAGGAGCATCGGGTGGAGCCCGGTTCGTGCCGAGGCCCGGTTCAAAGCAACTTCCACACCGCCGGCGATATTGACGACGGCCGGCACCACGCGCGTATCCAGGAACATCTTCGGGGCACTGGGTCCCGAAGGTTTCCTCAGCATGTAGTCGTATCCAACGGTCATATTAACCTCTGTTATAAACATAAGATATGGGTGGGTATTATTCGCAAGTGTGTGCGGTTTTCGGGAAACACGGATCGACGGCAGGTGTTTCCTTGTCATTCAGGTTCGGAGTGCGCCTCTTGGAAAAGCCGACGTTCAAGCCCTACCGACGTCCCTCCGGCGGATGGGGATCGGCGTTCTCGGTCGGCAACATCCTGAGGCGTGAGGGCGTCCTGGCGAGTGTCCCGGTCGCGTTGACGCGTCACAACAAGGTCGACGGCTACCAGTGCAACAGCTGCGCCTGGGTGAAGCCGGCAAGCCCGCTCCCGTTCGAGTTCTGTGAGAACGGGGTCAAGGCCGTCGCCTGGGAGCTGACATCCCACCGGTGCACGCCCGACTTCTTCGCCGCCCACACGGTGACCGAACTCCGCGACTGGGACGATTACCATCTCGAACAGACCGGCCGCCTGACGCATCCGCTGCGCTACGATGCGACCAGCGACACCTACGTGCCGGTGTCATGGGGCCATGCGGTCGAGGAGATCGCCCGCGAATTGCGCGCGGTCGAGGACCGCAAGAAGGGAACGGTGTTCTACAGCTCCGGCCGCCTGTCCAACGAGGGCAGCTACCTCTACCAGCTCTTCGCCCGGATCTACGGCAACAACAACCTGCCGGACAGTTCCAACATGTGCCACGAGACGACCTCGGTCGCCTTGCCGGCGAGCATCGGGCAGGCCATCGGCACCGTGGCGCTCGACGACTTCGCCAAGGCCGACTGCCTGCTCTTCTTCGGCCAGAACCCGGGCAGCAACTCGCCGCGCATGCTCCACCCGTTGCAGGAGGCGAGTCGGCGCGGCGTGCCGATCATCACATACAACCCCCTGCGCGAACGCGGGCTCGAGCGCTTCCTGAACCCGCAATCGCCGACGGAAATGCTGACCCGCAAGGACACCCGGATCAGCTCGCAATACCATCAGGTCAAGGCGGGCGGCGACCTCGCGGCGCTCACCGGGATCTGCAAGGCGGTGGTGGCCCTGCACGACGAGGCGCTGACGGCCGGCGGGGCGGCGGTGCTCGATGAAGCCTTCATCAAGGACCACACGCACGGCTTCGAGACCTTCGTGGCCTGGTTGCGGGCACAAGACTGGGACGTGCTCGAGCGCCGCTCGGGGCTGCACCGGGCGGACATGGAATCGACCGCGATGGTCTACAGCCGGTCGCGGACCGTGATCGGCGTCTACGGCATGGGGCTGACCCAGCACCGGGCCGGGGTCGAAACCGTGCAGATGCTGGTGAACCTCTTGATGCTGCGCGGCAATATGGGTCGCGATGGCGCCGGGATCTGCCCGGTGCGCGGGCATTCCAACGTCCAGGGGCAGCGCACGGTCGGGATCACCGAGAAGCCCGAGCTGTTCCCGCTCACGCGGCTCGGCGAGCAGTTCGATTTCGAGCCGCCCCGCGAGCCCGGATACAACACGGTCGAGGCCTGCGAGGCCGTCCTCAAAGGCGATGTCCGGGCCTTCGTGATGCTCGGCGGCAACTTCGTGCGCGCCATCCCCGATCACGGTCAGATGGAGCCGGCCTGGCGCCGGTTGCGCCTGACCGTCAACGTGATCACCAAGCTCAACCGAAGCGCGCTGCTTCCGGGGGAGATCAGCTACATCCTGCCGGTGATCGGGCGACTGGAGATCGATGAGACCGCGGCCGGCCAGCAGGTCCTCTCCATGGAGGACACCTCGGCATGCGTCCACGGCAACCGCGGCCTGCGCAAGCCCGCCTCGCCGCACCTGATCAGCGAGATCCGCCTGATCTGCGAACTCGCCCTCAAGGTGCTCGATCCGAACCCGCGGGTGCGGTGGACGGATTACATGACCGACTACGCCGAGATCCGCCGGGAGATCAGCGCGACGCTGCCGGATTCGTTCTGGGACTACGAGCGGCGCATGTGGGAGCCCGGCGGCTTCCAGCGCGACCTGCCGGTGAAGCGGCGCGAGTGGCGCACCGATACGGGCCGGGCCAATTTCGTCACGCCGGGCGGGCTAGACGAGGATGCGGACATGCCCGATGTC